>JANXMB010000176.1 GCA_025354865.1 Acetobacteraceae bacterium | reverse complement strand
CCTGCATTTCGAGATCGAGCAGGGCATCGAAATGGGCCGCCCGAGTTTGCTGATCGGCGGCGCCCGCAAGACGGCGGAAGGCGCGGTGCTTGCGACGGTCGCCGGCAACTGCGTGCCGGTGATGCGCGGCACGCTGGAGATCTAGGACCGGTCCGCGAAGCGGCGCTTATTCCACCGTCACCGACTTCGCCAGATTGCGCGGCTGATCGACATCCGTGCCCTTAATCACCGCCACGTGGTACGCCAGCATCTGCACCGGGATTGCATACAGGATCGGCGCGACGAAGGGATCGACGGCGGGCAGGACGATCGTCTCGACCGAAATGCCCTTCAGCTTGGCCGCGCCCTCCTTGTCCGAGAACACAATCACCTGACCGCCGCGCGCCGCCGCTTCCTGTACGTTGGAGGCGGTCTTTTCGAACAGCGGGCCGGACGGCACGATGGCAATCACCGGCACCTGGGCGTCGATCAGCGCGATCGGGCCGTGCTTCATTTCCCCCGCCGCATAACCTTCGGCGTGGATGTAACTGATTTCCTTCAGTTTCAACGCGCCTTCCATGGCGATCGGGTAACAATTGCCGCGCCCGAGGTACAGCACGTCCCGCGCCTTCGCCACCCGTTCCGCGATCGCCCGAATGGCCGCGTCGTTCTCCAGCACCTCGGCCGCCCGGCTTGGCACTTCTAGCAGCGCCTGGGTCATGGCGGCTTCCTCGGCGGCCCCGATGGCACCGCGCGCGCGGCCGGCGGCCAAAGCGAGGCACGCCAGCACCGATAATTGCGCGGTGAATGCCTTGGTGGACGCGACCCCGATTTCCGGCCCCGCCACGGTTTCCAGCACCGCATCGGATTCGCGCGCCATGCTGCTTTCCGGCACGTTCAGGATCGACAGCACTTTCTGGCCGTTTTCCCGCATGTAGCGCAGTGCGGCGAGGGTGTCCGCCGTCTCCCCCGATTGGGACACAAGCAGACCGAGGCCGCCGGCGGGCAGCGGCGGTGTGCGGTAGCGGAACTCGCTGGCGACGTCGCCGTCCATCGGGATGCGGGCCATCGCCTCGAACCACCAGCGGCCGACCAGGCCGGCGTAATAGGCACTGCCGCACGCGCTCATGGTGATGCGCGGCAGGGCGGCGAAATCGATCCCAAGTTTGGGCAGGTTCACCGCGCGTGTGACCGGATCGACCATGCGGTGCAGGGTATCGCCGATCACGGCGGGGTGTTCGTGGAGTTCCTTTTCCATGAAATGGCGGAAATTGCCCTTGCCGATGGCAGCACCGGTCAGCCGGGTCAGCTTGGCCTCCCGCACAACCGGGGCGCCGTTCATGTCGAAAAATGCGGCGCCCTTACGATCCACCACCGCCCAGTCGCCATCGCGGAGATAGGCGATCTGCCGGGTCAGCGGTGCCAGCGCGAGGCCGTCGGAGCCGACAAACATCTCGTTCTCGCCGAATCCCACCGCCAGCGGCGCGCCGTGCTGGGCGACGATCATCAGGTCGGGATGGCCGGCGAAGATCATCGCCAAGGCATAGGCGCCTTCCAGCCGGCGCAGCGCCGCCCCGGCGGCTTCGATCGGGGCCATGCCGCGTTGCAGGTTCAGGTCCACCAGTTGCGCCACGGTTTCTGTGTCGGTTTCGGTGGTGAAGACCTGTCCCGCCGCCTCCAACTCCTGGCGCAATTCGGCGTGGTTCTCGATAATGCCGTTATGTACCAGCGATACGCGCGCGGTGCCGTGCGGGTGGGCATTGTTTTTCGTCGGCGCGCCGTGGGTGGCCCAGCGGGTGTGGCCGATGCCGGTCGTGCCGGCGAGCGGCTCCCGCCCGAGATTGGCGGCGAGATTGGCGAGCTTACCCTCGGCCCGCCGGCGATCGATGGCGCCCTCGACCAAAGTCGCAATGCCGGCGCTGTCGTAGCCGCGGTATTCGAGGCGACCGAGCGATTCGAGGATCAGAGGGGCGGCTGGCCGGAACCCGATAACGCCGACAATTCCGCACATCAGCCTTGCCCCTTTTTCAACGCGCGCAATGCCGCCAGCATTGCCAATGCCCGTCCGGGCTTTTGTACCTGACGCCCGCGGGCCAGCGCCAGGGCGCCGGGGGCGACATCCTGGGTAATCACGCTGCCCGCGCCCACCGAGGCGCCGTCGCCGATGCTGACCGGCGCGACCAGCGCGACATCGGATCCGATAAAGGCGTTCGCCCCGATCGTGGTGCGGTGTTTGAACACGCCATCGTAATTGCAGGTGATGGTGCCCGCGCCGATATTGGTCGCCGCACCGACTGTGGCATCGCCGAGATAGGTCAGGTGGCTGGCTTTAACGCCCGCCGCCAAAGTGGAGGCCTTCACCTCCACAAAATTGCCGATATGCACGTCGCGCTCCAACGTTGTGCCGGGGCGGATGCGGGCGAACGGCCCGATGATACAATCCGGCCCCACCACGCAGCCCTCCAGATGGGAATGCGCGCGGATCGTCGCGCCGGAGGCGATGGACACGCCGGGCCCGAACACGACATGCGGCTCGATCGTCACATCCGGCTCGAACTGTGTGTCGGCCTGGAGGAACACCGATCCGGGGTCGATCATCGTGACCCCGGCGTCCATGGCGGCGACGCGCAGCCAGCCTTGCACCACGGCCTCGGCGGCGGCGAGTTCGGTGCGGGCATTGACCCCCGCGACTTCCTCGGCCGGGGCCTCCACCGCCGCCACGCGGCCGTTCTCCGCTCGTGCCAGGGCGACGGCGTCGGTCAGATAATACTCGCCCTTGGCGTTGTCGTTGCGCACCGCCCGCAGCCAGCGCGCCATGTCGGCGGCGGCGGCACACAGCACCCCGGCATTGCACAGGCCGATCGCCCGTTCGTCGGGGTTGGCATCGGCCCATTCGACGATGCGTGCGACATAGGCGTCGTCGGCGATCACCCGACCGTAGCGGGCGGCATCGGCCGGGCGGAAGGCCAACAGCCCCAGCGCCGCATCGCCTTGCGCCCGGCGGTCGAGCATCCGGGTCAGCGTTTCCGGCCGGATCAGCGGATTGTCGGCATAGAGGATCGCCACTTCCCCATCGCCGAAATGGTCTACCGCCTGCAGGGCCGCGTGTGCGGTGCCCAGGCGCTCGTGCTGGACCACGCATGTATGCGGTGCGGCTTCCCGGCGCACGGCGTCCATGTCGGGACCGAGCACGACGACGATACGATCGAAGACGGACTCGCAACTGGTGAGCAGATGCCGCAGCATGCTGCGGCCGGCGATTTTGTGCAGGGTCTTCGGGAGGGCGGATTTCATCCGGGTCCCGAGCCCAGCGGCCAGGACGATGGCTGTTGCCGGCATGGTTATCCTTTGCGTCGCGGTCATGCGTGGCGTAGCGGCGCTGGCGGCATTATGTCAAAGGTTGCTGCTACGTGCTTGGTTCAATTCGCGTTTCGGAGTGCAACACCGTGCCCTGTCCCCGCGTTCTCGTGCTGGATCTCGATGGCACACTGGTCGATACCGTGCCCGATCTGGCGGCGGCCCTCAATCGGCTGATGGCGGCACGCGGTCTGCCCGGATTCGATTTCCCCGGCACCGCTGCGATGGTGGGCGACGGGGTGGCGCGTCTGGTCGAAAAAGCCTTCGCCGCGCGCGGCCTTCTGCCGGACAGCACGGCGATCGCCGAGTTCTCCAGCGATTACGCCGCGCATGCTGCGGTCGAAAGCCGCCTATTTCCCGGTGTCGAGGCCACGTTGCGCGACCTGATCGGGGAAGGCTGGCGGCTGGCGGTTTGCACCAACAAGCCGGAGGGCGCGGCGCGCAGCCTGTTGGACGCCGTGGGCCTGACGCCGTTGATGCATGCGGTGGGCGGCGGCGACAGTTTCCCCGTGCGCAAGCCCGACCCGGCGCATTTGCTGGCGACGCTGGCTGCGGCGGGGGGGCAGCCGGATCGCGCGGCGATGATCGGCGATCATGCGAACGATGTCGTGGCCTCCCGCGGGGCCGGCGTGCCCTGCATCTTCGCCGCCTGGGGCTATGGTCCGCCTGCCATGGCCGAGGGCGCGGTAGCGGTTGCGGCCTCGATGCCGGAGGTCGCCGCCATCGCCCGCCGCCTACTGCCGGCCTGAGGTCTCGATCCCGGTCAGGTAGGACGTCGCCTCCCCGAACCATCGCGTCTCCACCGCAAGCCGCACCGGGACGGAAGGGTGCGCGGGGTCCACCGTCGCCAACCACGCCGCCCCCACCAGCGGACGATAGTCCGATCGATCGGCGTCATCCGCTCGGAATCCCGCCAAAACCCGGCTGACGAAGGCGCAGCGGAGGGCAGGGCCGGCGAAACGGGAGCGGCCGGTAGCGTCCAGCGTTTCCGATCCGACGGTGCTGGCGACGATCTCCGCCGCGCGGCGGCCGTCGAAGGTACGGGTGCTTGTGTCGCAGCGTCCGGTCTTCGCGACCGTGCGGATCAGCAGGGTCAAGGCCGTCAGCGTATCGGTACTGCCGGCCCGCAGGGATTCGGGGACGATTTCGCGGTCCGATTCCAGCGCGGGCAATAGCTGGCGAACCGAGGGGATTCCCTGGGCGTAATCGATCGTAATCGCCCGTTCCTGGCCGCGCCAAATTGCGGTGAGGTCGTAGTGCCGAGGCGACGGGCGATCTCCGACCCAACTGCCCGCAACCGCACTGGCGCTCCAACCGCTGGAAACCAGCCGCGCCAGCCCGATGGTGCGGTAGGACATTGTCAGCGCGTAGGATGGTTCGCCGACGTCGATGGATGCGGCGGCTTCGGCGACGGGCAGGCCGAGGGCATAGGTGCGGTATGTCAGGCGCAAAGGGGCCTGCGCCAGCGCGGGCTGCGCCAGCGCGAGGATCGCAACCGACAAGGCAATTCTGTGCATGGCGGAAGGATAGAACGCCAGCCGGCCGAACGGAACCGTGTCGCAGTTTTGTGCGGGGTAAAAGCCATCGGGGCAGGGGGTTCCGTCGCGGCGTGCGTGTGCGGCGTTTTCGCGGGTTGACAGTGCCGGGGTGGCCCGCCTATCAACCGCCCCCTCGGCTCGGTCGGGCGCGTAGCTCAGCGGTAGAGCATTCGCTTCACACGCGAAGGGTCACAGGTTCAATCCCTGTCGCGCCCACCATTTTCCGGTTTCCCGTTTCGACGTTCGGCATTGCGTCCTCTGGCATTGCGTCCTCTGGCATTGCGTCCTCTGGCGGCGCGACAGCGCTCTACGCCGAAGGACCCGCCGCCTCCTGCCCGAAATACGCCTGCTCCAGCCGGTGCGGCAGGTCAGGTTCGGACGTCGCGGCTTCCAGCACCATACGCCCCTGCGCCATGGCATAGACCCGGTCCGCGAGGCCCAGGGCCTTCTCGATCAATTGCTCCACCAACAGCACCGCTGTGCCGGCATCGCGCAGCGCGCCGGCGACGGATAGCACGCGGTCCACCAGCACCGGCGACAGGCCGGCGGATGGCTCGTCCAGCATCAGCAACCGGGGGCGGCGCACCAGCCCTTGCGCCACGGCCAGCATTTGTTGCTGCCCGCCGGACAAGGCACCGCCTTTGTCTGCCCGCTTGGCGGCGATTTCGGGGAAGTAGGACAATGCCTCCTCCACCCGGCGTGCCCGTTCGCGCGATGGCACGTCGTAGCCGGCGAGCAACAGGTTGTCGAAGACCGACAATTGGGTGAACACGCGGTGCCCCTCGATCACATGCACCAGCCCGCGGCGCGCGGCTTCTCGCGGGGAAACGCCGGCTAGGTCGCGGCCGGCGAACTGGGCCTTGCCGGTCCAGGGCAGCAGGCCCGACATCGCCGACAGCAGCGTCGTCTTGCCCGCCCCGTTGGGACCCAGCAGGGCGACGACCTCCCCGGGTCGGATCACCATATCGATGCCGTGCAGCACCGCGATCTTGCCGTATCCGGCGTGCAGACCGGCGACGGACAGCAGGGGTTCAACCACCGAGGTAGGCACTGACGACCTCCTTATGCGCGCGAATTTCGGCCGGCGTGCCCGAGGCCAGCTCGCGCCCCAAATTCAACACGGTCACATGGTCGCAGATGTCGAAGATAAGGTCGGCGTGATGCTCCACCAGCAGGATCCCGATACCCTGCTTCGCCATCGCCCCGATCAACGCGCCGAGGCGGGCGATTTCCTCGCTCGACAGGCCAGCGGCGGGTTCGTCCAGCAGGATGAACGCCGGGTTCAGGATCAGCGCGCGGGCGATTTCCATGAAACGCAACTCGGAATGCTGCAACCGATCCGCGCGCACATCGGCCAGGGCGTCTAGCCCAACCGTGGCCAGGGCATCCATCGCCCGCGCCGCCAGCCGCTTTTCGTCGGCGCGATGGCGCGGCAGGCAGAACACCGTCTCTAGGAAGCCGGCGGTGCCGGCGATGGTGGCACCGATCGTGACGTTGTCGAGCACCGATGCCTCCCCGATCAGACGCGGGGTTTGGAAGGTGCGGGCAATGCCCAGGGCGGCGCGGGTTTGGGGATTGCCGTGGGGCAGGGCGACGGTGCCGAGGAAGGCTTCCCCCTGCTGCGGGGCGTAGTAGCCGGAGATGACGTTCAGCGTAGTGGTCTTGCCCGATCCGTTCGGGCCGATCAGGCCGTGCACCTCCCCGGGGCGGATCGTCATGTCCAGGCCGTCGATCGCCCGCACGCCGCCGAATGCCAGCACCACGTTCTTCAGCACGATATCGCCGCGCGCGGTGCCGTGGCCCGAAATTCGCTCCGGCCGAGGCACGATCGAGCGGTTCGCCGCCAGCGGTCGGCGGTTGCGGAAATCGAGCAGGGCGGCAATCCCGCCGGGCATCGCCAGGACGATCGCCAGCAGCAGGGCGGCGTAGAGGAAGGTGGACCATGCCACCAGCGGCGCCGCGACCTCGGGCAGCAGGGTCAGCAACACGTTGCCGATCAGCGGCCCCATGATGGACCCGCGGCCGCCGACCAGGATGGCGATGAAGAAGGTGACGGACAGGTCGAAGCTGAAGGCGTCGGGGGTGATGTATGTTTGCAACGTCGCAAACAACCCGCCGGCCACACCCGCGCAAGCGCCGGAGAACAGGAACACGGTCGAGAGCAGGCGGGGTTTGGCGATGCCCACGGCCTCCGCCGCGACTTCGGCATCGCGGATGGCCACCAGGGAGCGGCCGAACCGGCTATGCGCGACGTTCGACGACAGCCATGTCACCAGGGCCGCCAGCGCCAGGGCAAACAGGTAGAAACCCCACGGGGAGTCCAAGGGTTGCGGCAGTTCCGGACCGGCGATGCCGATGCCGCCGCCGGTCACGCTCTGCCAAGCCAGGGCGATCTGGGTGACGATGGTGGCGAAGCCGAGGGTGGTCATGGCGAAATAGAAGGTGCGCAGCCGCAACGCCGGGAGACCGACGATAACCCCCGCACCCGCGCCCACCACCCCGGCCATGCCATAGGCCAGAAACGGGTCGAGGCCGAAGCGCGCCACCATGGCGGAGGCGGTGTAGGCCCCCAGCGTCAGCAGCGCGACATAGCCGATCGCCAACTGCCCGCCGAACCCGACCACCAAATTCAGCCCGCCCACCAGCACCCAATACACCGCCGCTCGGGCGCCGATCACGGCCCAGTAGTCGTTGCTGAAAAACGGCAGCAGCGCGGCCGCGCCGAACAGCGCGACATAGGGAAGGGAACGCTGCATCAGACCCGCCTCGCGACCGGGGCGCCGAACAGGCCTTGCGGACGCAGCAGCAGCACCAGAATGAACACGGTGAACACCGCGACGGATGCGAATACGCCGCCGACGATGAAGTTGGCGGCTTGCTGGAAGATGCCCAGCGCCAGACCGCCGATCAGGGCGCCGCGGTTGTTGCCGAGCCCGCCGAGGGCGACGGGGACGAAGCCGAGGAAGTTGAGCATGGCGCCGTTGGCAAAGAAGGCCAGCAGCAGTTCCCCCGACGCGAACCCGGCCAGCCCGCCGACAACCCCCGCCAGGGCGTAGCTGGCGACGCGCAAATTGCGCTCCGGCAGGCCCAGCGCGCGGGCGGCGAAATTGTCCTCGGCGATGGCCAGGAAGGCGCGACCGACCAGGGTGCGGCGATACAGATATTCCAACCCAGCCACCGTGATTGCGCAGGCGACGACCGGCAGCCAGAATTTCTCGTCGAACGGCCCGCCGGAGACCACGCCGATCAGACGCGGGAACGGCTGCGGTTCCGTGCTCCATTCGATCGCGGTGAACTGCTGGATCATCAGCGCGAGGCCCAGCGTCGAGAGCACGTAAAGATGCTGGTCGAGCGCCTTGAGCACCGGGCGCACGGCGATGAATTCGGTGACCACCCCGATCGCCGCGCAGCCGGCCAGGGCCAGCACGAAGCCGGGGATAATGGGAATGCCCATCCGCCCGATGAACAGCGCGCCGAGCACCCCGCCGACCATGCCGAGTTGGCCGGCGGTGAAGCTCATGACGCGGGATGCCGAGAACATCAGATTATAGGTGATCCCGATCAGCGCGTATGTCGCGCCGACCGCAATCCCGGCCGCCAATATCGCCGCGAGCATGGTGTGTTACGCGTAGCCGGGTGCGAGCGCGAAGGCACCGTCGCGGGCAGAGTTGGCCCGCTGCATGACGATTTCCTCGGTCTTGTAGCCGTTGTGCTCGGTCGGCGAGAAGCTGTAGGTGCCGTACAGGCCGGGCCAATCCTTCAGCGTGTTCCAATGGGCAATGATCTTGTCGGCATCGGACGACCCGGTCTTGTCCACCGCTTCGGCGATCAGCCGGATGGAATCGACCCCCGACACGACCCACCAAAGGGAGGTATCCTGCAACGGCATTTTGCCCTGCACCGCGTCGACGAACGCCTGGGTGCGCGGCGGCAGCTTGCCGGTGGCGTCGAAGCTGCACGATTTGTAGCCGATGATATAGACCTTGTCCCAATTCTCCGGCTTGGTGACCAGCTTGCCGATTTCGCCGGTGCCCAGCACGGGGTGGCCGACGATCGGCACGTTCCAGTTCGCCTCGGCCCGCGCATTCATCAGCCGAGCGGCCAGACCGGACGACACCGTCCAGGGGATGATGGCTTCGGCGCCAGCATTCTTCATGCGCAGCACTTCCGGCATGATGTCGGGCAGAGCGGGGTCGATGATGCCGGAGTAGACCACTTCCACGCCCGCCTTGACGAACCCGGCCACGGAGTCGTCGCGCGCGGCGGTGCCATAGCCGGTGGCGTCGCCGAACACCGCGACCTTCTTGGCTTTGACGACTTTCATCGCGTAGTTGCGCACCGCTTCGTCCCACTGGCTGTTGGCCGGGGTGACGCGGAAGGCGTTCGGGAATTTCACCGGGTCGATCAGGCTGTTCACCACGCCCGCAACCAGGCTGGGCACCTTGGCGCGCGCCATGATCGGGGTCGTCGCCAGCAGTTCGCCCGAATTGGTGGGACCCCAGATCGCATGCACCTTATGCCGGCTAATGACCTCCTGCGTGGCGTTGACGGCCTTGGTCGGCTCCCCCTGGGTATCGCGGATCACCAACTCGATCTTGCGCCCGCGCACCCCGCCCTTGGCGTTGATTTCGTTGGTTGCCCATTGCACGCCGCGATCGAAGCCGATCGACGGGGAGGCCAGGGGGCCGGTCAGCGCCGCCAGCCAACCGATGCGGATCGGTTCGGCATCCGCCGCGCGCACTTGCGCCGGGATCGATGCGGCGGCAGCCGTTGCGATGGTGCCTTTGGCCAGGGTGCGGCGGGACAGAATCATCTGGTTTCCTTCGATACCGGTGGGTAGGCTCGCTCGGAACCATACAGAATGCCGTCGATCGCGCAAGCCGCGCGGCTTGACGCGGCCGTGGGATCGATACCATTGTGGACGAGCAAAACCGCGCAGGCCTTCCGCCGCGCGCAAAACAGGAGGCAACGATGATCGACAGACGCCATTTCATGAGCATTGGCGCGGGCGCTGCCCTAACCAGCGGTCTGGCCGGTTCGGCCCATGCGCAGGCCAAGATGGTATTCAAAGCGTCCGACGTGCACCCCGAGGGCTATCCCACGGTCGCGGCGGTCGAAGCCTTGGGCGACAAGCTCGGCAAAGCCACCAACGGCCGCCTGACCGTGCAGATGTACGCCTCCATGCAGCTCGGCGGCGAGAAGGAAGCCATCGAGCAGGCGCAGATCGGCGCCATCGCCTTCGCCCGCGTCAGCGTCGGCGTCATGGGGCCGGTGGTGGACGATCTGAACGTGCTGAACCTGCCGTTCCTGTTCCGGTCCACCCAGCATGCGCAGACGGTGCTGGACGGTGCCATCGGCCAGGAACTGCTGGATAAGGTCACCAACCACCCGACCGCCGGGCTGATCGGGCTGTGCTGGATGGATGCCGGCGCGCGCAACATGTACGACACCAAGAAGCCTATCGCCACGATCGCCGACCTCAAGGGGCTGAAAATGCGCGTCATGGGCAATCCCATGTTCGTGGAGATGATGAACGCCCTCGGCGGCAATGGCGTGGCCATGGGCTACGATCAGGTGTTCACCGCGTTGCAGACTGGGGTGGTGGACGGGGCGGAAAACAACCCGCCCAGCTTCGTGTTCGACAACCATTTCCAGGTGGCGAAGTTTTACACGCTGACCGAGCATCTGATCGTGCCGGAGATGGTGGTGTTCTCGAAGGCGACCTGGAACAAGCTGTCGGCGGACGATCGGGCGCTGGTGCTGAAATTCGCCAAGGAAGCGCAGGCCGAGGAACGCGTGCTGTGGAACGCGTATCAGCAGAAGGCGCTGGATAAGATGAAGGAGGCCGGCATTACCGTCGTGTCGGTTGCCGACAAGAAGCCGTTCCAGGATGCCGTGAAGCCGGTTTGGGACAAGTACGGCCCGAAATACGCTGCCACGATCGAGCGCATTCAGGCGGTGAAGTAAGCCCTTCCAGGCGGGGCGCCGCGGCGGGCGAAGGCGGCGGCGCAAAGATCGATCGAGACGTTGGATGCCGCCGGGCAGAAGCTCCAAGCCCGGCGGCATCCGGCCTGGAAAGGGCCGAAAAATGATCCAACTGTATCGCCGAGCCATGGACCGGCTCTACTTCGCCTGCGTCCTGTGCGCGGGAACCGCGATGGTGCTGATTTCCGCCGTGGTGCCGTACGGGGTCTTCACCCGCTACGTGCTCAACAACGCAGCGTCATGGCCGGAGGCCTCGGCCATCCTGCTGTCGATCGTGCTGACCTTCTTCGGCGCGGCGGCGTGCTACCGGCTCGGGCTGCATATGCGGGTGTCGTATTTGCGCGACATCGCCCCAGCCTGGTTCGGGCGCGGCTGCGATTTGCTAGCCGAGGCCCTGATGTTGGGCGTCGGCGGCTTCATGACCGTGCATGGCACTGTCCTCTGCCAGACCACTTGGCATCAGTCGATCGCCGAGTTCCCCTTGCTATCGGTCGGCGCCACCTATTTGCCGATCCCCATGGGCGGCGTCTGCCTGATGCTGTTCGTGGTCGAACGCGTGCTGATCGGTCGTCCGGCCGATCCCTTCGCCGGCCAAGGGGGCCACTGACATGGATGTCGCGCTCGTCATCGGCACGCTGTTCTTCTGCATCGCGATCGGGATGCCGATCGCCTACTCCCTGGGCTTGGCCGCGCTGGCCGCCGCGTGGTGGACCGATATTCCGCTGGAAGCGGTGATGTTGCAGGTGTCCTCCGGCGTCAGCAAATTCGCCATGCTGACCATCCCGTTCTTCGTCCTGGCCGGCGCCCTGATGGCGGAAGGCGGGATCGCCCGTCGGCTGGTCGGGTTCGCCAATGTCCTGGTCGGCTTCCTGCGCGTCCGCGGCGGGCTGTCGATCGTGAACATCGTTGCCACCACGTTCATGTCCGGCATTTCCGGTTCCGCCGTCGCCGATATCTCCGCGATCGGATCGGTCATGATCCCGCAGATGGAGAAAGTCGGCTATCCCCGTGTTTTTTCGACAAATGTGACGATCAGCGCATCGGTCCAGGCGCTTCTGATTCCGCCCAGCCACAACGCCGTGATCTACTCCCTGGCGACCGGCGGCACGATCTCCATCCTCAGCCTGTTTCTCGCCGGCATCGTGCCCGGCCTGCTGCTCGGCTTCTCGCTGATCGTGCTGTGCCTCGTGCTGGCCTATCGCAACGACTACCCCAAAGGGGAGGCGATTCCCCTGCGCGCGGCGGCGAAACTGGCGGTCGATGCGTTCTGGGGCCTGATCACCCTGATCATCATCCTCGGCGGCATTCTCGGCGGTATCTTCACGGCGGTAGAGGCCGGGGCGATCGCCTGCGTCTGGGCCTTCTTCGTCACCATGTTCATCTATCGGGAGTTCCCCTGGCGCGGCCTGCCCGGGCTGGTGCACCGCACCCTGCGCACGGTCGCGATGGTGATGACGCTGATCGCCTTCGCATCGTCGGTCGGCTACATGATGGCGATGATGCGGGTGCCCGCCCATATCACGGCGTTCTTCCTGACCCTGTCGCACGACAAGAACGTCATCCTGCTGATGATCAACGTACTCCTTCTGGTGCTCGGCTGCCTCGTGGACATGGCGCCGGCGATCTTGATCTGCACCCCGATCCTGCTGCCGGTGATGATCAACTTCGGCGTCGATCCCGTGCATTTCGGCATGATCATGCTGATGAACCTGGGCATCGGCCTTTGCCATCCGCCCGTTGGCGCGATCCTGTTCGTCGGTTGCGCCGTGGGCAAGGTGCGGCTGGAGGACGTGATGAAGGAGATCTGGCCGTTCTATCTGGTGATGTTCGCCATCCTGATGCTGGTGACCTACGTGCCCGATATCTCGCTTTGGATGGTGCATCGCTACGGCTAACCGGCGGCGGCGTCCGTGCTATAAGCGGCGAAACAGACAAGGACGCCACGATGTCGGCCCCCAATTCGTTCAAATTCGTCATGCTGCCGCCGCATACCGAGGTAACACGAGCCTGGGGACGCCAATTGGCGGAACGCGTGCCCGAAGCGCGGGTGGTCGTCGCCGAGGACGCCGCGAGCGCGGAACGGGAAATCGCCGATGCCGAGGGCGCGTTCGGTTGGCTGAACCCGACACTGCTGGCGGCTGCGAAGAAACTGCGCTGGCTGCAGGCCCCGCAAGCTGCCCCCGCCGCCGGCTACTATTTCCCGGAATTGATCGACCATCCTTTGCAGGTCACCAACTTCCGCGAGATCTTCAACGACCACATCAGCGCCCACATCCTGTCGTTCGTGCTGGCCTTCGCCCGTGGCCTGCACGTGTTCATTCCGCAGCAACTCCGGCGGGAGTGGAAGAAATCCGGCCAGGAAGACGGGCAGGTGGTGCATCTGCCCGAAGCCACCGCGCTAATCGTCGGCGTCGGCGGGATCGGCGCCGAAACGGCTCGCCTGCTGTCCGCCTTCGGCGTCGCCGTGCTGGCAACCGACGCGCGTCGGACCGTGGCGCCCGAGGGCGTGGCCGAACTGCACAAGCCCGAGGCGTTGGACGATCTGCTGCCGCGCGCCGATTTCGTCATCCTGACCGTGCCGCATACCCCGCAAACCGAGGGTTTTTTCAACGCCGCGCGCTTTGCCCGCATGAAGAAATCGGCGTTTTTCATCAATATCGGCCGTGGCATGACGACGAAGCTCGGCGACCTCGTGGCCGCGCTGAACGCCGGCACGATCGCCGGGGCGGCGCTGGATGTCTACGAGATCGAACCCTTGCCGACCGAACACCCGCTTTGGACGATGCCGAACGTGCTGCTGACGCCGCACATGGCCGGGCATGGCCCGTACCTGAACGATCGGCGCTACGACATTATGGAGGAAAACTGCCGGTCCTTTGCCGCCGGGCGGGAACTGCGCAACCTCGTGAACAAAGCGACGTGGTTCTGATGACCGATACGCTCGTCGTCACCTTCCCGCAGGAAGCCAAGGGCCGGCCGTTTATCGCCGATGCGCTGCAGGGCGCGGCCGAGGTCGTCTACCTCGCCGATATCGACGACGACGCGGCGCGCGCGGCGGTGCTGGGCAAGGCCACCGTTCTCCTATCGCGCAACACGGCCAAGGAACTGCGCCCGCATGAGCCCGCGCTGCTGGGTGGCGCGAAGCTGATCCAGTTCATCAATGCCGGCGTCGATTTCGTGCCGCTGAACGTGTTTCCGCCGACGGTGCCGATCGCGTCGAACGGCGGGGCCTATGCCGAACCGATGGCCGAGCATGCGGTTGCGATGGTGTTGGCGGCGGCGAAGCGACTGATGGTGGAGCACGAGGCGCTGAAACAGGGCGTTTTCAACCAAGGCAAGCGCAACCGGTCATTGGCTGGCGGGGTCTGCGGCATCCTCGGCTTCGGCGGCATCGGCGTCGCCACCGCTCGGCTCCTGCGGGCGTTCGGGATGAAAATCCACGCGATCAACCGGCGCGGCGCCTCGGACGAGCCGGTTGATTGGATCGGCACCCCGGCGGCGCTGGACGACCTTCTGCGCGTGGCCGACGTCCTGATCGTCGCCACCCCGCTCACGCCCCAGACCTTAGGCTGGATCGGGGCGCGGGAACTCGATCTGATGAAGCGGGATGCGATTCTGGCGAACCTCGCGCGCGGCGAAATCCTCGATGAGGCCGCCTTGTTCGCCCATTTGCAGGCCAACCCGAAGTTCCACGCCTGCATCGATGCCTGGTGGATCGAGCCGGTGCGGCACGGCGCGTTCCGCATGGATTACCCGTTCCTGTCGCTGCCGAACGTCATTGGATCGCCGCACAACTCGGCCTCGGTCCCGGGCACCGGAGAAACCGGGCTGCGCCGTGCCGTCGCCAATATCCGTCGGGTGCTGGACGGGGGCACGCCGCTCTACACGGTCGGGCCGCACGACCGGATGATGTGACCCCGAAGCGCTGCTTCCTTTTGCGGGGCGCTTACTTCAAGCTGCCCGCCAGCGACGCCCCGCCGCGATCCCACAACGGAGTAGACCGACCCATGGCACGGCTCGACGACATTCCCGAACCGACGCGAACGGCGGTGGCAACCATTCCATGCCCCGCGTTCGAAACCACCCCTTTCGTCGCCGGACCGCCGCTGTCGAAGCGCCGGGTGGCGATCGTCAGCAGCGCGGCCTTGATCCAGCGCGGCGATAAGCCCTTCGCGTTCGGCTCCGGCGAGTGCCGGCCGTTGCCGCGCAACCTCGACCCCAACGATATTCTGGTAAGCCATGTCTCGATCAACTTCGATCGCGCCGGCTACCAACGGGATATCGATGTGGTTTACCCCATCGATCGGCTCAAGCACCTCGCGATCGACGGGCTGATCGGCAGCGTTGCCAACACCCATTACACCGTCATGGGGTCCACCGATCCCGCCGCGATGGTGGAAGCCGCCGACTTCATCGCCGCCGCCTTCAAAGCCGACCACGTCGACGCCGTCGTCCTGTCCCCGGTTTGACCGCTGTGCACCCGCGCCGTGAGCGCGATGGCACATATGCTGGAAGAACGGGGCCTGCCGACAACGGTTTTGGCTTTGGTATTACCCCAGGTCGAAAAGACCCGCCCGCCGCGCGCCCTTATGACGCCGTTCATGCTCGGCCGTCCCTTGGGCGAACCGAACGACAGCGACTTCCAGCGGCGCGTCCTGCTGCAAGCCCTGCGTCTGCTGGAACGCACCGATGGGCCGGTGGTTTTGGCGCATTTCCCGGACGATAACCCGTCCCATTTCGATCGCCCGGATTGGCATCCGAGCGTGACGGTGCCGCCGCCAGAGCACTATGCCGATGCGGCGGCGTGGGAGGATGCGTTCCGCGATGAGCTGGAATGCGTGCTGCCTGCCTGGGAACGGTTCGAGGCGCGGTTCGGCCGCTCCACCGTCGGCCTGTCCGGGCAGTCGTTGCAAGACTGGCCGGGTTTCGCCACGGCGTTTCTGCGCGGCGCGCTGCCGACGGTGCCGGAACACGACACGGCGGCGCTGGCGCTGCGGTTCCTGTGCGACGACATCAAGGCGTTGTACGGCGAAGCGGTGCAGGCGGACGGCCCTGCGCCCTCGGCCGGGCAGATCGATCGCTGGTTCTGGCGGGAAACCGTCGCCGGCCAACTGTTGATCGCACTGCGTTCGGCGGCCATGACGAGCGAGAACAACGCCCTGAAAACGGTCGGCGGCCGGTTTTTCGTGCCGGCGCCTTACGTGCCGGGGTGAGCGTGCAGCGACCAATACGCCACCGGGTTCGGCGATCGGAACCCGGTGGCGTG
>JANXMB010000173.1 GCA_025354865.1 Acetobacteraceae bacterium | reverse complement strand
ACTGGTGGAGGGGGTTGGATTCGAACCAACGTAGGCGTACGCCAGCGGATTTACAGTCCGCCCCCTTTAGCCACTCGGGCACCCCTCCGACGCAGAGCGCGCCGGTTAAAGCTATCGCGCGCCGTTGTCAACGAACCCTCTCGCGAAAACTGCCATGCTCGGATACGGTAGCGCGAACAGGGGCGGAGCCGACCACACTTCAGCAAACAGGTCAGGCATCTACGCCATGAGTTCGTCCGCCCCGCATACGCCCACGCCGGTCCCAACTTGGCTTCCCCGCCTGTTGGGTTTCTTCATCGCGGTCGGCCCGGCCGCCACCGATATGTATCTGCCGGCCTTTCCGGCGGTGGAGGCCACGTTCGGCACCGCCCCCGGCACGGCGCAGCTGACCCTTGCGGCGTGGTTCGCCGGGTTGGCGGTCGGTCAGATCACCCAGGGCACATTGTCCGATCGCTTTGGCCGGCGGAAGCCGCTAATGGTGGGAACGGCGATCTTCGCCCTCGCGACGTTGGGCTGCGCCTTGACCCCCAGTCTGGGTTGGTTGGCGGTGTTCCGAGCGATTGCGGCGTTCGGGGCGTCGTCGGGGATGGTGATTGCGCGGGCGATGGTGCGCGACCTCGCGACCGGTCAGCATGCCGCGATCATGATGTCGCGGCTGATGCTGGTCATGGGGGTTGCCCCGATCCTAGCCCCGACCGTCGGCAGTCTGGTGCTGAGTTTCGCCCATTGGCGGGTGATTTTCGCGATTTTGGCGTTCTATGGCGCGACCTGCAGCTTCCTGGCCTGGAAGGTGTTGCCGGAGACCTTGCCGCCGGAAAAGCGGGTGCATTTGGGCTTTCGCGCGCAGATGGATCGCTATGTGCTGATCCTGCGGGAGCGGACGTTCGTGACCCATGCCGCGATGGGCGGATGCAGCGGGTTTTGCATGTTTGCGTATCTCGCGGGGTCGGCCCCGGTGTTCATCCAGGGCTTCGGGCTGCCGCCGGCCGGGTTTGCGGCGATTTTCGGCCTGTGTTCCTGCGGGCTGATCGCGGGGTCGCAGATCAATGCAAGGTTGCTGCCGCGAGTCGGACTGTCGCGCATGCTGACCATCATTTCCCGCATCGCGCTGACTGGTACCACGACCTTGCTGGTCCTCGCATTTTCGGGCGTGCATATCCTGCCACTGATCGTCGCGCCGCTGGTCATCGTGTTGAGCTGCCAGGGTTTTGCCAACGGCAATGCCTCGGTCGGAGCATTGCAGCGGCATGGCGCACATGCTGGCAGTGCCTCGGCGTTGATGGGATTGTTCCAGTTTTCGCTAGGTGCCAGCAGCGGCTTGCTGGTTGGGTTGCTGACCGATGGTACGCCGCGCGGTATGGCCGCGCTGATGTTCCTGGGCACCCTCGGCGCGGTCATTGCGGACCGCCTGCGGCCTCGCCCATAATAATCCGAAGAAACGGAGCAGCCCCAGCATGACCTTGGTCGTCGGCATCCCCGCCTGCGCGAGCGTTATCGACGAGCGCGCAATGCATCTGACCCCGGCCCGCTATGCGACGGCGGTGATCGAGGGGGTCGGCGCGATCCCGATCATCGTTCCGCCGATGGGCCTTGCACAATTGGCGCTGTTGGATCGGCTCGATGGTTTGCTGGTGCCGGGCAGCCCCAGCAATGTGCATCCCGAACATTACGATGGCGGGGATAGCGAAACCCCCGATAAACACGACCCGCACCGCGACTCCACCACATTGCCGCTGATCCGCGCGGCGATTGCTCGGGGCATTCCGGTGCTAGCGATCTGTCGTGGGATACAAGAACTGAATGTCGCCTTGGGCGGCACGCTGATCCAGCGGGTGCATGAACGACCGGGGCGGCGCGACCATCGCGGCGGGCCGGGTACGCTGGACCAGAAATACGGGCCGAAGCATAAGGTCGCCGTCACCGGGCAACTGGCGCGGATCGTGGGGGCGAACGCAATTGTCGTGAACTCCCTCCACGGTCAGTGCATCGATCGGCCGGCGCCCGGTCTGACGGTGGAAGCCGTGGCCGAGGACGGCACGATCGAAGCGGTTTCGTACCCCGGCGCGCCCGGCTTCGTGCTGGGTCTGCAATGGCACCCCGAATGGCGCTTCTCCGAAATCCCGGCGAGCGTCGCAATCTTCAAGGCGTTCGGCGATGCATGCCGGGCGCGAACCGAAAACATTGAAAAGGCTGCTTGATATGGATCTACAACTGGCGGGCAAAACGGCGCTGATCACCGGCGGATCGAAGGGCATCGGGCGGGCCACGGCCGAGGTGCTCGCGGCCGAGGGGTGCAACGTCATCCTCGTGGCGCGCGACCAGGCGCAATTGGACGAAGCGGCCGCCGGCATCCGTGCGACTCGTCAGGTCAATGTGCGAACCATCGCCGCCGACCTGTCGAGCGACGCTGCTGTGCGCAAGGTTGCGCAGGAAGCCGGTGCGATCGACATTTTGGTGAACAATGCCGGCGCCATCCCGCCGGGCACGGTGGCGTCGATCGATGACGAACGCTGGCGCCAGGCGTGGGATCTGAAAGTGTTCGGCTACATCTCGTTCTGCCGGGTGGTGTACGAGCAAATGAAGGCCCGCAAGGCCGGCGTGATCATCAACGTAATCGGCGCGGCCGGCGAAAGCTTCCCCACCGGCTACATCGCTGGCGCGGCCGGCAATGCGGCGCTGATGGCGTTCACCCGCGCGCTGGGCAAGGGCGCCCCCGCCGACGGGCTGCGCGTGGTGGCGATCAACCCCGGCCCGGTGGAAACGGATCGCCTGATCATGCTGCGCAAGGCCGAAGCGCAAGAGAAATGGGGCGATGAGTCCCGTTGGCGCGAGTTGTCGGCCAGCATGCCGTTCGGCCGCCCGGCCTCCCCGGCGGAAATCGGCAACGCGGTGGCGTTCCTCGCCAGCCCGGCGTCGGGCTACACCACCGGCACCGTGCTGACGATCAACGGCGGCGGCTGAAGTGCTTTCGGCCCGACTGGCGCCGTAAGGCGCGGTCGGGCCGAATATTTTGCCGAATATCCCGGTGCCCGGACGATGCTATAGGGCGAGGCGCGATTGCGCACATTGCGACGCCGCCTTGCAACCCAACCGCAGGCAAGCTACATAGCGATTCTACTCATTCTCCGCTGGCTATAGGGGGGTGGCCTTCGCCGGCCGCCTTTTTTTGTTTTTGGACACCGAACCCAACCATTCGAGCCTCGAAGCTCGGCTCACCGCGATCTTCGCCCCCACCCTCGAATTCATGGGCTACGAAGTCGTGCGCGTCGCCGTGCTTGGCCGGCAGAACCCGACGGTGCAGATCATGATTGATCGCGCCGATGGCGCCGCCATCGCTGTCGAGGACTGCGAAACCGTCAGCTATCAGGTCAGCACCATGCTCCAGGTGGACGACCCGATGCCCGGTCCCTGGACACTGGAAGTCAGTTCGCCTGGGATCGATCGGCCCTTGACCCGGTCCAAGGATTGGGTGCGGTTTGCCGGCCATCTCGCTCGGGCCGAAACAGTGTTCCCGGTCGACGGGCGCAAGCGTTTTGCCGGCATCGTGCTGGGCGCCGACGAAAATGTCGCGCGGTTGCGGTTGGACGACGGCAAGGAAGTTGCCCTGCCGCTTGCGGATATTCGTCGGGCCAAGCTGGTGCTGACCGACGCCCTGATCGACGCCACGACCCAATCACCGTTGCCAAACTAAGAGGCCGACCATGGATACCGCCATCGCACGCCCCGAACTGCTGCTGGTCGCCGACGCGGTCGCGCGGGAAAAGAATATCGAGCGCGAGGAAGTGCTCGAAGCCATGGAGCAAGCCATTCAAAAGGCTGGCAAGTCGAAATACGGGCATGAGAAGGACATTCGCGCGACCATCGACCGCAAGACCGGCGATGTGCGGCTGTCCCGTTGGACCGAAATCGTGGAAGCGGTCGAAAACGAAGAAACCCAGATGTCGACCCGGGACGCGATGAAGCTGTTCCCGGATAAATCGCTCGGCGACCACATCGTCGATCCCTTGCCGCCGATCGATTTCGGCCGCATCGCCGCGCAGACCGCGAAGCAGGTCATCGTCCAGCGTGTCCGCGAATACGAACGCAAGAAGCAGTACGATGAATTCAAGGACCGCGTCGGCGAGATCGTCAACGGTGTCGTGAAGCGCACTGAGTACGGCAATCTGATGGTCGAACTCGGCAAGGCAGAAGCACTGCTGCGCCGCGATGAGCTGATCCCGCGTGAATCGTTCCGCAATGGCGACCGGGTTCGCGCTTATATCTACGATGTGCGCGAAGAACCCCGCGGCCCGCAGATTTTCCTCTCGCGCACGCATCCCGGCTTCCTGGCCAAGCTGTTTGCGCAAGAAGTGCCGGAAATTTACGACGGGATTATCGAGATCAAGGCCGTGTCCCGCGATCCGGGCAGCCGAGCGAAGATGGCGGTGATCAGCCGCGATAGTTCGATCGATCCGGTGGGTGCTTGCGTCGGTATGCGCGGATCGCGTGTGCAGGCGGTGGTGGCCGAATTGCAGGGCGAAAAGATCGACATCATTCCCTGGTCGCCGCAGGCTGCCACCTTCGTGGTGAACGCCCTGGCGCCGGCCGAGGTCACCAAGGTCGTGCTGGACGAAGAAGCCGGCCGGGTGGAAGTGGTGGTTCCGGATGAGCAATTGTCCCTCGCGATCGGCCGTCGCGGACAGAATGTGCGTCTGGCCAGCCAGTTGACCCGCTGGGACATCGATATTCTGACGGAAGCCGAAGAATCCGAACGCCGGCAGGAAGAATTCCGTCGCCGGTCGGGCTTGTTCGTCGAAGCGTTGGACGTCGACGACGTAATCGCGGCCTTGTTGGTGACCGAAGGTTTCAACACGGTCGAAGAACTGGCCTACACCCCGATCGACGAAGTCGCCGCGATCGAAGGGTTCGACGACTCGGTGGCGGAGGAATTGATCCGTCGCGCCGAAGCCTTCCTGACGCAGCGCGACAGCGAACTCAGCGACAAGCGCATTGCCTTGGGCGTGACCGACGACGTGGCGTCGTTCGAGATTTTCACACCGACGATGTTGGTGCAATTGGGCGAGAAAGGGGTGAAGACCCTGGACGATCTGGCCGATCTGGCTGGCGACGAATTGCAGGAAATCGTTGGTGCCGACGCTATGGAGGAAGAAACCGCCAACGCATTGATCATGGCGGCGCGCGCCCATTGGTTCGACGACGGCGCGCAGCCGGCCGAAGAACTGGCGGAGGAGGCGGGCCACGACTGATCTGGAATCCGCCGAGACAGACGACGAACCCGAAACCGGGCCTTTGCGGCGGTGCGTGGTGACTCGTGAGCGTTTGCCTAAGGAATCCATGATTCGGTTCGTCGTCGGTCCGGATCGTGCGATTGTCCCCGACCTCGCTGCAAGGCTGCCCGGCCGGGGAATATGGTTGAGCGCTCGCGGGGATGTGTTAGAACCCGGTCGCGCCGAGGCGGATAACCACCGTCAACTCGTGCGGGCGTTCGCGAGAGCGGCGCGCGGGCCGGTTGCCGTGCCCTCGAACCTCCCTTCCCTGCTTGAGGAAGCGCTGGTCCGACGGGTCGCGGAGTTGTTGGGTCTGGCACGCCGAGCGGGTCAGGCTATGGCGGGTTTCGAGAAGGCACGGGAATGGCTCAAAGCCGGTCGCGCCCGTGCGGTATTGCAGGCGTCGGACGGCAGCGTGGCGGAGAGGGCTCGGTTTTTATCGGGTGTTCCGGCCTCGGTGCCCGTGGTGGACCCTTTGCCCGGTGCGGCGATGGGCCGACTGTTCGGGCGGGATTTCGTGGTGCATGTCGCGATCGCACCGGGAAAGCTGGGTGAGTCACTCGTGATGGAAGCGGGGCGGCTTGCCGGACTAAGAAATGGACCGATCGCGGTCGCGGGACGGGTAACCGTCGGATTGAATAGTGAAGTGGATGCCAGCGGATAACATGAGCGAAGGCAACGATCAGGAAGGCGGCAAAGCCAGGCTTTCTCTGCGTCCCTCGGGGACGTTGGGGTTAGGCCGTACCGTCGACGCGGGCTCCGTGCGGCAAAGCTTCAGCCACGGACGTTCGAAAGTGGTGCAGGTCGAGGTGCGTAAGAAGCGCGCGCCGCTTCTGAACCCCGCTGCTGCCGCGGGTGCTCCGGCACCGCGTCCGCTTGGTGCCCCTGCGGCGCCGCGTCCCCCCGGACCGGCCGCTCGGCCGGCCCCCGGCGCCGGTCGCGCTTTGACCGAGGGGGAACTCGCCACAAGGCAGAAGGTGCTGGCCGAGCAGCAGCGCGAAGCCGCGCGCCGCGAAGCCGAACGCCGCCAGCAGGAGACCATCGCGATCCTGTCGCAGGCGGAAGAAAATCGCCGCCGGGAAGAAGAAGCCCGCAAACAGGCGGAAGAAGACGCGCGCCGGCAAAAAGAGGACGACGCCCGCGAACGGGTGGAAGCCGAAACCCGTCGCATCGCGGAAGCCCGTGCCGCTGCTTTAGCCGCCGCCGCAGTTGCTGCCGGTCGTCCCGAACCCGAAGCGCCGGCCGCCCCGGCTGCCGGCCCTGCGGCCGAACCCGTTGTCGCCCAGGCTCCGGTCGAAGCGAAACCGGCAACACCCGCAGCCCCGGCCGTGCGCCCCGGAACCTCGGCGGCAACCACGCCGGCGGCCGCCGCCGAAACGCTGCGGCTGCGTCCCGGAGTCCGTGCGGAGGAGGAAGACGAAGGCCGCCAGGTGCGCCGTCCCGGCCCCGGTGGGATTCCCGTCCGCCGTCCGCCGGTCGTCGCGCCGAAAGGTGGCACCAACGATCGCCGCCGCGCCGGCCGTATCGACGTGCAAGCTGCGATCGAGGGGGAAGACGATCGCGTTCGCTCCCTTGCGTCGGTGCGTCGTCAACGCGAACGCGAACGCCGTCAGGCGGAACTGGAACGGCTGCGCGCCGATCAGGTGAAAGTCGTCCGCGACGTTATCCTGCCCGACACGATCACCGTTCAGGAACTCGCCAACCGTATGGCTGCGCGGACGCCCGACGTTATCAAGGCCCTGATGCGCATGGGCGTGATGGCGACGATCACGCAGTCGCTGGATGCCGATACCGCCGAGTTGGTGGTGCAGGAATTCGGCCATCGCGCGCGCCGTGTGTCGGAATCCGACGTTGAAACCGGCCTGCAAGGCGGGGTGGACACCGAAGAGGAACTGCAGATCCGGCCGCCCGTCGTGACCATCATGGGCCACGTCGATCACGGCAAGACCTCGTTGCTCGACGCGCTCCGGTCCACCGATGTGGCCGGCGGCGAAGCCGGGGGGATCACCCAGCATATCGGTGCCTATCAGGTCGAAACGGCGAACGGCAATCGGATCACCTTCATCGACACGCCGGGCCACGAAGCGTTCACTGCGATGCGGTCGCGCGGCGCCTCGGTCACCGATATCGTGGTGCTGGTCGTCGCGTCCGACGACGGTGTGATGCCGCAGACGATCGAGGCGATCAAACACGCCCAGGCCGCCGGCGCGCCGCTGATCATCGCCATCAACAAGATGGACAAGCACGACGCCAATCCGAACCGCGTGCGGCAGGAACTGCTGCAGCACGAGGTGGTGGTGGAAGAAATGGGCGGCGAAACCCAGGATGTGGAGGTTTCGGCGCTGAAGCGCACCGGCCTCGACAAGCTGGAAGAAGCCATCATGCTGCAGGCCGAACTGCTGGAACTGAAGGCCAATCCGGATCGCACCGCCGAGGGTTCGGTGATCGAAAGCCGGCTGGATCGCGGACGCGGCCCGGTGGCGACGATCCTGGTGCAGAAAGGCACGCTCTATCAAGGCGATATCGTGGTGGCCGGCAGCGAGTGGGGCCGGGTTCGTGCCATGCTCGACGACAAGGGCCGCAATCTGCGCGAAGCCGAACCGTCCATGCCGGCGGAGATCCTCGGCCTCAGCGGCGTGCCCAGTGCGGGTGAGCCGTTTGTCGTGGTCGAAAACGAACAACGCGCTCGGGAAATCACCGAGTTCCGCCAGCGCCGCCAACGCGATAAAATCGCCGGCGCCAATACGCTGGCACGCGGCACGCTCGACCAGATGCTGGCTCGTATTCAAGCCGGTGTGCAGAAAGAAGTGGCCATCATCGTCAAGGCGGACGTGCAGGGCAGCGCCGAGGCCATTCAGGCCACTGTGCTCAAGCTCGCGCATGAAGAAGTGCGGGTGCGGGTGCTGCTGGCCGGCGTCGGGCAAATCACCGAAAGCGATATCCAACTCGCCAAGGCATCCAGCGCCGTCGTCGTCGCCTTCAACGTTCGTGCGACCTCCCAGGCTCGGGAAATGGCACAGCGCGACGGTGTCGATATCCGCTACTTCGCCATCATCTACGACGTCGCCGACGACGTGGAAAAGCTGGTGCGGGGCAAAGTGGCGCCGAAGGCCCGCGAAAAATTCCTCGGGTATGCCGAGGTCCGCGCGGTGTTCGATATCACCAAGACCGGCAAAGTTGCGGGCTGCATGATCACCGAGGGGCTCGTGAAGCGCGGGACGGGGGTGCGCGTGTTGCGCGACAACGTGGTCATCCACAATGGCGAACTCAGCCAGCTCAAGCGGTTCAAGGACGATGTGCGCGAAGTCGCTCGCGGCTACGAATGCGGCTTGTCCTTCGCCAACTTCCACGATCTGCAAATCGGCGACGTCGTCGAATGCTTCGAAGTGGAGATGGTTCCGGGTTGAAGAAGCCAGCAGACGGTCCCAAAGGGGCACCGAGCCAACGGCAGTTGCGCGTGGGGGAGGAAATCCGCCACGTGCTCGCCGGGGTCTTCGCCCGACACGAATTTCGCGACCCAACCCTTGCCGAGGCGGAAATCACCGTCACCGAAGTGCGCATCGGCCCGGATCTGAAGCGTGCGACGGCGTTCATCGTGCGCCTCGGGCGGACGGATGTGGTCGAGCTGATCCCGGCCCTGAAACGGGCGACGCCGTATTTGCGTGGGCAGATCGCCAAAGCGATGAAATTGCGGATCGTGCCGGATTTGTCGTTCCAGCCGGACACCGCGCTGGATTATGCGATGGAAATCAATCGGTTGATGCACCAACCCGTGGTCGCCCGGGATTTGCTAGCACCCGCCTCCGAAGACTGAACGCCGAACAGGGCGCCGATGTTTCGCGGCGCCCCGGATCGGATCAACGGCGGCTGCGAGTCGCCGGGGCGGCGGCTTTCGGGGCCGGCGGCAGGTCTTCTTCCAAAATCGTCATCGTCAGGGAGAACGAGGTTTCCCCATCGTCGGTGTCCTTATGCAGGGTGCCGACGATTTCGTCTTTGACGGACAACTCGACCGAAAGGCCTTTTCGCATCGGCGGCACGACCTTGATCTGGTCGGTGCCGAACAGGCGGCGCAGGTAAGTCTGCACCCGCTCGATATCGGATGGGGTCATAGATTCGCACTCATATCAGGGGTGGGACGCGGTGGCCGCTTCATACGCCGCCGCATCGTCTGCCAGCAACAGGCCGTCTGCCACCAATGTTCGAACTACCCCGCGCAC
>JANXMB010000160.1 GCA_025354865.1 Acetobacteraceae bacterium | reverse complement strand
CATAAGCGATCAGCGCCATCACCAGGAACCGGACGAACTGCATCGGCACCGGGCCGAGATTGCCGGTCAGTGTGTCCTTCAACCAGGGCGGCGAGGTGAAGTTGACCGAACGGGCGTAGCCGACGATGAACGGCGCGCTGGTGCGCACAATGAACAGCATTCCCAGCGTGGTGATGAATGACGGAATGCCGAACCCCAGCGTGATCAGCCCATTCAGCAAGCCGATGCCGCAGGCAATGGCAAACGCCAGGGCAATTGCGATCGGCAATGGCACGCCTTGCGTGAACGCGGTGGCCATCGCAAACGGCGTGACGACATAAACCGCGCCGACCGACAGATCGTATTCGCCCGCCACCAGCAGGATGCCGACGCCAAGCGCGATCATGCCGTAATTCGGCACGGTGCGCAGGATCAGTTTGAGATTGCCGGCAGCCAGGAACACAAAGTCCGACGGCAGGATCGCGCCCGCGACGATGCAGGCGATCAGCAGGCCGCTGAACATGATGCCGACCGGTCCAGCCGGATGCTGGCGCAGCCGCGACCACGATGAAGCGCGGCGGTAGCGATCCGCCGAACTCGGCGGCCCGGCGGCCAGCGCCAGGTCGTTTTCGGACGTCATCGCCGCGCCCTCCGTCCGATCACTGTATTGAGGATCACCGCGAGGATGGTCGTGGCGCCCAGGAAGCCCTTGAAGATGGTTTCCGGCGCGCTGATCAGCACCAGGATGTTATCCACCGCCTCGATCAACACCGCACCCAGCACAATCCCCAGGATCGCGCCGCGTCCGCCGAATAGGCTGGTGCCACCGACCACGACGGCTGCGATGGCTTTCAGTTCCAGGCCGCTGATCGTGGCGTACGACGGCTCGATCTGATTGATCCGCACCGCTTGCAGCAACCCGGCCAACGCCGCCGTGGCCGCACACAACATGAAGGCAGTGACTTTGACATTGCGCACCGGCACGCCGACCGCGATCGCGGCATCGCGATTGCCGCCCGTCAGCAGCAGGTGGTTGCCGAAGCGGTGCCGATTGAGCAGCAAATAGCCAACGCCGGCCACCGCCAGCAGCCAGACGATTTGCGCGTAGATCGGCCCTGCGATTTGTCCGCCGAGCAGCGCCTTGAGCGTATCGCCGGGAAAGAAGGCGATATTGTCCGGCTGCTTGGTCGTTGGATTGATCGAGACAAAGCGGATCACGCCGCGCAGAAAGAACATCGTGCCGAGTGTTGCAATGAACGACGGAATACCGAGCCGCGTGGTGATCATGCCGTTCATCAGGCCGAGCAGCAGCGCGGTCGCCAGTCCGGCCAGCAAGGCCAGCCACAATGGCCAGCCCCACGATCCGGCCGAGGTGATCGCCACGATAAACGGGACCAGGGTGAACGTGCCCGCCACCGAAATATCGAACTCGCCGCCGATCATCAGCAACCCAACACCGATGGCGGCGATAGCGGTAACCGGCACTTGCTGCGACAGCACCGACAGATTGCCGAGCGAAGCGAAACGCAGTTGCTCGGGATACAGCAGGCTGTAGATGGTGCAGAAGCCGAGGAACAGCGTGACCAGAACGACAATATTGATCGCTTGGTAGTTCCGCAGCGCGCGCCAAGTCGCATTGCCTGCCGCAGGGCGCCGCAGCGCCGCAAGCTCGGCGTTGGTTGGGCCGGCACTATTGCTCACGATGTCATCTCATCACCCGCGATGACCGGAATGGGCGCGGCGGACGCCGCGCCCACAGCGAGAACAGTCCAGCCTAGCGGAACGTGCCGCCGAACTGCAGGGCTTTTTGGCCGTTCTCTTTGTCGATCAGGTTGTTGCCGGTGTCGAAATCGGCCGGATGCAGCCCGTAGCGCACTTCGAAGGCGGCAAACATCACCGGCAGATAGCCCTGCCAGAACGGCTGCTGGTCCATGGTGGCAGTGGTCTTGCCTTCCATGATGTTCTTCATGATCTTCGGATTGGTGTCGAAGCCGCCGTTCGGAATACCCGGACGGCCCGCTTCGGCGGCCGCATCCGGCGCCACCGTGGTCGGCGTGGTGCCGAGCCCGATGATGCAGGTGATTTTCGGGTTGGCCAAAATCGCCTGCGAGATCGTGCTCAATGCTTCGGCATCAACGGTGCCGGTGCCGATCATCTCACTGCCAATCCCCTTCTCCTTCAGGGCGGACTGCACGCCGGCGGCGCGGCGCACGGCATAGGTCAATTCAGGAAATTCCACCGGCAGCAGGCAGAAATCCTTCGCCGTCAGATTGTGCGTCTTGATCATCCGCACGCCGATAATGTGGCCCGAGGTCAGGAAGTCCTGACCCACGAACGCTTCGCGGGCGTTGCCCTTGCCGCCGTCCGGATGGTCGATGTTCTCGGCAATCACCACAAGGCCGGCATCGCGCGCTTTCTTCACGGCGGCGTTCAGCGCGTCGGGCACAGTGATGGTCGGGATCACCGCATCGGCCTTATCGGCGATGGCGGTCTCGATCAGGTTGGCGTGCCGCGCGGCGTCGCCGTCGGCGTTCACGTAAGTGAGTTGCACGTTGAACATCTTGGCCGCGTATTCGGCGCCGTATTGCATCGGCTGGAAGAATGTGGCGCCCGAGCAGCAATGCTGGATGAAGGTAACCTTCACCGGCTTTTCCTGTGCTGCCGCAGGCTGCAATACAGCAGCGGCGGCAAGGGCGGCGGACGCGGCGACGACGCTACGCAAGCCAAAAGACAACGGGTTTGATCCGCTTGTGGTGGCCATTGGAATCCCTCCTCAATTCTTTACTGCTTCTTCCCGGACGCTTGCGCATCCAGCGAGCCCGATCACTCAAGCATGCCCCGCCGCAGTTGCAAAGGCATCAATCGTGGTCTCGGAACAGCAGTTGCGGCAGTTGCAGTGCACAACTGCCGCAAAACGGAACGGATACCGGCCCCCTGCCGGTTGGCCGGCAGGGGTTTTCGTTTAGGCTTTAACGATGTTGTGCTCGGGCCCGAACGGGAACCCGGTGATGTTTTCGGCGCCGGTTTCGGTCATCACCAGAATGTCGTGCTCGCGGTAGCCGCCGGCGCCCGGCATGCCCTCCGGCAGCGTCAGCATCGGTTCCATCGACACCACCATGCCGGGCACCAGCACGGTATCGACATCCTCGCGCAACTCCACGCCGGCCTCGCGGCCATAGTAGTGGCACAGTACACCGAACGAATGGCCGTAGCCGAAGCTGCGGTACCCCAGCAGGCCGTGCGAGCGGTAGATCTCGTTCAACTCGGCGGCAATATCGCCGCAGCAGCGGCCCGGCCGCAGAATCTCCAGCCCGCGACGGTGTACATCGCAGTTGATGTTCCAGATGCGCAGATGCGCGTCGCTGGCGTGATCCAGAAACAGCGTGCGTTCCAGTGCCGTATAGTAACCGGCGATCATCGGGAAGCAATTCAGCGACAGGATGTCGCCTTTCTCAAGTTTGCGCGACGTCACCGGGTTGTGCGCGCCGTCGGTGTTGATGCCGGATTGGAACCACGTCCAGGTGTCCAGCAACTCGGCATGCGGGAAGGTCGCAGCGATGTGCCGCACCATCGCCTGCGTGCTGGCCAGCGCCACCTCATGCTCGCCGACGCCTTCGGCAATCGCGGCCCGCACCGCTGCGCCGCCCAAGTCGGCGGTACGCGCCCCTTCCTTGATCAGCGCGATTTCCTCGCCCGATTTGATGGTGCGCTGCCACATGGTGCGCTGGCCGATATCGACGAACTCAACCCCCGGAAACGCATCCTGGAATTGGCGGAACAGATCGAGATTGACGTGGTCGAACTCCAGACCCACGCGCTTGACCGCCGGTAGCAGGGTTTGCAGCGCATGAAGGTAGTTGTCGCGGCGCCAGTCGGTATAGGTGATGTTCTCGCCAAACGTCCGGCGGTACGGCTGGCCGGCGTCGATGCCGGCCGACACGCTGGTGGCCTTGGACGGCGTGACGACGAACGCATACTTGCGGCCGAAATAGCAGAACAGAAAATCCGAGTAGTAGTTGATATTGTGGTACGACGTCAGGATCGCCGCATCCAGATTTTGGTCCGCCAGAATGCCGCGCAGGCCGTCCTGGCGGCGCGTCATTTCGGCGGCGCTGAAGGTCGGTACGGTCTTTTGGCCGTTATGCATGCGTTGCAGGCGCAGCAATTCGTTCGGCATGGTTCCAGCCGGGATGTCCATAACGGTCCTCCTGTTTCGTGCAATTGCTAGTGGCGGTGGCGCCGCAGGGGAAATAGGAAGGCATGATCGCGGCATTGCCGCGCCCGATGCATGAGGCAGCACAATGGACAGCGTGGCATGGCTCGACCGGCTGATAGCTTTCCCGACGGTCAGCCGCGATAGCAATCGCGATCTGATCGTCTGCGTGCACGCCTATTTGGCGGAGCTTGGCGCGCGGGTGCGCATTGTGCAGGACGCCACCGGCCGCAAAGCCAATCTGTTCGCCAGCTTCGGCCCGTGGGGCGATGGCGGCGTGCTGCTATCCGGGCATACGGACGTGGTGCCGGTGGACGGGCAGGCCTGGAGCCACGATCCGTTCCGCATGATCGAGCGCGACGGGCGGCTGTTCGGGCGCGGTGCTTGCGACATGAAGGGCTTCCTGGCCTGCGCGCTGCACGCCGCCGGGCTGGCGGCCCGGCGGAGCCTGGCGCAACCGCTGCATCTGTCGTTTTCGTATGACGAGGAGATCGGGTGCGTCGGCGTGCGCGGCCTGCTCGACGTGCTGGCGGCCGAAGGGCCGCGCCCGGAGTTGTGCATTATCGGCGAGCCGACCGGGATGCAGGTCGCCACGGGGCACAAGGGCAAACTGGCCGCCCGCGCTACCTGCTGCGGCGTGGCCGGACACTCGGCGCTGGCCCCGTTCGCGCTCAACGCCATCCATCTGGGTGCCGATTTGCTGCAACTTATCCGTGAGCGGCAGGCAGCGCTGGTTGCCAGCGGCGCGCGCGGCGAAGGCTACGACGTGCCATACACCACGCTGCACGTGGGGCGGATGAGCGGCGGCGTGGCGCTGAACATCGTGCCCGACACCTGCACGCTGGATTTCGAGATCCGCAACATTGCCGCCGACAACGCGGCGGATATTCTGGCGCAAATCGCTGGCGACGCGGCCGGTTTGTCCGCCGTGGCGCAGGCGCGCTTCCCGGCCTCGGGCATTCGCATCGAGGTGGTCAACGCCTATCCCGGCCTCGACACGCCCGCCAACAGTGAGGCGTTCGCGCTGCTGCGGGCGCTGGCCAACGCCGGCGCGCCGCGCAAGGTGGCGTTCGGCACCGAGGGCGGGTTGTTTCAGCAGGCGCTCGGCATGCCCGTGCTGGTGTGCGGGCCGGGCGACATGGCGCAGGGCCATGTCGCCGACGAGTTCGTCACCCGCGAGCAATTGGCGCGCTGCGATGCGATGCTGACGGCGGTGGTGGATCGCCTAGCAGGCTGACCGGACGGCCACGCAGGGCGGCAGCCATTGCGATTGGTCGTGGCGGCTTTGCAGCGAATTGAGTGGCCACAGGCGCCGATCTGCGCTGTGAAGACAGGCCTATCCGCGCCATCGGTGGCGCGAGCCGCCGGAGACCATCAGTGCCCGCAGGCCATGCCTATTCCGCGACGATCCGCGATCGCGCCGCGTACGTCTCATTCCAAATCTCGTGGGCGAGAACCCTTGATCCATTCAATCGTCATCGCCGGGCTTGACCCGGCGATCCATGCCAGCGCTCGGTGTTATACCAACCGTTACAATGCCTGACCGTTGCAATAACCCCTCCCTCTAACCCCCTCCCTCAAGGAGAGGGGAAATTCCTTCGCAATATCATGGCGCTAAAGCCCCCTCCCCTTGAGGGAGGGGGTTGGAGGAGGGGTAGGCACGAGAGTCATTCTTTCCGCCAGTTAGCATTAGACACAAAATGCTCTATCCGGCGCCATGGATTGCCGGGTCAAGCCCGGCAACGACGATGAGTATTGGTCAGCGAGATTTGGTATCAGGCGTTGAAACGCCGGGGGCCTTGCCGCCAGCTTGGTCATGGAAGCACACATAGCCGTGGCCAAACGCAAACCCCACCAACACCTGCAATATGCCGCCCTGCCGTTTCGCTCCGCGCCGGACGGCGCCATTCAGGTTCTGCTGATCACGTCGCGCGAAACCGGGCGCTGGGTGATCCCGAAGGGCTGGCCGATACGCGGCAAGAAGCCGCGCGAAGTGGCGATGCAGGAGGCGTTCGAGGAAGCCGGTCTGCAAGGCGCCATCGTCGGCAGGCGGGCCGCTGGCAGCTTCCACTACACCAAACTGCTCGCCAACGGCGAGGGCGTGCTGTGCGAGGTGCGGGTGTACCTTTTACTGGTGGAGCGCGAGTTGGACAGTTTTCCGGAGCACGGCCAGCGGCAGGCACGCTGGTGCCCGGCCGCCGAAGCCGCCGGGTTGGTGGACGAAGGCGGACTTGCCGAAATCATCCGCCGCAGTGTCGACACGAAGTTTTTCCGCCCGCACCGCAAGACGAAATAACGCGGTTGGCCGTCACTCCACCACGAAATGCGCCTCGGTCGGCTTCCCGGCGCGCCCATTGATCGGCAGAATATCCTGCGGGCAAGCCGAAAACGCGATGATCAGGTCCATCTCGGCGCGCAGCACCACGTAGCTGCCCGGTGTGGACACCGGCGGATCGAACGACAGCCCGCCGGACGGCGTCCACGGAATGTTCATAAACAAATTCAACGGGCTAGGCACTTCGGGCGGCACACAGCCAAGTTCGTCCATGCCGGCAAACAAGTTATCCTGGCAGTTGTCATGATGCTCGGTGCAGCCCAGACCCTCGTAGCGCCAGCGGTCGCAGGCGGCGATCAGCGTATCGTGCACGTTGCCGGCGGTGTCCTCGATCAGCGTCAGGATCGGGCGGCGCTTGTTGGTCAGCAGCGTGTCGCCGACATGCGGGGTGATGTGGAGCATCCCGGCGCGGCTATGCTCCATCGACATGAACTCAGCATGGTTCTCGGCATTGAACGCCCAGGTGTCCACCACCTGTTCGCCATGCGTGTTGATGACGCGAATGGTCTGGCCCTTGGCGACAAGCGCCGCCTTACCTTTTCGGGCGGGGATGGTTTGCGGGGACATCACAGGCTTTCCTTCGTAGGGGAGGCCGCACCTTGCAACCCACCGGTCGAGCCCATCCTGAGCCGCCTTGCTGCAAATGTGAACGGTGGGACGCGACGCGGGTAGCGTCGACGGACGTGGTGGCTGGCCCGTTTCCATGGCGTGTTTGATGGCTTTCGTGGTTACGATTCCGTCGTGATGACCTCCATCGCGGCTTCGTAGGCCATCGGTGACCGGTAAGCCAAAGCGGAATGCAGCCGGACCGGATTGTACCAGCCTTCGATGAAGCTGAAGCAGGCCATCTTCGCCTCGGCCTGAGACGCGAACCGGCGACGCTCCAACAGCTCACATTCCAAGGTGGCGGAGAAACTTTCGTATATGGCGTTGTCGTAGGCGTCGCCAACTGACCCCACGGATGGCCGCACGCCTGCCTCCCGGCAGCGCCCGCCGAAGGCCAGAGACGTATACTGCTTGGGTTCAACTGGTCGCTGTGATGGATGACATTAGTGGGACGACGCTCGCCGAGTGCCATCGCCATCGCATGCAGCACCCAACGCGGTGCGCAGATGGTTGGCCATCGGCCAGCCGACAATCTTGCGGCTCCAGGCATCCAGCACCACCGCCAGATACATGAAGCCGTTCGCCGCCGGCACGAAGGTGAGGCCGGCCACCCAAAGCTGGTTCGGCCTGACTGCGGTGAAATCGCCATCCACAAGGTCTGGCGCCGGCCGGGCGCCTTTGTCACGGCGCGTGGTCGTGAGACCTTTCCGGCGGCGGCTGGCTCCCGTCAGCGCCGCGGCCCGCATCAGCCGGGCGATCCGCTTGCGGCCATGCCGGTTCCGCATGACCTGGAGTTGCCCATGGCCTGGAGCTCCCCATGGCCTGGAGTCCCGCGTGGATTCTCGGTGACCTATACGTCTGGCGCGAGGTCAGGTGAACCGTTCGGACTTTTTTCAACAGCATCTTGTCTTCGACCGCACGGGCCGATGGAGGTCGGACCCGCCATGCGTGATAGCAAGCCTCCGACACGCCGAGCACGCGTGCCATCGTCGCGATCGGAAAATCAGCCTGATTCGCGCTCATGAATTCGAAGACCCGGATGGCACGGCTCCGGTCTCGCGTGCAAACCAGGCCGCAGCTCGAGAGAGAATGTCACGCTCAAGGCGCAGTGGCTTGTTCTCACGCCGCAGGCGGACCAGTTCGTCGCGTTCGTCCGGCGTGACAGCCTTGGGTTTTGCTTCCCGGGTGCCGTCGCGCCGATCGGCTACGCCAACCCAGTCACGGATCGACTGTGCGGCCGGTTCGAACTCGCGCGCGAGATCATCCGCGTTGCGCCCGGCGCGGACCAGGTCAACCATCTGGCGGCGGAATTCAGAGGAATAGGGCGGGCGGGTTTTCGGCATTTGCGAAGCATCCGGTGGGATGCGTGGACGGATCCACCAAACCGGGGCAACTTCAGGCAACGCTTTGGGGGGATATTTTGGCTGTTTGGGGCCGGGAACGGCGAAAGCGCCGACTGCGAGGCCGGCGCTTTGAGGGTGCGCTTTGAGATGGTTGCGGGGATAGGATTTGAACCTATGACCTTCAGGTTATGAGCCTGACGAG
>JANXMB010000144.1 GCA_025354865.1 Acetobacteraceae bacterium | reverse complement strand
GTCGCCTGCAACGGCGTCGGCACCCCGCGCATTCTGCTGAACTCCAAATCCGGCAAATTCCCCAACGGTATCGCGAATTCCAGCGGGCTGGTCGGCAAGAACCTGATGTTCCACCCCTATGCCCAGATCTACGGCTATTTCGACGGCCCGATGGACGGGCATCGCGGCCCGGGCGACTGTATCTGGAGCAAGGAGTTCTACGAAACCGATCCCAACCGGGGATTCCTACGCGGCTGGACCTTCGAATTCACTCGCGGCCAGGGGCCGATCATGTCAGGCATCCAGGGTTCGGCCACCGGCCGCATCCCCTGGGGCGCCGGCCACCACGACAATTTCCGCCGGCTGTTCGGCCATCGCGCCGGCATGGTGGCAATCTGCGAGGACCTGCCGGAAGAACATAACACCGTCACCCTCGACCCCGTGCTGAAGGACGGCAACGGCATTCCGGCACCGAAGATCGATTACACCCTGAGCGAGAACAGCCGACGAATGCTCGATTTCTCGGTCGCGCGCGGCACCGACATCCTGCGCGCGGCCGGCGCCTACGACGTCGGTTTCGAAAAACCGCTCGGGCATGGCGGCTGGCATCTGATGGGCACGGCGCGGATGGGGCGCGATGCCGAACGGTCGGTGGTCAACGAATGGGGCCGCAGCCACGACGTGAAAAACCTGTTCGTCGTCGATGGCAGCCTGTTCGTCACCTCGGCCGGGGTCAATCCGACCTGCACGATCCAGGCACTGGCCCTTTACGTGGCCGACAGCATCAAGCAACGTCTGGCAACGCTGTTCGACTGACCGAAACAGGAGGCTCTAGAGCGCGATGACCGAAGGTGGAATCACCGAAGGTCTGAATCGCGCGAACAAACAATAGGATAGAGCGCGAGACGTGAGCGAGAGCGAACGCATCGTGCTCTAGTGGTCCGATCCTGACGGAAGCATCCTATGCAGTCGGGTGAATCGGCCCACAAAAACAAGGGCTAGTGGTCGAAGTCAGACGGCATTGTCCGGCTGATTTCGACCACTAGATGGCTCCGTATGCGCGCAAGATCGACACGAAAGCTGCCTGGACCGGCCCCGCCATCGGCGGCAAACCCGGCCTGACGCACCGCTTTCGACATAATCTTGGCGCACACCTGCCCCATGCGGCCGCAGGAAACCACGGGCTGTCACATAAATGACCGAAGCCGCGCCGATGGCAGTACATCGGCGCAGTAGGAAACGATCAGTCCCGCTTATAACGATAATGGAAACGATCCGGCCCATCCGAAGTCACCAGCCCGACCGTCGGGGCGGGGAAATGGATCGGCATAATCAACGTCGGCGTATCCGCAACCGACGATAGGAACGACCGGCGGGAGGCAATCGCCTCCTTCGGATTCCAGTCCACGCCGGGGCACCAGTCGGGTTCGCGGCATTGGATATTGTGGTGCATCATATCGCCGGTCACCACCGCCCGCTGCCCGCGCGAGAAGATGTTGATGCAGCAATGATGCGGCGAGTGACCGGGCGTCGGCGTCAACGTCACGGTATCGTCGAGCGCATAATCGTCGTCCACCAGCAACGCCTGCCCCGCCGCGACGATCGGCAAACAATTATCCCGAAAAACCGTACCCGGCGGATTGTTGCCCGCCTTATGCTCGGCTTCCCAAACCGCATACTCCTTCTTATGGAAAATATATTTCGCATTCGGGAAGGTCGGAACCCAACGCCCGTCTTTCAGCGTGGTGTTCCAACCGGTGTGGTCGATATGCAGATGGGTGCAGAACACAAAATCCACCGATTCGAAGGTGACGCCCAGCGCGAACAACTCCTTCCGCCAGCGTTCCTTCCCGGGAAAATCGAACGGCGCAGGATGGCCCTTGTCCTCTCCCGTGCAGGTATCGACCAGAATGGTGTGCTTCGGCGTGCGGACGACGAATGTTTGATACGTAACGACGATCATGCCAACGGCAGCGTCGAACACTTCCGGTTCCATCGACGGCAGATGGGAGTCCCAGACTTCCTGGGAAAACATCGGAAAGAACTGCGAGGGAAAACGCCATGGCCCTTCCCGCTCGATCACCGCGTCGATGGTGATATCGCCGATTCTGACTTGCTTCATCGTATTTCCTCCATATGGCCCAACTTGTACCGGGCTAGGCTTTTTCCACGTTCCAGAACACCGGCGCCGGTCCCTTGAGCTGGCCGGTAATGTTGTTGCGCCATGCGCCGGAGGTCAAATATTGCCCCAACGGAATATATGGCACGAAATCGAAGCATTCCAGTTGCAGACTGGCGGCGATTTTCTTGCGCTCCGCCGCGTCGTCGCTGTCGATCCAGGCTTCGCGCAGGGCCTCGATCTTCGGGTTGTCCGGCCAGCCGACCCAGGCATCCTTGCCATTCGTGCGCAGCCCGCCCGCAAGCACCGGATTGCCGTAATCGACCGAGGGAAAGCCGGAGGGAAACAGCGACCACCCCCCCTTGTCCAAAGGACCGGCATTCGCCCGCCGCTGCGTCACCGTGCCCCAATCGGTGGTTTGAATTTCGATATTCAGGCCGACTTTCCGGAAGGCGCCTTCTGCGACCTGGCACAACGCATCGTAAGCCGAGGGATCGGTCGGATGCATGAACGCAATTTTTTCGCCATTGTAACCGCCGTCCTTCAACATTTTCTTGATGGCATCGACGCTGGGGCGCTTGCGGATGGCATCCATCCCGGCATCGGTGTCGCATTCCGACCCCGGCAGGAAGAAACCGGCGGGGATGCGAAATCCGTCGCGTTCTTCGCCCATGACGGCGGTCATTTCTTCCAATTGATCGATCGCCGCGAGCATGGCGCGCCGCACCACGACATTGGCCGTGGGGCCCTGAATGAAATTCGGACGCAACACAGGGAAAACGCCGTGGGTGTCGATCCGCCCGACCGTCACCCCCGGCGCTTTGCGCAACATCGGCAGCAGGTCCGGCAGCGGCATTTCGATCCAATCCACCTCCCCCGTGGTCAGGGCGCTGGCGGCGGTCGCGGGGTCCGGAATGACCCGCCATTCGACCCGATCGACGTGCACATGGTAGCCGCCCCAGCCATACTCGACCTTTTCCGCCCGCGGCACATATCGTTCCCATTTCGCCATCATCGCTCGGCTGCCGACCACGAATTCGTCGGCGACCCAACGGAACGGGCCGCTGCCCACGGCCTCCGCCACCTGCTTGTACGGGTCCTTGGCCAATCGTTCCGGCATCATCGCGCAGGTCGGTTGGGTCTTGCACAAGGCGTTCGGCAGGAACGGGAACGGGCGCTTCAAGCGCCAAACGATGGTGCGATCGTCCGGTGCCTCCAGCGCATCCAGGCGGGCATCGATAAACGAGCCGATGGGATCGCGCACCATCCAGCGGCGCAACGAAGCGACGCAATCGCGCGCCAGCACCGGGGTCCCGTCGTGGAACCACTGATCCGGCCGCAGGGTCATCGTCCAGCGCTTGCCGCCATCTTCGATCGTATGACCCGAAACCATATGCGGATGCGGATTGAGCGCGATATCGCGGGTATACAGCGTCTCATACAGCATCAAACCCAGGGTGCGCGTCGCCTGCGCAGGGTTCCAGACCGGATCGAAACTGGGTGGGCTGGTGGTCGGCACGAACACCAAGGTCTTGCTGGTGCCGCCCACGGCAGGCGCGGACAGCGCGGGACGGGACGCCAGAGCGGCGGCCCCGGCGATGAAATGGCGACGTTGCATGGTTACTCCGGGCGTTTTCCTGCTCGGAGTATCGCATGCCGGGTGCTAGAGCGCGATGACCGGAGGTGGCATCGCCGGAGGTCTGAATCGCGCGAACAAACAACGCGCGCGATGACCGGAGGTGGCATCGCCGGAGGTCTGAATCGCGCGAACAAACAACGCGCGCGATACGTGAGCGGGAGCGAACGCATCGCGATCTACGGCGAAACCACGATCGGGGTCAGGTCCTGGCGCGCCTGTCAGATTTTCTGTGTGACCAGCTCGGTCGCGCAACGCTGCCATCACGCTCGGCGCTGTGGCAGCGCGCGGCCGGGGTGGGTAGAACCCCCGCCCCACCGGAGTGCCCTCGCCCATGCCGTTGCCCGCCATTTTCTTCCGGCCCGTCCCCGAGCGATGGCGGGTGCTCGTGGGGATTGGGCTGATGTGCCTGGCGGGGACGATGTTTCCGTTCATGAACGCCGCCGCGAAAATCCTGGGCCAGAGCTACAGCACCCTCGAAGTGTCCTGGGCGCGCTTCTTCGGCCATGTCGTGTTCACCGCGATCGCGTTTCTGCCCACCAGCGGCGTGCGCATGTTCATCACCCGCCAGCCGAAAATCCAACTCGCGCGGTCCGTGATCCAGTGTCTGTCGAACTGCTTCTTCGTCGCCGCCATCGTCTACATCCCCCTCGCCGACGCCGCTGCGATCGGGATGCTCGGTCCCCTCATCGTCGCGCTGCTGGCATGGCCGATGTTGGGGGAGCGGACGTCGCCGGCGCACGGGATTGCCATTCTGGTGGGCTTCATCGGCGTGTTGATCGTGATCCGGCCGGGCAGCGCGGTGTTTCATCCATCGTCGCTGCTGCTGATCGGTAGCGCGAGTTGCTTTGCCCTCTACCAAATCCTGACCCGCATGGGCGCCGGGGTGGACCCGCCGGCCACCACCACCTTCTACAGTTCGGCGTTCGGGGCAGTAGCGATGCTGGCGGTGCTGCCGTTCGTCGGTCGGTTTCCCGCCAGCTTCACCGATTTCGGGCTGTTTTGCCTGTTGGGGATGTTAGGCGGCGCCGGCCATTATTGCGTCGTGCGGGCCTTGACCTACGCACCCGCCAACATCATCGCGCCCTTCCAGTATTTCCAACTGCTGGGTTCGGTTGGCGTGGGCTTCCTGCTGTTCGGGGACCTGCCGGACCGGATGACCTGGGTCGGCACCGGCGCGATCGTGTCGGCAGGGTTGTGGCTGGGCTGGTCGCGCACCCGCCGCCGCGCGGCTGCGCGATCGGACTGAACCCGAGCAACCCCGGATTTCGGCGGCTGCCCGGGTGCGGGCGGTATGGGTTAGGCGACGCGCTCGACGATCAGCTTTTTGATCTCGGCAATCGCCTTCGCCGGGTTCAACCCCTTCGGGCAGCTATCGGTGCAGTTCATGATCGTGTGGCAGCGATAGAGCTTGAACGGGTCCTCCAGCGCATCGAGCCTGGCACCGGTGGCTTCGTCGCGGGTATCGGCGATCCAACGATAGGCTTGCAGCAGCACGGCCGGGCCGAGGTAACGATCGCCGTTCCACCAATAGCTGGGGCAGCTCGTGGAGCAGCAGAAGCACAGAATGCACTCCCACAGACCGTCGATCTTGGCGCGCTCTTCCTTGCTTTGCAGGCGTTCCCCGTCCGGCGGGGCCGGGCTATCGGCCTGCAGCCAGGGCTCGACCGAACGATACTGGGCGTAGACCTGCGACAGATCGGGGACGAGGTCTTTGACCACCGGCATGTGCGGCAGCGGGGATATCTTGACCGCGCCGCTGCACTCCTCGATCGGCTTGAGGCATGCCAGCGTATTGCCGCCGTCGATGTTCATCGCGCAGGACCCGCAAATGCCTTCGCGGCAGGACCGGCGGAACGTCAGGGTCGGATCGACCTCGTTCTTGATCTTGATCAGCGCGTCCAGAACCATCGGACCGCAGGCATCGAGGTCGATTTGGTAGGTATCGGTGCGCGGGTTCTGCCCGTCGTCGGGGTTCCAGCGATAGATCTTGAATTCGCGCACATTCTTGGCACCGGCCGGCGCCTTGAACGTCTGGCCCAGACCGACGCGGCTGTTCACGGGGAGGTTGAATGCAACCATGGGACCGTACCTCTCAGTAAACGCGGGCTTTGGGCGGGAAGACAGACACTTCGTTGGTCAGCGTCTGCATCTTGACCGGGCGGTAGTCCAACGCCACCGAACCGTCTTCCTTGCACCAAGCCAATGTGTGCTTCATCCATTCTTCGTCGTTGCGCTCGGGGAAGTCGTCGTGCGCATGGGCGCCGCGGCTTTCGTGCCGGGCTTCGGCGCCGACCATCGTGGTCATGGCACTGCCCATGAGGTTTTGCAGTTCCAGCGCTTCCACCAGATCGGAATTCCAGATCAACGAGCGATCGGACACCGACATATCGGACAGGCCAGTCCATACCTTCTGCATCTTCTCCACCCCTTCCGTCAGCGTCTTGGACGCGCGGAACACGGCGGCGTGGTTCTGCATGGTGCGCTGCATCTGGTCGCGCAGATCGGCCACCTTGGTGCCACCCTTGGCGTGGCGGACATGGTCGAAGCGGTCCAGCGACGCTTCGCCGGCTTTCGGCGGCAAGGTCGGCTGCGATGCACCGGGTTTGATCGTCGCGGCGGCTCGCAGCGCGGCGGCGCGGCCGAACACCACGAGGTCGAGCAGCGAGTTCGTACCAAGTCGATTGGCCCCGTGCACAGACACGCAGGCGGCTTCGCCCACCGCCATCAGCCCGCGCACGGTGGCATCGGGATTGCTTTTGGTCGGGCGCAGCACCTCGGCATGCAGATTCGTCGGCACGCCGCCCATGTTGTAGTGCACCGTCGGCAGCACCGGGATCGGGCTTTTGGTCACTTCGACGCCAGCGAACACTTTCGCGGTCTCGGAGATGCCGGGCAGGCGTTCGTTCAGCAGATCGGCGCCGAGGTGTTCGAGGTGCAGCATGATATGGTCCTTGTTGGGACCGCAGCCGCGTCCGGCGTTGATTTCCATGGTCATCGACCGCGACACGACATCGCGGCTGGCCAGATCCTTGGCGGTGGGGGCGTAGCGCTCCATGAAGCGCTCGCCTTCGCTGTTGGTCAGGTAGCCGCCTTCGCCGCGCGCGCCTTCGGTGATCAGGCAGCCGGCGGGGAAGATGCCGGTCGGGTGGAACTGCACGAATTCCATGTCCTGGCACGGCAAGCCGGCCCGCAGCACCATGCCGGTGCCGTCGCCGGTGCAGGTGTGGGCGGATGTGCAGGACAGATAGGCGCGGCCGTAACCGCCGGTCGCCAGCACCACCGTCTGGGCGCGGAACCGATGCAGCGTGCCGTCTTCCAGGTTCCAAGCCATGACGCCGCGGCAGACGCCTTCGTCGTCCATAATCAGATCGAGGGCGAAGTATTCGATGAAGAACTCCGCATCGTGTTTCAGGCTCTGCTGATACAGCGTATGCAGAATGGCATGCCCGGTGCGGTCGGCGGCGGCGCAGGCGCGCATGGCCGGTTCCTTGCCGTATTCGGTCATGTGACCGCCGAAGGGGCGCTGATAGATCTTGCCGTCTTCGGTGCGGGAGAACGGCACGCCGTAGTGTTCCAACTCGTAGACGGCGGGAATCGCCTCGCGGCACATGTATTCGATGGCGTCCTGATCGCCCAGCCAGTCCGATCCTTTGACGGTGTCGTACATGTGCCAGCGCCAGTCGTCGGCCCCCATATTGCCGAGCGCGGCACCGACACCGCCCTGGGCGGCGACGGTATGGCTGCGGGTCGGGAAGACCTTGGTGATGCAGGCGGTTTTCAACCCGGCCGCGCCCATGCCGAAGGTCGCGCGCAGGCCGGAACCGCCGGCCCCGACCACCACCACGTCGTAGGTGTGATCGACGATGTTGTAGGCGCCGTAGGACGGCTTCGAGATTGCGTTCATGATGGGATCTTTCCTCCGCGCGTCACAGGCCGAGTTTCAGGACCGAGATGAAGCAGGCCAGCGCCGACAGGGCGCATACCGCTTTCAATCCCAGCACCGAAGCCAGCTTGGCTGCGTGGTCGTGCACATAATCCTCGATCACGACTTGGAGACCGAGTTGCAGGTGATGGAACGTCGCGGCAATCAGCGCGAGCATCAGCACCAGCGGCAGCGGGGCCGACAGCCACACGACCACTGCGTGCTGATCCGCGCCGATCAGCCGGATGACGGAACAGATGAACCACAGCGTCAGCGGCACCAGCGCGGCGGCGGTCAGGCGTTGCGCCCACCAATGCGCCGCACCGGCCTTCGCCGAACCCAAACCGCGTGCCCGCCCGAGCGGGGAGCGGCGCATGTCCACATGCGGCGCGTTGCGAGAATCTGCCATGATCTTGCCCCTTATCCGAACACCAGAGCGACGATCCAGGTGCCCACCGACAGCACGGCGGTCGCACCCACGACCACCCAGGCAGAGCGTTCGTAATCGGCTTTTTCGAACCCGCGCCCGCTGTCCATCCACAGATGGCGGATGCCGCTGCACAAATGGAACATCAATGCCACGGTCCAGCCGAACAGCAGCAGCTTGCCGAGGATCGAGCCCATGAACCATTGCGCTCGGGCGAAGGCTTCTTCGGATTGCGCGGCGGCGACCAGCCACCACGTCATCAGCAAAGTGCCGACACCCAGCGCGCAGCCGGAGGCGCGATGCAGGATCGAAAGAGCCATGCTGACGGGCCAGCGGTGGACCTGGAGGTGCGGGGACAAGGGCCGGCGGACCAGCTTACCGTCCGTGTTGCGCGCCACCATCAGCGCGTCGCGTACGTCTCTCACGGATCGCTCCAATTCTAAAGGCGACCGTGCGGTGTCGAAGGAGTCGCCATATCGCGCCTGATTACCGTGGTGGCGCGAAGGGGTCAACGCGCGGCGGCTTCATGCGCGGTGCAACGCTGCAAGCCGCTCTGCGTTCATCCGAAGGGCGCGATCCGATCGATCCGGGCCTGCGCCTGCGCCATCGCCCGCGCCGCATGCTCCCCACCGCGCGCGACGCCCTCCAACGTCAGGACCTCCAGCGACACGATCCCGATCGTTTGCAGCACCGTGCGCACATAGCCGGTTAGAAAATCGGGCTGCGCCGGGGTGCCGATCGGCGAGGGCCCGGTGAACCAGCCGCCGGAGGCCACCACCAAATAGGCTGGGCGATCTGCCAGCAGGCCGATCTTGCCCTCCGGCGTGCTGCGAAAGGTCCGGCCGATCCGCACGATCTGGTCGATCCAGGCCTTCAGCGCTGCCGGCACGCCGAAATTATGCATCGCGGTGGCGACGACCAGGACATCGGCCGCTTCCAGCTCGCGGATCAGCGCCTCCGACACCGCCAAAGCCGGTGCCACTTCGTCCCCCTGCCCAGCGGGCGGCGCCAGGATCGCGGCGCTGAACCCGGCATCCACCAAGGGCGGCGGGTCCACCGCCAGATCGCGCATCAGTACCGCGCCGCCGAGCCGGGCGACCAGCGCGTCGGCGATCGTGCGGCTGCAGGAAGCGGTGCCGCGTGGGCTGCATGTCAGGTATAAAATATTCATCGGACTCGTGTCGAAGGGCTGCGATCGTAGCTCTGCACTCTGTATGGCCTATACGCGAGGGCCAATTGGCGCCATATCGATTGAGCCATGATAGCGATCGCTCTCGACCCGGCCGATCCGAACGCGCTGTACCGACAGATCGCCGCCCGCATCCGCGCCGCCGTGGTCGCCGGCACAATCGCGCCCGGCACCCGCCTGCCCAGCAGCCGCACCCTGGCAGCGCAGTTGGAAGTGGCGCGCGGCACCGTCGATGCTGCCTATGCCGTGCTGGCCGGCGAAGGCGCGATCGAAACCCACGGCGCGAGCGGCACCATCGTCTCCCGCCAGTTCGGCGCTCGGCCGGAAATCCCGTTGCAGCGCACCTTGTTCGCAACGCCGGAGCAAGCCGTCCCCGCGCCCGCCCCGCTCCCGTTCCGGATGGGCTTGCCGGCGCTGGACGCTTTCCCCCGCAAACTCTGGTCGGGTCTGAGCGTCCATGTCGCGCGGGCGCTGCAACCGAACGACCTTTCGCAGCCCGACCCCGCCGGCTATCTGCCGCTGCGCCAAGCCATCGCGTCCTATGTTGGGCTCTCCCGCGGGATTTCTTGCCAACCCGAACAGGTGCTGGTCACGGCAGGGTTCCAAGGCGCGCTGGGGTTGGTGCGGCAGGCATTGCTGCGGCCGGGCGATGCGGTCTGGGTCGAAGATCCCGGCTACCTGCAAGCGCGCCAAGCGCTGGAGGCCGGGGGCCAGAAACTGGTGCCGGTGCGCGTCGATCGAGAGGGTATGCGCGTGTCGGCCGGCATGACCGCGGCCCCCAAGGCGCGCCTCGCTTTGGTCACCCCGACGCATCAATCCCCGCTGGGCGTGTCGCTGTCGCTACCCCGCCGCCTCGCTTTGCTCGCATGGGCGGCCGAGGCCAACGCCTGGCTGCTGGAAGACGATTACGACAGCGAGTTCCGCTACGCCGGACATCCGCTGCCGGCGCTCAAAAGCCTCGACCGAGGCGACCGCGTGTTGTTCGCCGGGAGTTTCAGCAAGGTGCTACATCCGTCGTTGCGGCTAGGCTACCTCGTGGTGCCCACCGCATTGTCCGACGTTTTCGAACGCGCCAGCCGGCTGCTGACGGCAGGCCAACCGGCCCTCGAACAGCGCATCCTCGCCACCTTCATCGAACGCGGCCATTTTGCGCGGCATCTCCGCCGGATGCGCGGCCTATACGCCGAACGCCGCAAGGCGCTGGCGACGGCTTTGATCGAGGCATTGGGCGAACGCGTATCCGTCGAACTGGAATCCGGCGGCATGCATTTACTGGCACGCTTTCCCGGCGCGGCGGCCGATGGCGTGTTGGCACGCCGAGCAGCGGCGGCCGGGCTGGCGCCGACGGCGTTGTCGGGGCTGGCGATGGCGCACGACAGCGGCCAGGGCCTGTTGCTGAATTTCGCCAATCTGCCGGCCGAAGCAGCCGGCGCGGCCGTCCGTCGCCTGATCGCCGCGATCCTGCCCGGGACCTGAATTTGCCCTCGGGCAGAGCCGATTGCCATCGCTGGCAACCGGCCGGCATCGCAGCCGATCGTTACTCCTGCGCGTAACGCCAGGGTTTCGCGGGTTGCGGCGCCTGTTCGTCGATCGTCCATTGCGGCAACGATAAACCATCGGTCACGTCGGCAAATACCATCCTCACCCGCGTGCCGATGCCAACCGAGCGCACGGTGTCGGGCGGGGCGAGGACACCGTCGGGTGCGGTCAGATTGGCGACCACCCGCAGTGCCTCCACCTCCGACGGTTGGCCCTTCTGCGTGTCGAGATCGACCAGCAGCACCATGTACGGGGTATGGCCCTTGAACGCCGGTTGGATGGCGTGATGCACTTCTTCGTAGGAGTGCACCTCGCCCTTGCCCTCGACCCGCGTCCAGGTTGCCTTGGCACCGCCGCACCAAGGGCAGCCGGTGTTCGGCGGATAGCGCAGCAACGCACAATCGTCGCATTTCTGCAGGTGGAAATCGTGCTGCGCGCAGTGTTTGAAATAGGTCAGGTTCTCGCCGTCGAGATCGTCGATCGACAGCGCCATGCCCATGTAGTCGGCCCGAATGCCTGGCATCGTATTAACCCTCCCTCAACCGCGCCGCATGACCATCGCCGACCCCGTGCCGGGCATCGCCCAACCCAGATTGGCGGTGACTTCGGCATTCTTGACCTGTCGGCAGCCGCCTTCGCGGTAATCGTAGGTGTGCTGGCGTTTGCCGTCCGGCCCGCAAGGGCAGGAATCGTCGACGTCGTGGCGCAATTGCCGGACGTTCTCGATCACCATATTCATACCGTGGGTGTAACCTTCGCACAGATGCCCGCCCGAGGTATTGTTCGGTCGCTTGCCGCCCAGGCGCATGGTGCCGTCGGACACGTATTGCCCGCCCTCGCCTTTTTTGCAGAAACCGTAATCTTCCAGTTGCAGCATGGTGGTGAAGGTGAAGGCATCGTAGGCGCCGGTCAGATCGACATCCTCCGGCCCCACGCCGGCGTTCGGCCACAGGATATCCTTGCCGTAATGACCGGCAACGGTGGAGATCGGCCCATGCTGATAATGCATGTCCATGCGCGGCTTGTTGCAGCGTCCGACGACGCCGCGGATCAGCGCCGGGGTATGGCGCAGATCGCGCGCATGCTCCGCCCGCGTAATGATAAAACACGTTGCGTTATCGGTTTCGACGCAGCAATCCAGCAAATGCAGCGGCTTGCAGATAATGCGGCTCGACAACACCTCATCCACCGTAAAGCGCTTCTTGTAATACGCCTTCGGGTTGTTCGATGCGTGTTCGGAGTGAATGACCTTGACCGTCGCCACCTGTTCCGGAGTCGTGCCGTAATCGTACATGTGCCGCATGAACGTCGGGCTGAACATTTGTCCGGCACTTTGCCACCCGTAAGCCCGGCCATGCAGCTGATCGCCATTGACCGGCGCCGCAGCCCGAGCACCGGTACCGCCGATGCGAACCTGGGAGAAACCGTTCATCGAGCGGAAAATCGCGACCGTTTTGCACAGCCCAGCCTCGATGACGCCGATGGCGATGCCGACCAATGCCTCGGTCGAGGAACCGCCGCCGAACACATCCATGTAGAAATTCAGCCGGATGCCAAGATCGCCGGCAACCATCGGCGCGAAGGTGGAATCGCCCGATTGATACGACAGCATTCCGTCGATCTCGGTATTCTTCAGCCCCGCATCCGCCATCGCGGCACGCACCGCGAAACTTCCCATCGCTCGGGTGGTTTTGCCGGATCCGCGCGTGTACGGCGTCTCCCCCACCCCGACGATGGCGTATTTGTCGCGCAAATATTTCGGAATGCTGGCATCGGTATCCGCTGGTAGCGGCATGGCTTGTTTCCCCTTCCCGTGTATCCGGTGTCGAGGTCGCCACGTTCGCCCCAGCGGCCCCGCCCGTCAATGCCGACCGGTTACGCGCAATGCGATCAGCGGGTGAAACCCTCCAACTCGCCCCGCGCCCAGGCGATCGCTTGATCGATCGATTGCCCGCTGTGTAGCTTCGCCAGCATCGTCGGATGCACCGCGCGGTTGAACATCTGCACCGCCTTGTCGCGCGGCGCCGGATAGGCGGTCATGTTCTGCTTCGCATTATGCCAGGCGCGGATCGGGTAATTGTACACCGTTCCTTTCGGTGGCGCGACATCTTCCCAGACCTTGAAATCGGACATGCTGACCAAAGGCGGAATGTCGTAGCCCTCGGACGCGATGCAACGGCCTTCCACCTGCTCCCGGTTTTGCAGATAAACGATCAACTCTTTCGCCGCCGTCTTGTTTTTGCCGAACGCCCAAGTGCCGTAAAATGAATAATTGTACGGAATGAAACGCCCCTTCGGCCCGATCGGCATCGGAAAATGCCAAGTGTCGGCGGCAACCAGCGGCGCGTCGCGCTTCGCCACCGCCCAGGCCGAGGGCGGATTCATGATCAGCGCGCTCTTGCCCGAAATCAGCGCCCGATTGTTGGACGCATCGTCGTAGCTGACGGTGTCCTCCGGCAGGAATTTCACCAGCTTCTGCGCATATTCCAGAAAGGTGCGGACGGCGGGGGAATCGACCGTGATTGCGCCCTTGGCATCCACCAGATCGGCCCCGAAAGCCGCGAACCAAACGCCGGTATTGTTGGTGGAATCGTCGGTCGAGCCCAATCCCAAACCGAACGGGAAACCCGCCTTGTGGCACGCCCCCGCCGCCGCGAGGAAAGCGTCGTAATTCCAGCCCTCCGACGACCGAGGATCGGCCGGCCCGGCCGGAAACATCGCCTGAATGTCGATGCCGGCGAATTTCTTCAGCATGCTTATCCGCCCGCAACAGGTCAGATTGAGCGTCCCCGTGCTGCTGGGCACCGCCCACCAATGGCCGTCGGATTTGGCGAGATACTCGCTGATCGGCCCGTAGCCGCCGAATTTGTCGGTCAGGGTTTTCACCACATCGTCCACCGGCTCCAACCGACTGGCGAAATTGCCGACATCCCAATTATACATCTGGATAAAATCGTGCCCGCTCCCCGCCTGGTGCTCGGCTGCCGCTGTGATCAGTATTTTCTTGCCGGACGAGGTAATGAAATCGACGGTGACTTCGACCTTATTTTTCTCCGCCCAGATATCGACCTGCTTCTTCATGACGTCGTTGGCCCCGGGCACCCAATGGTCCCAAAGCCCGATATTCAGTTTGCCGGCGGCCCCGGCGGTGCGGATATGCACCAACGGCAGGGCAACGGCAGCGGCCGCCGTTTTCAAAACGCGGCGGCGGGTGGAACGTTCGGCTGCGATCACGACATGCACTCCCTGTGCGATTCGCCTCGTGGACGGTATCGCTTGTTGTTTGGACGTTCGCGCTTTGCGGCGCGTGCAGGCCACCGGGGGCAGCATAGTCCAGTCGCGGTCGAGCGCCGCCTTTGGGTGCAACGACAGTATGGCCTGGACAGGACCGGGCGGTGCAACAAGAATCGTGGCGACAGGATAAAGTCCCGCCATGGTCGAACGCCCGGTTCCCGCCGTCCCAACCCCCGCCAGCCTGCACGAAGCGGCGTTGCGCTACCTCGCGCGGTTCGCAGCGACGGAAGCCGGCCTGCGCGCGGTCCTGGTGCGGCGGATCGATCGCTGGGCGCGAGCCACGCCCGCCGAGGACACCGCCAGCCGCGCCGAGGCCTTGAAGGACGAAGCCCGGCAAATCGCCGCCCGTTTGGCGGCATCCGGGCTGGTGGACGACGCCGCCTATGCGCAATCCCGAGCATCGGCGTTACGTCGAGCGGGGCGGTCGCATCGGGCGACGCTGGCGGGGTTGGCAGCGAAAGGGATCGGCCGCGATCTGGCTCGCGCAACGCTGCCCGACGATCCCGAGGCGGAACTGAATGCGGCTTTGGTCCTGGCGCGCAAACGACGCATCGGGCCGTTCCGTCGCGATGCCGCCGCCGACCTCGCCGCTAAACGGAAGGAACTCGCAATGTTAGCCCGCGCCGGCTTCCCGCAACCCGTCGCCGCTCGTGCCCTGGCCATGGACGCCGAGGAAGCCGAAGCCCGTATCCAAGATTTCCGGCGATAGCGTGCGACGACCAATGCCGCTCAGGGGCGGGCCAGCATCGTCCGGTGATCGGCCAAAGCGCGATGCCACAGGAACAACGGCACCACGAGCGCCGAGAACAGCGCCGCCATCAGCAGACCGCCCGCCGGACCGCCATATTGGTCGGCCGCCCAGCCGCAGGCCAACGGACTCAAGGTGCCGCCCAAATAATAGACGGAGTAGAAAATCCCCATCCCCACCGCCCGGTTTTCCGGCTTCGCCGACAAAGTGCCGACGGCCATGATCACCCCCGGGTGGATCGCACCGATCACCCCCACCAACACCGACCAGCCCAACGGAAACCCGGCCAGCGCGGTGCCGACGATGCCGATCGTCAGCGCCAACGATCCGCAGACCAGAACCCGAAAAGCGCCGAAGCGTGCCGCGAGGTCGCCGCCATACATCGTCGCCGGCACATTGCCCCAGGTCCCGATCGTCATGACCAGACCGATGGCTGCGAGCCCGTCGCCTCGGAGCGACAGGGTTGCCGGAATATAGGAGGTATAGCCGGCGTAACTGCCGGTGTATGCGGTCCAGATGGTGCCGGCCACGACCAGCAACAAACACTCCCGCGCGCTGGGCCAGGCGAATTTACGCGGGACCGCCGCCGTGTGGGCGGGGGCGCGGTAACTGGCCAGAAACAGCACCAACGCGAGCGCCACCAGCACGCCGCAGGACAGGAACCCCGCGCGCCAGCCGAATGCGTGGGCGATCGGCGGCAGCACGATCTGCGCCAATCCCACCCCGATCGGGTAGGAGCAGACCGACACCGCGATGGCCAGCATGAACTGCCGGCCGGCGAAGAAATCGGCGATGATCTTGCCCTGCAGGACGATCATCGCGACTGCCCCGACCCCGGCGACCGTGCGCCCGGCGGCGATGCCGGTGGGTCCGTCGCCCGCCGCGCCGATCGCCGCCCCCAACACCATCAGCGCCAGCCCGCCGGCCAATATCCAGCGATCCCCGAACCGGCGGCCCAACGCACCAAGCGGCAGCGCCACGAACACCCCCAACAGCATGAAGGCGCCGATCAACTGGCCGAACGCGGCGTAGGACAGGTGGAACAACGGAATCAGGTCCGGTCCCATGCTGGCAACGCTTTGGAATTGGTAACCGAAGCCGATTCGCGCCAGAGCCAGGGCGGCGAGGACGATCCAGGGGCGGGCGATCATGATATTCCTAGGACGTGTTCGGGCGCTCCACCTTACCCGATTGCCCAGGAACCGCCTACCGGACGCCGATCACGCCGCTAGATCGCGCCCCAAACGCGCGATAGCCGGGCGCACCACCGCCTGGGTTGCCGCATCGATCTGGAAGGAAACGCCGAAACCGTCGGGCAGCACGTGGGCGACGGTGAAGCGCAGCGGCGCGGTCACCCCCAGCCAACCCGGCAGCAACACGCCGGACGCGCCGAATCCCGCGTCCATCGCGCCGGAAAGCCGAGCACCGCCTTCGCTGAGATCGTCGAGTGTCATCGGGCAGGCTGGGCGACCGGCGATGCGGATTTGCACCGGCACCGGACCCGGGACACGTTGAAAGTGGCGGCGATCCACGTCGGCGGTCGACGATCGCACAATCCGCACGACCACTTGCCCCAGATCGCCCATCTGCACCGCCAACCGATCGGCGTTGGCGCGAATGCCGATCGCATGGGACCCGGTTTGCACCGCCTCGGCCGAGACTTCCTGGATACGCACGGTCACATCGTCGGCCGCAGTGGCGGTCGCCGCGACATTGCGGGCAATTTCGGCGGTGGCCGCACCCTGCTGTTCGACGGCCGCCGCGATCGCCGTGGCGACGGTGTCGATTTCGGCAATCGTCTTTTCGATCTGTCGCACCGCCTGGACCGAATTGTCGGTCGCCGCCCGCACCCCCGCAATATGCCGGGAGATTTCCTCCGTCGAACGGGCGGTCTGGGCGGCGAGTTGCTTCACCTCGTTGGCCACTACGGCGAAACCCTTCCCGGCATCCCCGGCCCGTGCGGCTTCGATGGTGGCGTTCAATGCCAGGAGATTGGTCTGGGCGGCAATGGTCGCAATCATGTCGGCCACCGTGCCAATTTTCGCCACGGTCGCGTTCAACGCATCGATCGACGCCCTGGTTTCCAATCCCGCGCGCACCGCCGCCCCCGCCATGCTCGCGGACCGCGCGACCTGGGCGGCGATTTCCTGGATGGATGCCGTCAGTTCCTCGGCCGCACCGGCCACGGCCTGGGCATTCGCCAGCGATTGACCCGCAGACCCGGCGACGCTGCGCGCAGCCTCCCCCGTGCGTTCGGCGGAGGTCACCATTCCCCCCGCCGCCATCGCCATTCCATCCGTGCGGGCGCGGATATCGGTCAGCGCCGAGGCGATTTCGCGCTCCACCGCATCCGCGAGGCCCATCATCGCCTCCCGCCGGTCGGCCGATGCGCGTTCGGCCGCATCGATCCGTTCCTGCGCCAGACGGCGATTTTCCAGACTTTGCGCGCGGAATACCTCCAGCGCATCGGCAAGCCGTCCGACCTCGTCGCCACGCCCGTGATCGACCACCGCGACGTCCAAGGTGCCGGCGGCCAGACTGCGCATGGCGCCGGCAATCCGGATCAGCGGACGGGTCACCCCGCCGATCGTCAGGATCGCGGCGAGCAACACCGATGCCGCGATGGCGCCGGCCGATAGGACGGTCAGCCAAAACAGCATGTCGGCGCGGAATTCGTCGAGATCGGCGACCAAACTTGCGAGATCTTTGGCATTGGCCGCTGCCAGGGCGACGATGCTGGTGTTCAAAGCCTGCCGATTGGCGCGATTGGCATCGTTGTTGCCGATTGCGTCGGCGGCTTTCGGCCCGTTGTCCCGAGCGGCGCGGACCATGTCGGTGCGGAGGGCGATGAATTCGTCGACCTGGCGCCGCGCGGTTTGGAATGGTCTGATCCGATCCGCCGGAACCCGTTCTGCCCAATAGACCATTCGCACCCCGATCGCCGCGAGATTGGCGAGTAAGGGGCGAGCGAATTTCTCCGCCTCGGCGATTTCATGAGCCATATAGATGCCTCGCGAGTCCATCACGACCGCATTGATCAGGCCATTGACCTGTTCCCCAGCGATCGCCCGCTCGGCGGTAAGGCGCAGTTCGTCCACATGTTTGCTGTAAACCCCGATGGCATGCACCCCGGCGGCAGCGATCGCGATGGCCGAAAGCGCCAACAAGCCGACCACGGCCAGGATTTTCGGGGCGATACGGATATCGCGAATGGATCGCGGCCAGCGCCGGTTCGGGATGGAGGTCATCGCGGCAATTCCAGTCGTCGCATTGGGTTAGAGCGGCACAGTTCTAACAGGGGATCGTTAACGGAAAGTTAACGGGGCAAAGAAAAGCTTCGGAAGCGAAGGGCGGTAGCGGCGGCGCGCCTTCGCGGCTATTCCTGGGGGTATGACCGACTCTCCCGTATTCCTCGACGTCGGGCGCCCGCCGGTGCCCGATATCGTCATCGCACGCGGCGTACTGCCGTTTTTCCTGCCGGATCGACCGGTGCGAGGGCGGCTGGTGCGCCTCGGCGGGCTGACCGACGCACTGCTGCTGCGGCACGATTACCACCCCGCCGTCGCGAAGCTGGTGGGCCAGGCGCTGGCGCTCGCCGCCGGGCTTTCGACCGCGCTGAAATTTCGCGGCACCTTCAGCCTGCAAGCCAAGGGCGACGGGCCGGTGGACATCCTGCTGGCCGATTGCACCGACACCGGCGAACTGCGCGGCTATGCGCGGTTCGATGCGGGCATGTTGGAAACCCTGCTGGCCCAATCCCCCGCACCGGCCGCCGACGCCATGCTGGGCTCCGGCTATCTCGCCTTCACCGTCGATCAGGGCGGCGATAACCGGCATCAGGGCATCGTGGCGATCGAGGGCGCGAACCTCGCCGCGATGGCGCTGCATTACTTCTCGACCAGCGAACAATTGCAGTGCCAGATCCATCTGGCCTGCGAACACACCGACGCCGGATGGCGGGCCGGGGCGCTGATTCTGGAGAAAGTCGCCGGCGCCGGCGGCACCGCGCCGACATTGGACGCCGAGGCGCAGGACGAAAGCTGGCGCACCGCCATTGCGCTCGCCGCCACTCTGACCGATGCGGAGCTGTTGGACGACGCCCTGCCGCCCGAACAATTGCTATTCCGGCTGTTCCATACCGAAGGCGTTGCCGCCGACCGCGCCCGCGCTTTGTCCTACGGCTGCCGCTGCTCCCGCGCGCGGCTTTCCGGCATTCTGCAAGGATTTTCCGACGACGATCTGGATCATATGTCCGAAGACGGAACGATTGTCATGACTTGCGAGTTCTGCCACTACGATTTCAAGTTTCCACGGACCGAAATGCATGGTCGGATCATGGGCAAAAGGTAATCGCATGGCACAGACGACCAAGGTCCGGGTATGGGATGCCCCAACCCGCTGCTTCCATTGGACTCTGGTGGCGCTGGTATTCTTCTGCTGGTTGACCCAGGAAAAAGGCTGGATGGAGCTGCATTTCCTGTCCGGCGAAGCGGTCCTGGCCCTGGTTCTGTTCCGTATCGGCTGGGGCTTCGTCGGCAGCCAGACCGCCCGCTTCGCCGCCTTTCTGAAACACCCGATGGCGGCGCTGCATCACCTCAAAGACTTGCCGAAGCGCGAACCCGACACCGAGCTCGGCCACAACGCAGCCGGCGGCTGGATGGTGCTGGGGTTGCTCGGCCTGCTGCTGTTGCAGGTCGGCACCGGCATGTTCGCCAACGACGACGAATCCTTCATCGAAGGGCCGCTGCGCCACCTCGTGAGCAAGGGCATCAGCGATTTGGCCGGGAAGGTGCACGAAGCATCCTTCGCACTGATCCAGATCGCCGTGGCGCTGCATGTGCTGGCGATCATGGTTTATCTGGTGCTCAAAGGGCACAATCTGGTGCGCCCGATGATCCTGGGCACGAAAGAGATCGCTGGCCCGGTGACGCACCCGACAATGGTCGGCCCACTGCGGGCGATCGTTCTGCTCGCAGTCGCAGCCGCCGCCGTTTGGGCTTTGGTGCATACGATCTGAAGCCCTCGGCGTACCGATATCGTAACAAAAAAGGGGCGAGCCTCGGCCCGCCCCTTGCTATTCCGGTTGCCGGTCGAATTACTTCGCGCGGTAGGCGTTGTGGCAAGCCGCGCAGGCCGCACCGACCAGCTTCACCTGGGCTTCGACGCCTTCGGCATCGCCGGCCTTGGCCAGTTCCGCCAGCTTGGTCGAAGCAGCGCCGAGGCCGGCTGCGGCTTTGACGAACCCGTCCATGTCGGACCAGATTTCCGGCTTCGCTTTGGTGCCGGCATCGCTTCCCTTGGGGAACAGGCCGGGCATCAGGGCGGCAAAGCGCGCGATGGCTTTTGCCGGCGATTCAAGCGTCTTGACGTCGCCTTTCGCCGCAACAACGGCGCGGATGCCGCCGAACGAGCCGTTGACCAGATCCAGACCGGTCTGCCGGAGCTCGACCGAGGTCGGCGCATCGGCCCGCGCCAACCCAGCCGAGGCCAGAAGCGCGACCGCACCCAGAAGCAGAAATTTCCTCATTCTCAATCCTTCCCCAATTCGACATGCAGGCATCCGGTTCGGTCGCCGTGGCACACCTTGACATGACGTCCGACAGTGGCGCAAATGGTCTCTGCCCCATCCTAAGACGTCCGTGAACGCGATTTATTCCCGAACGATCACGTCAGCCATACCAGCAAAAGCGACAAAGTTGCGAACGACAGGATCGTGGAAACCAGCACCGCGCCGGAGGTCGATGCCGCTTCCCGCCCGTAGAGTTTGGCCAGGATGAAAGCCCCGGCGCCGGTTGGCAGCGCGCTCATGATAACCGCCGTTTCGCCCCAGGCGGGCGGCAGCACCATGACATGGAAGGCGACAACCCAGGCGATGGCGGGTTGCAGCAGCAGCTTCAACACCACCAGTCGGGCGACCAGCCGGGGTTGAAATTTCTCGGTTGTTTCACCGAGCATGAGGCCGGTGGCGACCAGGGCGCAGGGCGTGGCGGCGGCGCCGAGCAGAACCAGGAAGCGATCGACGACCAGGGGCAGCGGCAGCCCGGTCAATGCCACCGCCAATCCGGCGACCGGTGCGATGGTCAGCGGGTTGCGGGCGACCGCGCCGGCAATGCGACGGGCACTGCGCAGCAAGTTGGGCGGGCCCGGCCGATCCATCTCGATCAGCACGATCGCCGCGCCGAACTGCACGCAGGCGGTCATCACCATGGTGACGATCCCCGGCACCAAGCTCGCCTGCCCGAACGCCATCAGACACAGCGGAATGCCCATGTAGCCAACGTTGCAATAGGTCGCGCTCAGGGCCTGGATGGCACTGTTGCTCAGCGGGTTGCCGGCGCGGCGGGACCAAACAAGGCTGATAACGAAGGGCACCGCGATGCCCAGGCCGAACGACGCCAGCAGGCCGACATTCAGCAGATCGGCAGGATCGATCTGCGCCATGGCCCTGAACAGCACCGCCGGCAGCGCCAGCCACACCACGAACGAGTTCATCGCCCCGGTGGAATCCCGGCCCAGCAGACGCGCGCGCGCCGCCCCCCATCCGGTAAGAATGAGGGCAAAAACCGGCAGCGCGATGGACAGTACTGCGAGCATGGCAACAACCCCGCCCCCTTGCCATCGTCCGGCAGGCGGGCCTTCAATAGGCGTACTGCATAACAGGAGGTACGACCATGGCGATTCATGCCCGCCTTGCCCACGTCGGCGTTTATGCGCTCGATAAACCGAAGCTCGAACATTTCTATTCGAACGTCCTCGGGCTGATGGTGACCGACAGCGGCACCGCCCGCAGCGGCATGTCGCTGACCTTCATGAGCGGAGCAGCCGGCGCACATCATCAGTTGGTGCTGGTCGATGGACGGCCGGATACGGCGGGTTTCAACCCGATCCAGCAGATCTCGTTCCTGGTGGACTCGCTGACCGACCTCAAGGAAGTGCACCGCCGCGCCATCGCCGAGGGCTGCTCGGAAATGCGCGTGGTCACCCATGGCAATGCGTGGTCGTGCTACTTCAAGGATCCCGAGGGCAACACGGTTGAGGCCTATCTCGACACGCCATGGCATGTGCCGCAACCGCACGGCGCGGCTTTCGACATCGCCGCGCCGGAAGCCGACATCGTCGCCTGGACGGAAGCGCATTGCCGCGAAACCCCCGGCTTCATGCCGATCGACGAATATCAGGCCAAAATGGCGCAACGGCTGGCGCAATAGGAGCGCGACGATGAAATTCGGCGTCGCAATGTTCTTCACCGACTATGCCATGGGCGCGGCGGCGTTCGCCCAAGCGGTGGAGGAGCGGGAATTCGAGTCGGTTTGGGCGCCGGAGCATTCGCATATTCCGTTGTCGCGGGAATCGCCCTTCCCGACCGGCGGGGAATTGCCGCGCAAATATGCCGATTGCATGGACCCCTTCGTGTCTCTGTCGGTTGCGGCCGCCGTCACCAAAACCTTGCTGCTGGGGACCGGCGTATGTCTGGTGGTGCAGCGCGACCCCATCCAGACCGCCAAGTCCGTCGCGTCGTTGGACAGCGTATCGGACGGGCGCTTCCTGTTCGGCATCGGCGGCGGCTGGAACGCCGAGGAAATGGCGGACCACGGCACCACCGACTTCAAGGGCCGCTGGAAATTGGTGCGCGAACGGGTCGAGGCGATGAAGGCCATCTGGACCCAGGACAAGGCCGAATACCACGGCGATCTGGTGAATTTCCCGCCGATGCTCGCTTTTCCAAAACCCGCCCGCAAACCCCATCCCCCCGTCATCGTCGGCGGCGCCTTCCCCTACGGTGCTCGGCGCGCCATCGCCTACGGCGACGGTTGGGTGCCGCATGGGTCGCGCCCGCAATACGGCGATGTCAGCGTTTTTCTGCCGGAATTCCGCAAAATGTGCACCGAGGCTGGGCGCGGGCATCTGCCGGTCACGATGTTCGGGGTTCCTCCGGACCTCGATAGGCTGAAGCACTACCGCGACATCGGGGTGGACCGGCTGGTTATCTCGCTGGACTCGGTGCCGGCGGACACGCAACGGCCGCTGCTCGACAAATGGGCGGGGCTGATGCGCGCCGTCGACGCTTCGTAATCTCGGAAGGACCCGTTCATGGAATTCGGCGCCTCGATCTTTTTCACCGACTACTCGATCTCGCCCGCCGCCCTGGCGGTCGCGTTGGAGGAACGCGGTTTCGACAGCCTTTGGGCTGCCGAACACTCCCATATTCCGGTCCCGCGGCGGACCCCGCCCCCGGGCGGCGGCGAACTGGCGAAGCGTTACTATGACGTGATGGATCCCTTCGTGACCCTGGCGGTCGCGGCCGGCGCCACCAAAACGCTGAAAGTCGCGACGGGCATCTGCCTGACGATCCAGCGCGACACCATCCAGACCGCGAAATCGGTGGCGTCGCTGGACCAGATCAGCGGCGGGCGATTCCTGTTCGGCATCGGTGGCGGCTGGAATGTGGAGGAGATCGAAGCCCACGGCACGGTTTTCAAAACCCGCATGCAGAAGATGCGGGAACAAATGGAGGCGATGAAGGAAATTTGGACCAAAACGACCGCGTCCTACGACGGGGAGATCGTGAAGGTCCCGCCGATGATGACCTGGCCGAAACCGACACAAAAACCGCACCCGCCGATCATCCTCGGCGGCGCCTTCCCCTACGCGGCTCGGCGTGCGATCCGCTACGGCGACGGCTGGTTCCCGAACGCCTCCAGCGGCAATCCGGAAGAATACATGCCCCGCTTCAAGCAAATGTGCGCCGAAGCCGGCCGCGACACGTTGCCGGTGACGATGGGCGGCGCGACCGAGGACGTGGCGCAGTTGAACCGCTTCCGCGAGCTGGGCGCGGTGCGCGCAGTGGTCAGCCTACCGGCTGAATCGGCGGATAATATTTTGCCAGTGCTGGACCGCTGGGCCGCGCTGATCCGTCGGGTCCGGGGATAGCCGGTCCTTCGCAGGGACTGCATCTGGCCATAAAAAAGGCGCCCTCGTTCGCGAAGGCGCCTTTTCTTTCGTTAGAGGCTCTTGAGGTATTCCAACAACGCCTGCTTGTCGCTCGCGCTCAACCCCGAACCGAAGTTGTGGCCGAGACGGCTGTTGCCGGTGTCGTTATTGGCGGAGTCGGTGGTATTGCGCACTGCGTCGGAGCGAGGTTGTTCCGCTGCCAACCCGATATTTTTCAGGTCGTATTCGGTGCCTATTTTGAACGACGCCGGGCGTTCGGCATCCGGTTTCAGCAGGTCGGCCAAGGTCGGCACCGACCCGTTATGCAAATACGGCGCGGCGGCCCAGATCCCTTTCATGACGCGGGATTCGTAGCCCGGTTCTTTGGTCGCGGTGGAGGCTGGGGCCGGGTTCATCGCCTGGAAGATTTTCTGCGATGCCAGGGCCTTTTCCCGATCTTTCACCGTTGCGGGCGCCATGACGGTCAATTCCTCAGTCTTATCGGCGGGATCGGCGACATCCTTATCGGCCTTGCCGGTGACGAAATGGATGGTTTTATCCAAAATGCCGCCAATCACCGCCAATCCGAGGACCGCCGAAGCGTCGGCCCGAGCGGGCAATACTTCCTTGCCGAAGCCGGAACCTTTCATGGTCCCGGTATCGACCTGACGCCCCATGATCGACAGTTCTTTCGTATCGGTGCCGACATTCAGGATCGGCGTCGCCCAGGTCTGCACGATGCCACGGAATTGGCCCGGCTTCTCCCCATGGCATCCCCAGCATGCGCCTTGGTGGTCCTGGTCGGTGCCGAAAATCGCCTCCCCTTTGGCTTTCAGCGTCGGATCGATCGGGCCAGGGAAAACCGGCGGCGCCAGCTTGCGGATCAGGTCTTCGAGCTTGCGCAGTCCCGGCATATCGGCCGAGTTGAGGGTGCCGTAATCCACCTTCAACGGCATTTTGGCATTGGGAATGGGATGGAAATCGGCGAACACGCCGTAGACTTCCCCGACATTGCGCACCAAGCCCAGCACCGAATCGCCGTTCGGTGCGAAACCGGGCCATTGGGTGAAATCCTGGAACGCCGCATTCCACAGGAAGGGATAGCGCACCGGGGCATCGGCGGGATAGAAATTCTGCTTCATGATCCCAGCCGGTCCTTGCGGGGAAATATCCAATCCGGACAGCCGGTTGAAGATCATCGAAACCGCATCGAGACGACCGAGACCCCACATATTCGGTTTCGGCAGCGACCCGGTCAGAATGGCCTGGAAGCGGGTTTTCCAGACCTTGACCTTGGCTTTCAGCGCCGCTTTGGCCGCCGGCTTGGTCGCATCGGAACCCAGCACATCGTTCGCAAAAGTATCGAATCCTGCCGGAGCGAGCGCCGCCCCGACCGAGGTATTCAGATCCAGCAGGAAGCTCTCGAAATCCGCGATCGCCGGACCGCCGTCGATACGATGCTTCTTTGCACCGACCTGAATTTCGCGTGTGTGGCAGGCTGCGCAGGTCATGCCCACCGCCTGATTGGACCCATCGCCGTCGGTGGTGAAACCGATCGGCAGCGGCGAAATCGGATCGGCATCGTTCGCCAAATAGCCGTAGCGCGTCAGTTTATCGGCCAGAAACGGTTTTCCATCGGGTTGTTTCAATGCAACCATCCAACTGGTCGGCATGATCCGCGAGCCTTGATTGCCACCGTAAAAATTCGCGCGGTCGGCTGCGCTCCAATTCTGCGGATCCTTCAGGCTTCCCTGGTTGTCAGGCACCGGAACACATCCGGCCATCAGCGTCAGCGTGGCACCGAACAAGAGCCGCTTCATCGTATCCTCCTGGCAACCATCTGGTAATTTCTTACACAGATTTAATCATTGCTTCCGAGGACCGTCAAGTCGTATCGCCGCGACAAAACCGATGCGGTCTCGATTTCCTATTGCAATGAAATATCGAATCCAGGCGCCATCGGCCCCCGCACCTTGCTGAAATGCGTCCCGCCGCAATTCGATCGCCGAGCGCAACGATGGCGCTCGGCGGCGGTTGGCGTCAGGTTTTGACCAGGGGGCAGGCGTTATCGGACAGCGGGCGGAAAGCTTCGTCGGCCGGGGTGGTGGCCAGCAGCTTGTACAGATCCCACTCGTGCTTGCTTTCCGACGGCTTCTTCACCTCGAACAAATAGACCGGGTGGATTTTCCGGCCGTCCGCGCGGATCAGGCCCTTGCCGAAGCAATCGTCGTCGGTCGGCATGGCCTTCATGGCGGCAACGGTGGCCGCGCCGCTCTTTTTCGCTTCCAGCGGCCCCATGGCCTGCACCGTTTTCAGGTAATGCAACGCGGCGGAGTAGCAGCCGGCCTGCGCCATGCTGGGCCACAGTTTGGTTTTCCCCTTCATCCGATCGTTGAAGGCGCGGGTGCGATCGTTCAGGTCCCAGTAATAGGCTTCGGACAGGCGGGCGCCTTGCGCGCCTTCCAGCCCGATCGACCGGATGTCTTGGGTGTAGCCCACCATGATGGCGATGCTGATTTTCTTGTTCAGACCGAATTCCGACGCCTGCTTGATCACGTTGACCACGTCGGAGCCGGCCCCGCAGAAGCCAAGCACCTTGGCACCGGACGCTTGGGCTTTGAGGAGTTGGGTGGAGAAATCGGTGGTTTCCGGGAAGGGATAGGGTTCCGACCCCAGCACCTTGCCGCCGGCCTTTGCGACGAAGGCGCCGGTGTCGCGCTGCAAGGCTTCGCCGAATGCGTAGTTCGGATACAGCATGTACCAGGTGTCGCCGCCGGCTTTGACCATCGCTCCGCCGGTCGATTTCGCTTCCATGTAGGTATCGAACGTCCAATGAATGGTGTTCGGGGTGCAGGCTTTGCCCGACATGTCGGATGTCGCCGTGCTGGACGCGATCCCGACCTTATTCTTCTCTCGGCACAGATTCGCCACCGCCAAAGCGGCCGAGGACGCCGCGAGGTCCAGCACCAGATCGACTCCGTCCTGATCGATCCATTGTCGCACGATCGAGACAGCAACATCGGCTTTGTTCTGGTTGTCGGCAGACAAAATCTGCACGTCGAAGCCGCCGGCCGCGAATTCGCGCACCGCTTGTTCGGTGCATACGACCGATGTCGGGCCGTTCACGTCGCGATACGGGCCGGATTGGTCGTTGATGACGCCGATCTTGATGACCGGTTTGCCCTGCGCGCGGGCGCGGAAGGCGGGGGCAACGACAGTCGTCGCGGCAGCAGCGGACAGCACGGAACGGCGGCTCAGTTTCATGGAAGTCTCCCAGGTTTATGACCCGATAATAGGCAAACGGCATCGGACTGGCGAGAGACTTCTTGCAGCCAACCCCGAGATATGCGTCACACTCGGCATGAACGATCCCGTCGCGACAAACGCCCCAACACACATAATCGGCGCGTCCGGCCGCTCCGGCAGCGCGCTGGCCCACGCCATCCTCCACCGCGGCGGCTCGGTTATCCCCGTGGTCCGCGATGGCGGCAAATGGACGGCGACCGGGATGCGGCAAACCCCGCGCCTCGCCGATTTGCGCGATCCCCGTGCCTTGCAGGCCGCCCTGGCCGACGCCACCGCCATCGTCTGCTGCGCCCACGCCCGTCACGCCGCCGCAATCGTCGCCGCTGCCCCGCCGGACGCGCGCCTGTTCTTCCTGGGCAGCACCCGCAAATTCACCCGCTGGCCCGACGATCACGGCAATGGTGTGCTGACGGGGGAGGCCGCTTTCCTCCAATCCGGACGACACGGCGCGATGCTGCATCCGACCATGATCTACGGCGCGCAGGGGGAGAACAACGTTCGGCGGCTGGCCGCCATTCTGCGCAAGCTGCCCATCGTGCCGCTGCCCGCCGGGGGTGCGGCGCTGGTGCAGCCGGTGCATCAGGACGATGTCACCGCCGCGCTGCTGGCCGCATTGGATCGGCCATGGGACGGGCCGCATACGTTCGTCCTGGCCGGGCCGGCGCCGATGCGCTACGCCGATTTTATCCGCAGCCTCGCCCACGCCGCCGGTCTGGCCGAACCGCGCATTGTCGCTGTGCCCGCTTGGCTGCCGATCGCCGCCGCCTGGGCGATGCACATCTTGCCCTTCCTGCCCGACGTCCAACCGGCCGAGGTCCGCCGCCTGCTCGAAGACAAGGCCTTCGACATCGACCCCGCCCGCGCGGCTTTGGGTTTCGATCCCGTCTCATTCCCGGACGGGCTTGCGCGGACATTCGGCACACCGCACCATCGCCGAAACGCATAAGAGGGGCCGATGCCTATCATCAACCGGATCGCCGACTTCCACGCCGACATGACCGCATGGCGCCGCGATCTGCACGCCCATCCCGAACTCTCGATGCACGAGACCCGCACCGCCGCAGTGGTGCGGGAACGGTTGCTGGCCTTCGGGGTGGACGAGGTCCTGACCGGCATGGCGGAACATGGGGTCGTCGGGGTGATTCGCAACGGCACCTCGTCCCGCGCGATCGGGTTGCGGGCCGACATGGATGCACTCGCGATTCAGGAGGAAACCGGCCTGCCGCATGCCTCCGTCAGCCCCGGCGTCATGCATGCCTGCGGCCACGACGGGCACACCGCGATGCTGCTGGGCGCGGCGAAATACCTCGCGGAGACCCGCAACTTCGACGGCACCGTCTATGTCGTGTTCCAACCGGCCGAGGAATTCGAGGCCGGGGCCGACAAGATGGTCAAGGACGGACTGTTCGAGCGCTGCCCGATGGACCAGGTGTTCGGCCTGCACAATTGGCCGCAAGCGCCCGCCGGCACCTTCCTTTGGCGCGCCGGGCCGGTGATGGCGGCGGTGGCCTGGATCGACATTACCGTGACCGGCAAAGGCAGCCACGGCGCCTTCCCGCATCAGGGGGTCGATCCCATCGTGGTCTCGGCGCAAATCGTCAACGCCCTGCAAACCGTGGTATCCCGCACCATCGAACCGATCGAGGGCGGGGTGGTGTCGATCGGCTATATCAACGGCGGCGACGCGCCCAATATCATCCCCGAGCGGGTGACGATGAAGGGGACGGCGCGGTGGTTTAAGCCGCATGTGGGCGATGCGATCGAGGCCGGGGTCCACCGCATCGCCACCGGCATCGCCGCCAGTTTCGGTGCGACGGCCGAGGTGACATTCACCCGCCACGCCCCCGCGACGGTCAACGACGCCGACGCGACCGCGATGGCAATGCAAGCTGCGCTCTCGACCGCCGGAGATGCGATGGTGCGGCACATGGACGTGCCCACCATGGGCGGCGAGGACTTCGCCTTCATGCTCAACGCCAAGCAAGGCGCCTACCTCATGCTCGGCGGCGGCAAAAGCAACGACGACCCGCTGCTGCACAACTCTCGTTACGATTTCAACGACGATATCCTGCCGGTCGGGGCGTCCTGGTGGGCGACGCTGGCGGAGCAGTTGTTGCCTCGGGCGGGGTAGGACACGCGGGACGCGCGTGGTACGAGGCGGGAATGGACAGCCCGAACAGCGCAGCGCCGCCATCGCAGGCTTGGGCCTTCTGGACCATCGCGCCCGGCGTCGGGGCAATCCAGTCCGAGACGCTGGGGCCGCTGCCGCCCGGCCATGCCTGGGTCCGCACCATTGCAACCGGCGTGTCGCGCGGGACCGAGGCGCTGGTGTTCGCCGGGCGGGTGCCGCCAAGCCAATATGCCGCGATGCGGGCGCCGCTGATGGGCGGGGATTTCCCGTTCCCAGTGAAATACGGCTACTGCGCGGTCGGCGTTTTGGCGGACGGCAGCCGGGTCTTCGTGCTGCACCCGCACCAGACCCGGTTCGCCGCCCCGACCGCAATGTGCGTGCCGGTGCCTGACGCCGTGCCGGACCGTCGCGCCGTGCTCGCCGCCAATATGGAAACCGCGTTGAACATCGTCTGGGATGCCGCCCCTTTGCCGGGGGAGCGTATGCTGATTGTCGGCGCCGGGGTTGTCGGCCTCTGCGTCGCCGCCTTGCTGGCCCGCATCCCCGGGGCCGATGCGACGATCGTCGATACCGACCCGACGCGGGAAACCTTGGCCCGCCGTTTCGGCTGCCGTTTCGCCGCACCCGACGCGGCGCCGGGGGACCAGGAGTTGATCGTGCATGCGTCCGCCTCCGAAGCCGGCTTGCGGCTGGCGCTGGATCGCGCGGCGTTCGAGGGGCGCATCGTCGAGGCAAGCTGGTACGGCGATCGTGCCCCCTCGGTCCCGCTGGGAGAAGCCTTCCACGCAAGGCGGTTGCGCTTGATCGCCTCTCAGGTGGGGGCGGTCGCGCCGGCGATGCGAGGACGGCGGAGTTATGCGCAGCGTCTGGCCCTCGCGCTCGATCTGCTGGCCGATCCGGTTTTCGACCTGTTACTGGACGGCCCGACCCCATTTTCGGCCTTGCCCGAGGCCATGCCGCGCATTCTGGCGCCGGGCGGGCTATGCCACGTCATTACCTACGAGAACGGATAGCACCATGTTCGCCCTGACCGTCTGCGACCACATCATGATCGCCCATAGTTTTCAGGGCGCGGAATTCGGCCCGGCGCAACGCCTGCACGGCGCGACCTTCGCGGTGGAGGCGGAATTCAAGGCGCCGAAGCTGGATGCGCATCAGTTGCTGGTCGATATCGGGCTGGCGAAAACCGTGCTGCGGCAATTGCTGGATACCGTCGATTACAGCAACCTCGACGACAATCCGGCCCTTGCGGGGATCAATACGACCACCGAATACATGGCTTTCCACATCTTCGGCCTGCTCGCCGCTGCCTGCCGCGACGGTCGGTTAGGCGACGGCGGCAAAGCGGTCGCCGGGCTGAAAATCCTGCTGCGGGAGGCTCCGACCGCCTGGGCCAGCTACGAAGCGGACATCTGAGCGAAAAGGAACCCCGACCATGCCAGTCGTCACCACCGAAATCCGCGGCCCCATTTCGATTATCCGGATCGATCGGCCGGACCGGCTGAACGCGATCAACCAGGCGGTGGCCGTGGAAATGCAGCAGGCGTTTCAGGCATTCGATGCCGATCCGAACCAGCGCGTCGCCATTCTGTCGGGCACCGGGGAGAAAGCCTTCTGCTCCGGCGCCGATGTGTCCGATCTGCCAGAGCTGTGGCGCGCCATCCCCAATATCGGGTTCAAAACCGATAAGCCGATCATCGCCGCCACCACCGGCTGGGTCATCGGCGGGGCGATCGTCATGGTCATGATGTGCGACCTGATGGTGTCCACCGAGAGCACAACCTTCTACTACCCGGAAGCCAAGCTGGGCACGACGGCCGGCGGGATCAGCACCCTCGCCTCCCGCATGCCGCACAAGCTCGCCATGGAAATCATGCTGCTCGGCTCCAAAATCCCGGCCCAGCGGGCCTACGATGTCGGCTTCGTCAACCGGGTCGTGCCGAACGGCCAGCACGAAGCCGCCGCGCTGGAAATGGCGGAGCAATTGCTGGACTCCGCCCCCCTGGTGATCGGCGCGCTGAAGCGGCTGGTCGCCGATGTCCTGCCCGTCGGCCCCATCGAGCATATGGTCGAAACCGCCCAGGTCCTGGCGCGGGTGAAACAATCCGAGGATTTGAAGGAAGGCATCCAGGCCTTCAAAGAGAAGCGCAAACCCGTGTTCCGCGGCCGCTGAGCGCATGCTGCCAGGCCATTTTCAATGTGCGGCGTGCCATGCGCCGCTCATTGGCGACGCGGCGGTTGCGATCGTGTGCGATCGCTGCGACACGCCGGTCGCCACGATCGACGGCATTCTGGATTTCATGCCGGCTGGCAGCGGCGCGCACGACGAAACCCCTGCCGACGCGCCGGACCGCTACGACGCCCTGCACCGCATCGACGACGATCGCGCCGCCGCGCGTTACCGCGACCTGAAACGTCTGGCGGCGGAGCACTGGCCGACCCTGCTGGGCTCGGTGTTGGAAATCGGCTGCGGCACCGGGCTGCTGACCCGGGCGATGGTTCAATCCGACGATGCCGCCGATATGGTGGTGACCGACATATCGATGCCCATGCTGCGGGCAACCCGAGCGCATCTGGAGCAAGTAGGACTGGCGTCGCGCATTCCGCTGACCTTCGCCGCTTACGACAGCATCGAGCCGATCTTTCGCGATGCCACGTTCGACACCTGTGGGGGAACCTCGGTCCTGCATCATATTCAGGATGTCCGAGCATTCATGGCGCGCATGTTCCGGTGGTTGAAACCGGGCGGGCGGGCGTTCTTCACCGAACCCAACATCCGCTACCACCGCGCGGTCGGGCAAACCCTGGCCGATATCCTGGCGGTGCTTTATCGCGCCGATGCCACGTTCTCGCACGGCCGGCAATCGTTGCTGAACCTGATCGGGCAATGGCGCCGGGGCATCGTCCATCGCGACGATCTGCCGTATCTTGCGACGCTCGACGACAAGCACATGTTCGCCGCCGACGCCTTCGAAACCATGGGGCGGGAGGTCGGTTTCGCAACCGTCCTGGCCATTCCCGTCGCCCACGATCCCACCGGCATCGGCTTCGTCAAGCGTCTATGCGCGCAGTTGGAGATCGAGGAACCGGTGCGGGCCGCCGTCCTCGGGCTGTTGCCGGCCTTCGCCGATCGCTACTTGTCCCTGCTGAGCCCGCGCGATCGCACCCCCGGATTTCTATTCTGGATCGAGAAAGGCGTCGGCCCCGCCGTCCGCCGCTTCCAAGGCCCGCCCGCCGCCGAGGCCGCCCCGCCCGACGATCTGCCGGAAGTCTTCCGCACCGGCGGATTGCCGGCACGCTGGACCCTCGCGCTGACGGCGTCGCGGGGGGAAGGCGGGATCGCGGTGCAGGTCTCCGGCTGGTGTCTGGCCAATACCGACATCCTGTGGCTGCGGGTCCGACTGGACGGGGTGGTTCGGCAGACACCGGTATGGCTCCCCCGGCCCGACGTGCAGCAGGCCATCAACGCCACCGGACGCTATGCGTCGTGGAACGCCCTCTGCTGCGGGGTGGACGACACCCTGACATTTCCCGACGACGCCAACCCCGACGACGCCAACCCCGACGACGCGCTGGAGGCTACCGCCGAAATCGTGCTGGCGGGGGGATCGGTCGTGCCGGTGCCGCTGCCGGCCGCGCTACCCTGGGATACCACCGTCCACGTCGCGCAGTAGCGCTGTTCCACCGGGAGACACGCCATGACGCCCAGCCCCAATGTTTCGCAAACCATCGCTCGGGTCGCGCTGGCCGCCATCCTGGCTGGGGCCGGGCTGTGGACCTTGTGGGAATTCGTGCCAGCGCTCGCCTGGGCTGGCATCATCGCCATCGGCATCTGGCCGCTTTACCGGATGGCGGAGCGGCATTGCCCGCCGGGCAAGCACAACCTGCTGCTGCCCAGCGCCTTCACCCTGCTGGTGGCCGCCGTCTTCATCGTGCCGCTGGTGCTGGCGGCGGTGCAGGTCGCGCGCGAATGGCATGTCGTCGTCGATTGGCTGGAAACTGCGCGCCAAACCGGGCTGCCGGCGCCGGAGTGGCTGGCGCAATTGCCGATCGGCGCCGACAAAGCGGTGGCGTGGTGGAACGAAAACCTGTCCGACAAGGACGCGGCGGCCGAGTTGCTGCGACGCATCGATCGCGGCCAGTTACTGGGAACCGGGCGCCAGATCGGCGCCGGGGCCATCCATCGCGCGATCCTGTTCGGGTTCAGCCTGTTGACGCTGTTTTTCCTGTTCAAGGACGGCGACCGGCTGATTGTGCAAATGCGCCACGCCAGCGAGCGGGCGTTCGGCCCCAGCGGGGAACGGGTCGGGCGGCAGGTGATCGCCTCGGTTCTGGGCACCGTGAACGGGTTGGTGCTGGTCGGCATGGCCGAGGGCGTGCTGATGGGCATCGTCTATGCCTTCGCCCACGTGCCCCACCCCGCCTTGTTCGGCGCAATCACGGCGGTGGCGGCGACGATCCCCTTCGGCGCGCCGCTGATATTCGGCGCCGCAGCGATCCTGCTGGTCGGGAAAGGCCTGAGCACGGCGGCGATCGCCGTCGTCGTAGCCGGCATGGTGGTCACCTTCGTCGCCGATCATTTCATCCGCCCGGTGCTGATCGGCGGCGCAACCCAATTGCCGTTCATCTGGGTGTTGTTCGGCATTCTCGGCGGCGTCGCGAGTTGGGGCCTGCTGGGGCTTTTCCTCGGTCCGGCAACGATGGCAGCCTTAATCATGCTGTGGCGGGAATGGACGGCGGGCGCGAATAAATAGGCACCGCCTTCCCCGCCCCCCTGCCTCGTGCCACTTTCCGACCATGCACGCACACATGCCCGGCCTTCGATCCCGCACCCCGCGCCAACAGGAGATCCTCGATCTCACCGGCACGCTGGCCCAACAATGCGCGGCGCGGGCCGAGGCGAACGACAATGCGTCCGTATTCCCGCACGAAAACTACGGACCGCTCCACCGCTCCGGCTATCTGAACCTGTTCCTGCCCGAGCGGCTGGGCGGGCGTGGGGCGAATGTGTTCGACATGGTGCTGGGGCAGGAAGTCCTCGCCCGCGGCTGCGCCTCCACCGCCCTCGTCGCCGGCATGCATTTCTCGCTGCTCGGGCGCGTCATCGATGCCCAGGCATGGCCGGCGGCGGTGCTGGCGGAGATCTGCGCGGTGCTGACGGCGGACGGCGGCACCATCAACAATTGCGTCACCGAAGCCGACCTCGGCAGCATCTCGCGCGGCGGGCTGCCGGCGATGCAAGCCGAGCGGGCGGAGGGCGGATGGCGGCTAAGCGGGCGGAAAATCTTCGTGACCGGCGCCCCGGTGCTGCGCTTCCTGGCCACCGCCGTGGTGTTGCCGCCGTCGGAGGACGCGCCGCAAGGCTCCCTGGTTAGCGCGCTGGTCGATGGCAGGGCAGCGGGGCTGTCGATCGAGAACACCTGGAACGGCAGTCTGGGACTGCGCGGCTGCGGCAACGACGATGTGGTCTACGATCGGGTGTTCGTGCCCGACGCGCGCATTGTCGAGGCTCTGGCCATCGGCGCCCCGCGCCGCCCGCAAGGTGGCAGTGCCTGGGCGCTGCCGCTGGCCGCCGGGGTGCTGGGCGTGGCGCAAGCCGCGCTCGACACCGCATCCCACTACGCCAACAACCGCATCCCCGCCGCGCTCGGCCAACCGATCGCCAGTCAGCCGCATATTCAGCAATGGATCGGCGAGATGGCGGTCAAGGTGCAGGCGGCGCGCGCGGTGCTGCACGATGTGACGCGGGCGTGTGCGGCGGGGGAGATCGCGCCGGAGGCAATGGCCGCGACCGTGGCGCCGGTCAAATACCTATGCTCCAACACGGCCTGCGCGGTGACCGAGACCGCGCTGCGGGTCGCCGGTGGGTTCAGCATGACCCGGTCGTTGCCGCTGGAGCGGTATTTCCGCGACGCCCGCGGCGGCTTGTTCCAACCGCCGCAGGACGATCTGGCGCTGATGCTGGTGGGCCGGGCGACCTTGGCGGACGAACAGGCGCGCGCCGCTACAACCACCCCTCCCGCTGAAAACTGAGCCAGCGGGTCCCGGCGACGATGATATGGTCCAGCACAGCGATCCCCAGCGCCGCCGCCGCCCGCTGCACGGCCTTGGTCATCGCCATATCCTCCCGCGAGGCGGTCGGGTCGCCGCTGGGGTGATTATGGACCAGCACGAAGGCGGTGGCGTGCAGTTCCAGGGCGCGACGCACGATCTCCCTGGGGTAGATCATGGTGGCATTGACCGTGCCGCGGCTTTGGACCTCGTCTGCCAGCAGGCGATTTTTGGCGTCGAGAAACAGCACGCGCGCTTGCTCGACCGGTTCGTGCGCCATCGCGGCCGTGAGGTAATCGAGCAGACGGGACCAATCCTTTAGAATGGGCTTGTCCCGCACGGTGTGCCGCAGCAGGCGCAGGGACGCGCCTTGCACCAGCTTCAGCGCGGCGGCGCCGGCTTCCCCGACCCCGTCCACGCCCATCAACGCGGCAGGGCCGGCGGAAATCGTCGCCTCGAAACTGCCGAAGCGGTTCAGCAGCAAGCGCGCGATCGGCTTGGTGTCGCGGCGGGGGAGTGCCAGGAACAGCACCATTTCCAGCATCTCGTGGTCCGCCAGCGCATCCGGCCCGGCGGTTAACAGGCGGGTGCGCATCCGGGCGCGGTGGCCGTCGACGCCGTGCGTCGCGGGTTTTGGCGCGCCGTGCGTCGCGGGTTTTGGCGCGCCATGCGTCGCGGGTTTTGGCGCGCCATGCGGCGTGGATTGGATGCCATCCATCGGGCCGAACAGGCTTTGAGCCTCGGCCAGCTCGGCCGGTTTCGTTCGCGCGCGCATGCAATCCCACCGCCATCCTTCGACGGCGGCGAGGCTAACGGCAAATGGTAAAAATTCAGTTAACGCCGAACGGCGGTTTATCCATTCCGGTCGGCGAGAGGGTGAAAATCTCGCACCCGTCGTCGGTGACGCCGATCATATGCTCGAACTGCGCCGACAGGCTGCGGTCGCGGGTAACGGCGGTCCAGCCGTCGTCGAGCACTTTGACCTCCGGCCGACCGGCGTTCACCATTGGCTCGATCGTAAAGAACATGCCGGTTTTCAGCACCGGGCCTTCGCCGGGCCGGCCGAAATGCAGGACATTCGGCGGCTCGTGAAAACGGCGGCCGATGCCGTGGCCGCAGAAATCGCGCACCACGCTGAAGCGGTGGCTTTCGACGAAGGTCTGGATGGCATGTCCGACATCGCCCAAGGTCACGCCCGGCTTCACCATGGCCACGCCGCGCATCAGCGACTCGTAGGTCACGTCGATCAGGTTCCGCGCCCGGGTGGACGGCAATCCGGCGGCATACATGCGCGACGAATCGCCATGCCATCCATCCAGGATCACGGTCACGTCGATATTGACGACGTCGCCGTTTTCCAGCTTCCGATCGCCGGGAATGCCATGGCACACGACGTGGTTGATCGATGTGCAGATCGATTTCGGGAAGCCGCGATAGTTCAACGGCGCCGGGATCGCCCCGTGCGCGACAATGAAATCGTGGCATAGTTTATCGAGGATTCCGGTCGCCACCCCCGGCCGCACATGCTCGTGGATCATGTCCAGGGTTTCGGCCGCCAGCCGCCCGGCCGCGCGCATGCCGACAAAATCCTCCGGCGCGTGAATCGTGATGCGTCTCGCGTCGGCTCCGCCGTCCATTGTCTACTCCACCCGCCCTCTGTTCGCCTGTCGGTTCGCCCAACATGCGCATGCGAGGGGTCTGGCGCAAGATCGGTGTGAACGTGGATAGCCAAAACCGGGACCGACGGCTAAATCGGGCGGCATGATCATTGACATGCACACCCATGCCGGACGCCCCCGCCGCACGGGGGAGGTGGATCGAGCGGTCCTTGCGACCATGGCCCCGGCCGGCGTTGGGGCGGCGGTGGTTTCGGCCATCGCCGACATTCCCATGATACGCCGCAACCCCGATACCAAGCGGTTGGAAAAGGTGCGCGACGCCGCCCCGGGGGAGTGCATGGACGCGGTCGATCTCTATTTGACCAGCTTCGAAGCGGCGGGCATGCGCATCGCTCGCGAACCCGACGACATCCGGCTGGGCGATCCGTCGCTGGTGCTGGCCATCGAGGGTTGCGACTTCCTGGAGGGCGACCTCGACCGGCTCGACCGGATGGAAGCGCGCGGCGTGCGCAGCATCCAACTCACCCATTATCTGGTGAACGAAACCGGCGACATTCAAACCGAACCGCCAGTGCACGGCGGGCTGACGGCGTTCGGCGCGGCGGCGGTGCGGCGGATGAACCAGCGCGGCATTATCGTCGATGTCGCGCATTGCTCCGAAGATACCGTCAAGGGCGTGGTCGCGGCGAGCACGAAACCCATTCTGTGCACCCATGCCAACCTCAAGGAACCCGGCCATCCCGATGGCGACCACCCGCGCTATCTCAGCCCCGATTATGCCCGCATGGTGGTGGAAACCGACGGCGTGATCGGCGCCTGGATCGCGGTGCTCTGGCGGGAGAAGCTGCCGGGCATGATCCGCCAATTGTTCCGCACCATCGATGCGGTCGGGATCGATCACGTGGGCATCGGCACCGATCTGCCGGCCGGGATCGCCGCCACCGAGATGCCGAATTTCGCCCGCCACCCGGAAATCGTCGCAGCGATGCGCGATCGCGGCATGACCGCCGAGGAAGTCGAGAAAGTCTGCTCCGGCAACTGGATGCGGGTGTTCCGCGCAGTGCGCGGCCCATGAACCAGGACGCCCAACGCCGCGCCGCCGCCGAGGCCGCTGCCGCGATCGTCGAAAGCGGCATGGTCGTCGGGCTGGGCACCGGGTCCACCGCCGCGCATTTCATCGATGCGCTGATCCGTCGGGTGCGGGACGAAAATCTTAAAATCACCGCCATTCCCACCTCGCTGCGCAGCGATCGGCAGGCGCGGGACGGCGGGATCGAGGTGGCAAGCTTCGCGACGGTGAAGCAACTGGACCTGACGGTGGACGGCGCGGATCAGATCCTGCGCGGTAGCCTGCATTTGGTGAAGGGCCTCGGCGGCGCCCTGCTGCGGGAAAAGATCGTCGCCGCTGCCAGCAAGAAACTCGTCGTGATCGCCGACAGATCCAAGTTGGTCGATCGGCTCGGCGGCAAAATCCCGGTGCCGGTGGAGGTGGTGAAGTTCGGCTGGGAATCGACCGCGACCCGGATCGAGAAACTGGGCGGCATACCCGTGCGTCGCTGGCCGAAGGAGAGCGATCAGCCCTTCCAGACCGACGGCGGCAACTACATCCTAGACTGCACCTTCGGTCCGCTGGACGATCCCGCTCGGCTCGAACGCGATCTGTCGCACACCATCGGCGTGGTCGAGAGCGGGCTGTTCATCGGGATGGCCGACATGGCGTTCGTTGCCAATGCCTCGGGCGTGGAAACGCTGACCCGGAAGGGTTCCTAGCGGTCGGAATCTGACGAAAAGAACCGTCAGATTCTGACCACTAGGCTTTGATTTGGTGGGCCGATTCACCTAACCCTTGGGACTCAAGCGTTAGGATCGGACCACTAGGCTGTGATTTGGTGGGCCGATTCGGCTTTATCGGCTGGCAACCTGCCTGGCGTCGATCCGCACCACCGCGCAGGGTGTTTTGCGCTTGGCCAGTGCCGCGCAGGCGCTGCGGGCGTCGGCCTGGGTCAGTCCGGTAACCTGGGCGCGCCACACGGTTTTCCGATTGACCCGGACCGGATCGGTGCGCACCACGCCGTCGTCGGCGACCTTGCGCGCAATCAGGGCGGCCGATCGCGCGGCTTTCTCGGTCGGGTGGGTGCCGGCCTGGATGCCCCAAACCGGATCGGACACACGCGCGTGCGCCGAAGTGCGCTCGACCGCTGTGCGCTCGATGGGGGCTGCCATAGCGGCGGCGATCGGACCGTGGCTGGATGCGCGGGCGACGGCGCGTTCGGTCGGAATGTCCAACTGCCCGTAGCCCTGATCGAGCAGGGAAATCATGTGGGCATCGCGCTCGCCGGCCCCGCTGGCGCCCATCACCACGCCCACCAGCCGCACCCCGCCGCGCACCGCGCTAGACACCAGATTGTAGCCGGAGGCTTGGGTGTACCCGGTCTTCATGCCGTCGGCGCCGGGGTAGGATCGCAGCAGATGGTCGTGATTGGCGATCACCCGGCGCTGCCAGACGAAGCTGGGGGTGGAGAAATATTTGTAGTAGCCGGGGAACCCGCTGATCAGCCGGCGGGCCAGGATCGCCATGTCGCGCGCGGTGGTCCACTGGTCGGGATCGGGCAGGCCCGAGGCATTCATGAACGTCGTGTGGGTCATCCCCAGGGCGCGTGCCCGCAGGGTCATCATCTGGGCGAAGCGATCTTCGGACCCGCCCAGCATCTCCCCCAGCGCGGCGGCGGCGTCGTTGGCGGATTTGGTTACCAGCCCGAGGATGGCCTGATCGACGGTGATGCGCGTGCCCGGCATCAAGCCGAGCTTGGTCGGCGACATGCTGGCGGCGTGGGCGGACACCGGCACGTATTGGTCGAGCGCAATCCGCCGATCGCGCAGCGCTTCGAACGCCATATATAGTGTCATGAGCTTGGTCAGGCTGGCGGGATGGCGGGCTGCGTCGGGGCTCGCGGCTTCCAGCACCTGTCCGCTGCCGGCTTCGACCACGATCGAGCTGTAGCGGCCGGATCCGATTTGGGCATGCGCCGGCTGCGGCGCGGTCGCGAGGCCGGCGACAACGCCGATCACGGCGACCGTCGCGAGACGGCGCCAGAGCGAAAAGCTGGTTTCTTGGCGGCGGGCGGTTGCCATTCCTGTCCCTCAAACGACGGCTGAGGGGGATTTTAGAGGTTGGCGGCGGGGGATGTCCAGGCCGAATTCACTGAAAACCGATAAATCGGAATGGGTTACCGCATGACTCTGGCACGGCGTCTCGGCATTGAGGTAGGGCGGGTTGGGCGGCGACATGGATGCCGGCAGTCCGGTAACAGGCGGCCGATGACGGTGGCGGGAAGAAATTGTGCAATGCAGCATTTTCTCCTTGAACCCTCGCCGAGGAGCGCTTATATCCCGTTTTGTTGCAGTGCAGCATAACCAGTATCGACCGAGCAAAGGCCGCAACCGAGGCCGTGTTCGCCCGGTCCGCCCAACGGAGAGACAGCATGGCCACCAACCCGAAAGCGGTTAAAGTCGCCGCCCCGGCCAAGACCCCGGTAGCCGCCGCACCGATCGCCGCCGCCATCGTCGCGATCGAGGCAAACCCGATCCAGCCTGCCATCGTCGAGCCTGTGATCGTCGAGCCGGCCATCGTCGAGCCGGCCATCGTCGAGCCGGCCATCGTCGAACCGGCCACGATCGAGGCGAACGACGCGGCCCCGGTTGCCGCGCCCGTCCCAGTTAAATCCCCCGCCGCGCCCGTCGCGGTCGCCTTCCCCGCCGCGCCCAGCGCGGTCGTACCCCCCACCGTCCGCAGCGCGGTCGTACCCATGGAGAAAGTCGTGAAAACAGCAGAAGAATTCGTCGCGTTCGGTCAAGGCAACGTCGAGGCCTTCGTGAAATCCAGCCAAATCTGGACTGCCGGCGTGCAGGACATCTCGAAGCAGGTCGCCGCCACCGCCCAGGCGCAAATGGAAGAAACCATGTCGGTGTTCAAGGCGATGACCGCCGTGAAATCCTTCAAAGACATGTTCGACCTGCAAAGCGCCTTCGCCAAAGCCGCGATGGAAAAGACGCTGGCCGAATCCGGCAAGCTCAGCGACGCCTCGATGAAGTTGACCGAGCAGGCGATCGCCCCGATCGCGGCGCGGGTGACGATGGCGGTGGAAAGCTTCGGCAAAGCCGCCTGATTTTCTCGACCGCCCGATTCTCCGGGCGCGCCAACTACGCGCGTTACCAGGTTCGGACGAAACCGTTCCTCTCCCCCCAGACGCGGTTTCCTCCGTGCGACGAAGGCCCGAGCCCATGCTCGGGCCTTTTTCGTTTTATGGGCAACCGGGGGGTGTCCGGCGGCCAACCCAATGCAAAGCTATTTCCTTGCACCCCCGGCTTCCGATAAGCTTCCCCCACAACGCAGCCGCGATTGGCTTTCACCGTCAGGGTGTGCGTAGGATCGCGGCGAATGGATGCGGACGAACGATGAGCGATAACGACAAACGCGATGGCAACTCGGACGGGCCCAATATCGGGGTCGTCGTGCGGGCGCGACCGAAGACCCGCAAGCCTGCGATGTACAAAGTGCTGATGCTGAACGACGATTACACGCCGATGGAATTCGTCGTGCACGTGCTGGAACGCTTTTTCCAGAAGAACCGGGATGAAGCGACCCAGATCATGCTGCACGTCCACCGACGCGGCGTTGGCGTCTGCGGGGTCTATACCTACGAGGTCGCGGAGACCAAAGTTACCCAGGTCATGGACCTCGCGCGGCAAAACCAGCACCCTTTGCAATGCACGATCGAGAAGGAATGATCGCGGAGTCGCCGGTAAAACCCGGCACCACGGTCGGACAGCCCCCATATAGGGCTATATGCGCGTAGGAGCGGCGAGAGATGCTTTCACGGAACCTTGAACAGACGCTGCACCGCTCCCTGGGATTGGCGAGCAAACGGCGCCACGAATATGCGACGCTGGAGCATCTGCTCCTGGGTCTTGCAGACGACACCGACGCCGCTGCGGTCCTGAAGGCCTGCGGCGTGGACCTCGACAAGCTGCGGAACGACCTGAGCGAATTCCTGGACAAGGACCTCGCCGGTCTCACCACCGACCGGCCCGGCGATCCGAAACCCACCGCCGGCTTCCAGCGGGTCGTGCAGCGCGCGGCCATCCACGTGCAGTCGTCCGGGCGGGAAGAAGTGTCGGGCGCGAACGTGCTGATCGCCCTGTTCAGCGAGCGCGAAAGCCACGCCGTCTATTTCCTGCAGCTGCAGGACATGACGCGGCTGGACGCGGTGAATTTCATCAGCCACGGCATCGCCAAAGCGCCCGGCCGGTCGGCGCAGCGCCCGGTCGCCGGTTCGGGTCCGAACCAGGACCAGGACAAGGAACCGGAACGCGACGAAAAGCCCGCCGCCGGCAAACGCGGCCAGGACGCGCTGTCGAATTATTGCGTCAACCTGAACAAGAAGGCGCAGGCGGGAAAGATCGATCCGCTGATCGGGCGCGACCAGGAAATCGAACGCACGATCCAGATCCTGTGCCGCCGCACCAAGAACAACCCGCTGTATGTGGGCGACCCCGGCGTCGGCAAAACCGCCATCGCAGAGGGCCTGGCGAAGCGCATTGTCGAAGGCGACGTGCCGGAAGTGCTGCTGAAATCGACGATCTTCGCCCTCGATATGGGGTCGTTGCTGGCCGGCACCCGCTATCGCGGCGATTTCGAAGAACGCCTGAAGGCGGTGGTCAACGAACTGGAAAGTCTGCCCGGCGCGATCCTGTTCATCGACGAAATCCACACCGTCATCGGTGCCGGCGCGACCTCGGGCGGGGCGATGGATGCATCGAACCTGCTGAAGCCGGCGCTCGCCTCGGGCAATATGCGCTGCGTCGGTAGCACCACCTACAAGGAATTCCGCAACTACTTCGAAAAGGACCGCGCTTTGGTCCGCCGGTTCCAGAAGATCGACGTGAACGAACCGTCGATCGAAGACACGGTGAAAATCCTGCGCGGCCTGAAAACCAATTACGAGCAGCACCACAAGGTCGAATACACCGAGGAAGCCATCCGCGCGGCGGTGGAATTGTCGGCGAAATATATCCACGACCGGAAACTGCCGGATAAGGCGATCGACGTCATCGACGAGGTCGGCGCGTCTCGCATGCTGCTGCCCGAAAACCTGCGCCGCAAGATCGTCACCTTGAAGGATGTGGAGGAGATCGTCGCCAAGATCGCCCGCATTCCGCCGAAATCGGTCTCCGCCGACGACAAGGAAACCCTGCGGCACCTGGAACGCGATCTGAAGAACATGGTGTTCGGCCAGGACAAGGCGATCGAGGCGCTCGCCGCCGCGATCAAGCTGGCCCGCGCGGGCTTGCGGGAACCCGAGAAGCCGATCGGCAACTACCTGTTCTCCGGCCCCACCGGCGTCGGCAAGACCGAGGTTGCCCGGCAACTCGCGTCGATCATGGGTATCGAACTCATCCGCTTCGACATGTCGGAGTATATGGAGCGGCATTCGATCTCCCGCCTGATCGGGGCGCCGCCGGGCTATGTCGGGTTCGACCAGGGCGGCATGCTGACCGATGCGATCGACCAACATCCGCACGCGGTGTTGTTGTTGGACGAGATCGAAAAAGCCCACCAGGATGTGTACAATATTCTGTTGCAGGTCATGGATCACGGAAAATTGACGGATCACAACGGCAAGGTGGTGGATTTCCGCAATATCGTTCTGATCATGACAACTAATGCCGGCGCTTCCGATCTGGTCAAGGAGTCGATCGGTTTCGGGCGCGACACGCGCGAAGGCGAAGACACCGAAGCGATCAAGCGGCTTTTCACGCCGGAATTCCGCAACCGGTTGGATGCCATCGTCCCCTTCGCCGGGCTGACGCCGGAAATCGTCGGTCGGGTCGTGGAAAAATTCGTGATGCAGTTGGAAGCCCAGCTCGCGGATCGGAATGTCACCATCGAGCTGTCCTCGGCGGCCAAGGAATGGCTGGCGGAACGCGGCTACGACCGGCTGTACGGCGCCCGTCCGCTGGCCCGCGTTATCCAGGAACACATCAAGAAGCCGTTGGCCGAGGAATTGTTGTTCGGCAAGCTGGTCAAGGGCGGTTCCGTGAAGGTGACCTTGAAAGACGGCAAGCTGGCGTTCGAAACCTTGGAAGCCGCGCCACCTGCCCTGCCCAAACCCGAAGGCGTCGACGACGACGGGTCGGGTCAGGCGGAACCCGAAACGGTGGGCTGAACACCGCGATCGCGCACAGCAGCGGCCCCGTTCGAAAACGAGCGGGGCCGTTTTTTTTGTGCACCGTGCGAGCGCACCATACGCTAAAGATACGATTATCGTTTATTGCGGATCGTAGATTTTTTCGTTTGTCATCCATTTGGTTATTCCACCGCTTCGATTGCATCCGTATGATCCTCCCCGCTGGCGGCAGCCGCAGACGCTGCCAATGCGCAATCCATGTCGGGGGACAACAGGCCATGGCCGAACCATACGTCGGACAAATCATCGCAACCGGTTTCAGTTTCGCACCGGTCGGCTGGCAGCTTTGCGACGGCACTCTGCTCCAGATCGCCAATAACGAGGTGCTTTACACGCTGCTCGGCACGACCTACGGCGGGGACGGACAAACAACCTTCGGCGTTCCCGATCTGCGCGGCCGCACCATCGTCGGCACGGGTCAGGGCCCCGGCCTGCAGAACTATATCATGGGTCAGAAAAGCGGCACCGAAACCGTGACGCTGACGACCGCCAACATGCCGGCACACAGCCACGTGCCCCAGGCGCAACCGGCGGTCGCAGGCGCCACAATCATTCCGGGTGCAACGACCGTGTTCGGTCCGGCCGGCGATGCCACGACCAACGTCTATGGCCCGGCCGCAGCCGTGCCGGTGGCGCTGAATAACGCCGTTGTGTCGGTTGCCGCCGGCGGCGGGCAGCCGCACGACAACATGCAACCGTTCCAGACAATTAACTACATCATTGCGACGCAGGGCCTATACCCTTCGCAATCGTAAAGACCCGGCTTGAGAGTACGCAATACGGACCCAAGGCGATACCATCTTCGGTCGTCGCGCGTCAGGCTGAGATCGCAATCGCCCCGTTTCAATCGGAGGATCAATCGCATGTCGGAACCCTTCCTCGGCCAGATCACCTGTATGGCCAACAACTACCCCCCCAATGGCTGGCTGCAATGCCGCGGTCAGCTTCTGCCGGTCGGCCAATACGCAACCTTGTTCTCGCTGCTCGGCGTCCAGTTCGGTGGCAACGGCACAACCAGTTTCGCGCTGCCGAACCTGCAAGGCAGCCTACCGATCGGACAGGGCGTGGGCCCGGGCCTGACGCCGCGATCCATGGGCGGAACCGGGGGCGAAATGGCGGTGCAACTGACGAGCACGACGGTGCCGGCGCATAATCACCAATTCCTGGTTTCAAACGCGCACGCTGCGTCGCAAACGCCGGCCGTGCCCCCCGCAGCGCCGTCGATGTTGGCGGCGCTGGTGCAACCGGGCGGGCACTCCGGCACGCCGGTCAACGGCTTCGCGCCGACGGCGGGGAATCCGTCGGTCGCGCTGAACGCTGCTGCGTTGCCGCCTTATGCCGGTGGCGGTCAAGCGCACAATAATATGCAGCCGAGCCTGGCGCTCAATTGGTGCATTGCCATTCAGGGGACTTACCCGGAACGGCCGTGATGGCGCATCGCTTCGGCCCCCTCCCCCGCATTCATTTTTCAAGGGATCATTCCCCATGTCTCAGGCCTACATGTCCCAGATAGAAGCGTTCGGCTTCCCGTTCGCCCCGCGCGGTTGGATGCAATGCGCCGGCCAGTTGCTGCCGATCGCGCAGTATCAGGCGCTGTTCTCCCTGCTCGGCACGACATACGGCGGCAATGGCGTGTCGACGTTCGGGTTGCCCGACCTGCGCGGCCGCGCGTCCATGAGCTACGGCACCGGACCGGGCGGGACGCAGATCGCGCAAGGACAGTCATCCGGTCAGGAGACCAATACCCTGACGCAAGCCACCGTTCCGGCGCATTCCCATACGATCTCGGCCGTCAACACGGCGGGGGCGACGACGTCGCTTGTGCCGGACGCCACGACGTCGTCGGGTGTGGGCAACAAAACCGGCATCCCGTTCGCGATTTACAACACCACCACGACCGGCCTGACGCCGCTCGCGCCGACCGGTCCCAGCGGCGGCAACGCGGCGCATACCAACCTGATGCCGTTTACGGTGGTGAATTACTGCATCGCCATTCAGGGGATCTTTCCGTCGCGGGGCTGATCCACGCAGCCTGGGTCAGTTGAAGACCACCTGATAATCCTGGTGGTCCCGAGACGGTGTATGCACGGGTGCGATGTACAGATCGGCATCGTACCCGCCATCGACGGCAAAGCTGTAATAGCCCTCGGGCAACACCGCGTCTCGGGGGCCGCGCAGCAACAGGGCGAACGGCACCGACGTCGCGCTTGCACTGCCAGCCGAACGCGCGGTATCGACCGATACCAAGGTCAGCACATGCGATCGCCCGACGGGGCGGAATGCCTTTCCCACATGCGGCGCGAAGGTTTCGGCGGTCGGGCGGTCGGTCATGTTGGCATTCCCTTCTGCAATTTCGGTGCGATTGCGCACCTCCATGCTTGAGGCCGAGGGCGATGTCCACGCCATTTTCGCTCCAACCGATACCGATACGGGCTGGCATGCTGATCGCGCGGCCGGAAGCCGCCGATGGGTCCGACGAGGCATTCCTGTATCGTTTGTTCGCCAGCCATAAATTGCCGGAAATGGCGGCAATGCCGTTGGACGAGGCCGGCAAGACGCTGTTGCTGCGCATGCAATATCACGCCATGAGCGCCACCTACCGCAACGAATTTCCCGCCGCCCGCTTCGACATCGTGGAAACCGAGGGGCAGCCGATCGGGCGGTTGATTACGGATGCGACTAGCGAACGGGTTTATTTCGTCGATATCGCGATCCTGCCGGATAGGCAGGGCGGCGGGGTCGCCACCGCGTTGATGCGCGCGGCCTTGGAGGAAGTCCGCCGGCTGGGCGTACCCGGCCGCGTGCAGGTGCTGGCCAGCAACGCGGCGTCGTTGCGGCTATGCGAGAAACTCGGCATGGCGGCGGTCGCGCAGGAGCCGCCTTATGTCACGCTGGAATGGCCGCCACCGGCCGCTTAGAGCCAGCACCCGCTCGGAAACTTGCTACCAGGCGAGTTCCTTGCCCTGGAAATCGAGAAACGCGTGGCGGCGGCTGCCGGCTGCGGCGACGATGACCGCCGTCATGCCGCGCGCGCTTTCGTCCACCCCGACCGGCGCGCCGGAACCGCCCATATCGGTGCGCACCCAACCCGGGTGCAGCGTCAGCAGGGTCAGGTCGCGGCCTCGCATCTCGGCATACAATCCGCGGCTGAGCGAGTTCAGCGCCGCTTTGCTGGCCCGATACAACTCATGCCCACCGGCATTCAGCGCGACGCTGCCCATGATGGAGCTGGTGTATGCCAACACACCGGACCCGGACGTCAGGTTGTTCAGCAGCAGCCGGCCCAGGCGCGTCGGTGCGATGGCATTGACGAACATCAGGGCGCCGATTTCCTCGGGCGTGGCGGCGTTGGCGGTGCGATGCGCGGGTCCGGCGACGCCGGCGTTGATCAGCGCGGCATCGAAAATGCGCCCGGCGAGCGAGGCGGCGAAACGATCCACCTCGGCCGGGACGCCCATATCCAGCGCCAGAATTTCCACGCGGCCGGGGTTTTGCCCTGCCAGCGCCTGCAGCGCAGTGGCCGCGCCGGGTTGCCGAGCGGTGGCGACGATGTCCCATCCGCGTGCGAGGAACGATTGCACGACACCCAACCCGATGCCGCGATTGGCGCCGACGATCAGCACCACGGAACGATCCGCCATTTTTCTGTCCTTAGACCATGATTGTTTGAGGTTGCACGCGATCTCGGCGTTGGATCATGGTCTAAGCCTTTGTTTGAGAGGGTGATTCACGCCCGAGGTTGAAGTCAACCTCAGGCGATCACGCTCTAAAGCGCGATGGGCAGAGGCCCGGATCGCGCGACCAAACCGAGCGCCGGATCGCGATGCATGCGCGAACGCATCGCGATCCCGGCTACTTCGCGCATTCCACAACAACGGTGCCGATCTTGCCACCCTGCTCCACCGACAAGTGCGCGGCGGCAGTTGCATACAATGGAAATGTCCCATGCACCGACAGGATCCGACCCGGCGTCGCGGTCCACCGCGCAAGGTCCGATTGCGCCCGCTTGCGCTGCGG
>JANXMB010000116.1 GCA_025354865.1 Acetobacteraceae bacterium | reverse complement strand
TGCTTGCCAGACATGTTGCTCCATTTCGTGTCACAGGTTTCGGACTGGGCGTAATTCCACTTGATGGACTTCGTGTCATGGAATCTTGGGTAGCAGCCTCGTCGAGCAAAAGACATCTTGCGAGCTGGTTACGAGATATCGAGGCGAAATGGGCACTACACAGTTCGCGTCGAAACGATGGAAATCTTAGCATGACTCTGTCGCAGCGGATAGATCACATGCGTGGCATGTCCCGACAGGCTTCCGCAGTTGGAATAAAAATAGTGTATACAGCGTCAGGCACAAATATCAGCGGAGCAATACTAAACGAAGAAAAGGCGATCGTTGAACATGGTTGTTATTGGACTTTAGCAAATACGATACGAGAGGCGTCGTATATCGTCGCTGTTATAAACAGCCCAGAAGTCCTGTCCCGAGTTACCCCCTTGCAAGCACGAGGCCAAACCGGACCGCGCCATTTCGACAACCTCGTCTGGGAACTCCCTATCCCGGAATTCGACCCTCGGGAAGCCCTTCACTCTGACCTTGCCGCCCTGGCTGCCGAGGCGGAGCAGGTGGCAGCCACTGTGCCGCTCGATCCGCAAGCCTATTTCACCGCGCACCGCCACGCCATCCGCAAAGCCGTCGCCGCCGCCGGGCTTACCGCGCGCATCGACGCGCTGGTGCTACGCCTGCTGGACGGATAGCCCCTACCCCACCGTCTCGGCAAAATGGCACGCCACCAAATGCCCCTCCACCTGCCGCAGCCCCGGCATTTCTACCGTGCAGCGCGCTTGGGCGTGCGGGCAGCGGTTGGCGAAGGCGCAGCCGGGGGGCGGGTTCAGCGACGAAGGCCACTCGCGCCGCAGTGCTCAAACCTCAGCCTCGCCCCGCAAGATCGCTGCAAAATCGCGGCCGCCGTAGAAAATCCCCTCGATTAACACCGCATCCGCCGTCACCATAAAGGCGATGGTGACGCGCCTCTCGAACCCCGTCACACGCAATCCCGGCAGGATGTCGTCGCGTTGCGTGCCACGGTTGGGGAACGTGGCCAATCGCTGGCAGAATCCAACGATCCGGCGGACGTAGCCGTCGGCCCGATCTTCGTTGCTATGTTCCGTGATCGTGGCATGCAGTGCGTCGATATGCCGCTCGGCCAGTGGCGTGAAAATCACGCGCACACGGGTCTACCGGGCTGCCCGCCTGGCCTTGATGCGCTCCAGGATCGCCTCGGCGGGAACGCCCTTGGATGGGCCGGCCAGATATTCAGCGTGCCCGGGCACGATTTCTTCACGCAGCCAGCGTTCTACCGCCGCGTCACGCTCCATCAGCGCGCGTACGCCGTCGCGCAGCACTTCGCTCACCGAAGAATAGCTGCCGGACTTGATCTTGCCCTCGACGATTTCGGCCATGTCGAGCGGCAGGGTGATGCTGAATTGCTGGGTGGTGCGCATGGTGGCTGGCTCCGTCCCGGGCAGCTTAGCATCGCAATAGGATGCCATCCTACTGCAACCCCCTACCCCACCGTCTCGGCAAAATGGCACGCCACCAAATGCCCCTCCACCTCCCGCAACCCCGGCATTTCCGCCGTGCAGCGCGCCTGGGCGTGCGGGCAGCGGCTGGCGAAGGCGCAGCCGGGGGGCGGGTTGAGCGGGCTGGGCAACTCGCCGCGCACCGGGGCGGTGCGCTGGCGGTGGGCGGGGTCCACGCTCGGGGTCGCGGCCAGCAGGGCCTGGGTGTAGGGGTGGCGGGGGCGGGCGAAGATGTCTTGCTTGGCCGCCTGTTCCACCGGGCGGCCGAGATACAGCACCAGCACTTCGTCCGCGATGTGGCGCACCACGCTGAGGTCGTGGCTGATGAACAAATAGGCGAGGCCGAGTTCTTCCTGCAAATCCATCATCAGGTTCAACACCTGCGCCTGGATCGATACGTCGAGTGCCGAGACCGGCTCGTCGGCCACCACCACGCGCGGGTTCAGCATCAGCGCGCGGGCGATGGCGATGCGCTGGCGCTGGCCGCCGCTGAACATGTGCGGGTAGCGGGCGAACTGGTCCTGGCGCAGGCCGACTTTGGCCATCATGGCGCGGGCGGCTTCCTCGCGCTGGGCGCGGTTGCCGCGATCGTTGATCGCCAGCGGCTCCATCAGGATCGACCCCACGGTCTTGCGCGGGTTCAGCGAGCCGTACGGGTTTTGAAACACCATCTGCACCGCCAGCCGCAGGCGGCGGCGGGCCCCGGCGTCGGTGCGCACGGTGGGGGCGCCGTCGATCAGCAACTCGCCGCCGGTCGGCGGTTCCATCACGGTGGCCATGCGCGCGATGGTGGACTTGCCCGAGCCGGATTCGCCCACGATGGCCAGCGTGCGCCCGGCGGCGAGGCGGAACGAGATGCCGTCGACCGCTTTCACCAGCCCCTTTTTGCCGAACAGCCCGCCGCCCACCGGGTAATGGCGGCTTATGTCCTTGGCCTCCATCAGGATGCTCATGCGGACACCGGGTGGCCGGCGGTGTTAAGCGGCGTGTGGCAGCGCGCCCGTGTGCCCAGCGGGCCTTGCAGTTGCGGGACTTGCGCCGTGCAGCGATCCGTCACGAAGCGGCAGCGCGGGTTGAACAGGCAGCCGGTAGGGCGGTCGGCGATGCCGGGCACCACGCCGGGTATGGCCGGCAGGCGGCGGCGGCCGTGCGCGCGTTCGGGCAGCGCTTCCAGCAGGGCGGCGGTGTACGGGTGGCGCGGGGTGCTGAACAGCGCCTCGGCCGGCGCTTCCTCCACCATCTGCCCGGCATACATCACCTGCACGCGCTGCGCGGTTTCGGCCACCACGCCCATGTCGTGGGTAATCAGCACCAGCGCCATGCGGTGCTGGCGCTGCAAGTCGATCAGCAGGTCCAGAATCTGCTTCTGGATGGTCACGTCGAGCGCGGTGGTGGGTTCGTCGGCGATCAGCAGACGCGGGTTGCAGGCAATCGCCATGGCGATCATCACCCGCTGGTTCATGCCGCCGGACAACTGGTGCGGGAAGCTGCCAAGCCGTGTGGCCGGGGCCGGGATGCCGACCTGATCGAGCAACTCCACCACCCGGTCGCGCACTTTGCCGCGCGGCACGGCGCGATGCACCTTCAGCGCCTCGCCGATCTGCCAGCCGACCGAATAGCACGGGTTCAGCGAGGACATCGGCTCCTGAAAGATCATCGCCATATCCCGCCCGGCCAGTTTGCGGCGCTGGCGCGGGCTGAGGCTGAGCAGATCGGCCCCGGCGAAGCGCATCACGTCGGCGGTGACGCGGCCGGGATAGCCGATCAGCCCCATCGCCGCGAGCATCGAGACGGATTTGCCGGAGCCGGATTCGCCGACCACGCAGAGGATTTCGCCCTCCTCCACCACAACGTCCACCCCGTCCACCGCGCGGAAGGTGCCGCGCGCGGTGGCGAATTCGACGGTTAGATTGCGGATTTCGAGCAGCGGCATCAGCGTTTCAACTTCGGGTCGAGCGCGTCGCGCAGTCCGTCGCCGAACAGGTTGAACGCCAGCACGGTGACCAGGATGGAGATGCCGGGGAAGGTCAGCACCCACCAGGCGCGCTGATAATATTGCAGCGCCCCGGCCAGCATGGTGCCCCATTCGGGCGTCGGCGGCTGCGCGCCGAGGCCGAGGAAGCCCAGCGCCGCCGCGTCCAGAATGGCCGAGGAAAAGCCGAGCGAGGCCTGCACGATCAGCGGCGCGGTGCAGTTCGGCAGCACGGTGGAGAACATCAGCCGCAGCGTGCCAGCCCCGGCCGAGCGCGTGGCGGTGACGTAGTCGCGCGACAATTCGGACAGTGCCGAGGCGCGCACCAGGCGGGTGTAGTTGGGCAGTGCCACCACGGCCACCGCGATCATCGCGTTGAACAGCGACGGGCCGAGGATGGCGACGATCACGATGGCCAGCAGCAGCGAGGGGAAAACCAGCAGGATGTCCATCAACCGCATGATCGCGGTGTCGACCACGCCGCCCGCGAACGCCGTGGTGAGGCCCAGCACGG
>JANXMB010000084.1 GCA_025354865.1 Acetobacteraceae bacterium | reverse complement strand
CCATGCGCTCGATTATTTTGGTTTTTTCTCTTTTGCTTTTCGCCGGTATTGCCCAGGCCGCACCCGATCCCTCGGCGCTTTGCGAAACCGCGATCGTCTCGGCGGAATACGCGGGTGGTCTACCGCCTCGGTTGGTGCATGCCATCGCGCTGGTGGAAAGCGGGCGCTACGACGAGGCTGCCGGAGCAGTGCGGCCCTGGCCCTGGACCATCAACGCCGCCGGGGAGGGGCATTATTACGCCACCAAGGCCGAGGCGATCGACGCCGCAAAAGCTTTCCAGGCGCGCGGCGTGCAGTCGCTGGACGTCGGCTGCATGCAGGTCAACCTGTTGCACCATCCCGACGCCTTCGCCTCGTTGGACGAGGCGTTCGATCCGATCGCCAATGCCATCTACGCCACGAAATTCCTGAACCGTTTGCATCCGCGGGGCGAGGATTGGTCCGCCGCGATCGGCGCTTACCACTCGGCAACCCCGGCTTTGGGCGATGCCTACCGCGCGATGGTGATGCTGCGGTGGACTGGCCCCAATCCGGGTTTCAAACCGCGCACGGAGCCGGCGGCCTACCGATCATTCCAGAAGCCCGAGGTCGTGTATGGGGCGTTTGCCCGATCGGGCCAAGTCTACGGGGCTTCGGCGGTGCGTCGGTAGCGGCCGCCTCGCTGCCTAATCGGAAATCCGCTCGATATCCGCGCCGCAGGCGGCCAGTTTCTGTTCCACCGCTTCGTAGCCGCGATCCAAATGGTAGACCTGATTGACCACCGTTTCACCTTTGGCGGCCAATCCGGCCAGGATCAGCGATAGGGACGCGCGCAGGTCGCTGGCCATCACCGGGGCGCCGGATAGCGACGGGACGCCGCGCACAATGGCCGAGGACCCGTGCACATTGATCCGCGCGCCCATACGATTGAGTTCGGGGACATGCATGAACCGGTTCTCGAAAATGGTCTCGGTGACCATCGACGCGCCCTCGGCCACCGACAGCATCGCCATGAACTGGGCCTGCATGTCGGTCGGAAAGCCGGGGTAGGGTTCGGTCATGACATCGGCGCCATGCAGGCCGTTCAGGCGGCGAACCAACAGGCCGCCGTCGCCCTCGGTCGCCTCGATCCCGGCTTCGCGCAGCACGCGGATCGTGGCGCCCAGATGCGCCGGCCTTGCATGGCGCAGGAACACCGATCCTCCGGCAATCGCGACGGCGCAGGCATAGCTCCCGGCTTCGATGCGGTCCGGCACGATCGCGTGTTCGGCGCCGTGCAAGGCCGGCACGCCGTCGATCGTCAGGGTGTCGCTGCCGATGCCCTCGATCCGCGCGCCCATTGCAACCAGACACAGCGCGAGGTCCACGATCTCCGGTTCGCGGGCGGCATTGACCAGGACGGTGCGGCCCTCGGCCAGGGTGGCGGCCATCAGCAAATTCTCGGTGGCGCCGACCGACACGAAGGGGAACACAATCTTCGCCGCGCGCAGCCGCCCATCGACCCTTCCGTCGATATACCCGCCGCGCAGGTCGAAGCGGGCGCCCATTTCCTCCAGGCCTTTGATGTGCAGATCGACCGGGCGCGCACCGATCTCGCAGCCGCCGGGCAGGGACACCCGCGCTTCCCCGACCCGCGCCATGAGGGGACCGAGCACGAGGAAGGACGCGCGCATTTGGCGGACGATGTCGTAGGGTGCCTCGGTATTGGAAATGGCCCCGCCGAGGGACAGCACCCGCCCGGCGGCGTCCTGCTTATCGACCGCAATGCCGTGCTGGGCGAGCAGCGCGCCCATCGTCGCGATGTCGGCAAGGCGGGGGACGTTCGACAACACCAGCCGCTCATCGGTCAGCAAGCCCGCAGCCATCAGGGGCAGGGTGGCGTTTTTGGCGCCGCCGATGACGATTTCCCCGGACAAGGGTTTGCCGCCGCGAATACGGATACGATCCATCGTTACATCCTCGGCAGCGCGGTGCCGCGCTGGCCCATGTATTTGCCGGCTTTGTCGGCATAGCTGGTTTCGCAGGGCTCGTTCCCCTGGAGAAAGAGGAACTGGCAGATCCCCTCGTTCGCGTAGATTTTCGCCGGCAGGGGGGTGGTGTTGCTGATTTCGATGGTCACCTGGCCCTCCCACTCCGGTTCTAGCGGGGTGACATTCACGATGATGCCGCAGCGGGCGTAGGTGGATTTGCCGAGGCAGACCACCAGAATGTCCCTGGGAATGCGAAAATATTCGATCGTATGGCCGAGCGCGAAGCTGTTGGGCGGGATGATGCAGGTCGGCACCTTCCGGTCCACAAAGCTGGTGGGCGCGAATGCCTTAGGGTCGATCGTCGCGGAGTCGATGTTGGTGAAAATCTTGAAATCGTCGGCGATACGGGCATCGTAGCCATAGCTGGACAGGCCATAGCTGATGACCCCGTCGCGCTTCTGGGCTTCGACGAAGGGTTCGATCATGCTGTGGTCTTGTGCCATGCGGCGGATCCAGCGGTCGGACATCACGGGCATTGGACTGCGGTAACTCCTGGGTAAGCCATGGCGTCTAGTGGTCCGATCCTGACGGGAGCATCCCATGCAGTCGGGTGAATCGGCCCACCAAAACAAGGGCTAGTGGTCGAAGTCAGACGGTTCTTTTCGTCAGATTGCGACCGCTAGAGCGCGATGATCGAAGGTGGAATCACCGGAGGTCTGAATCGCGCGAACAAACAATAGGTTAGATCGTGGTGCGTGAGCGAGAGCGAACGCATCGCGATCTAGCGCACCGGCCCCTGCCGCCGCAAACAGGTTGTAACGCATGCCGGCTTCCCTGGTCTCACATTCGACGCCATCTTGCGTGCCGGAACCGCCATGACCGAATTCGCCCTCCTTACTCGCCCGCCCCGGGACACCCGCGTCGATATCGTGCGGGGGTGGCTGCAATTGACCATTTTCGCGTCCCACGCGGCGGGATCGTGGATCGGCTTCTGGCTGATCCATGGCGCCTGGGGTCTGTCCGATAGTTCCGAGCAGTTCGTGTTTCTGTCGGGGCTGATGCTGGGGAGCGTGTTCGTGCTGAAATCGGCGCGGCAGGGCTGGGCGGCGGCGAGCTTGGACATGCTGCTGCGCAGTTGGCGGCTGTATCGCACCAACGCAATCGTGTTCGTGCTGTTCGGCGCGCTGGTGGTCCTGGCCGGCGGGTCCGGGCTGTTTCCCGGCGAGACGGAGCGGCTGGGCTGGGGATTTGTCCTGCAACACCCAATCCAGGGCATGCTGGCCGGTCTGACCACGTTCTATCAGCCCAATTACATGGACATTCTGCCGGTCTTCATGTGGTGCATGCTGGTCTTGCCGGTCTTCGCGGCGCTGGAGGCCCGAATCGGCGACTGGGCACTGGCAATGCCGCTGGGGCTTTACGCGGCGGCGCATGTCTTCGGGTTGGCGCCGCCCGTGCTGGGGACCGGCACGCATGGCGGGTTCAATCCCTTCGCATGGCAAATTCTGTTCTTCGTCGGCGCTTGGTTGGGCCGGCGCACCTTGATCCACGGACGCGCCCTGCCGCGCTGGCGGTGGCTGACCTGGGCAGCGATCGCGGTGTTGGCAATCGCGCTACTGCTAAGGCTGAACTGGTTCGGCTTTCTGCCGTTCCATCTGCCGATCCCGGATAGCGACGCCATCATCGGCAAGGATCTGCTGGTCCTGCCGCGCGTGCTGCATGCCTTTGCCCTGGCATACCTGATCGCCATCGCCATCCCGCGGGAGGCGCGGTGGATGCACGTCATGTTCGCCCGCTGGCTCGCCGCAGCCGGCCGGTTCAGCTTGCAGGTGTTTTGCCTCGGCCTGTTCCTGAGTTGGGGCACCACCGCAGCCTTCCGCCTGTGGCCGGCGGCGGTCTGGTGGTTGGACCCGCTGCTGATGGCGCTGGGGTGCGCGATCTTGCTGGGCTTCGGCCTGTGGTTGGATCGCGGCCGGACGGTGCCGGCCGCACGAGCGGTTACGGTAGCATCTTCCCCGGGTTCATCCGTCCACTCGGGTCCAGCGCGTTCTTGAGCACGCGCATCACGTCCATGGCGATCGGGTTCTTATGCGACGCCATCGCATGCCGTTTCGATTGGCCGATCCCGTGCTCGGCCGAAAAACTGCCACCCAGCGAGACCGCGACGGCATTGACCAGCGGTTCCATCTCGCTCGCTCGGGCCATCCAGGTCGACCGATCCATGCCGGGCGGGGCATGCAGCGACACATGGATATTGCCGTCCCCAGCGTGACCGATCGCCGACATCCGACCCTCCGGCCAGCGCTCGGCCATCTCGCGCTCGATCGTGCGCAGGAATGTCGGCACCGCCGAGACCGGAACCGAGGTGTCGGTGCCGATCGCCGGCCCGTCCTTGCGGGAGCATTCGGGATAATCCTCCCGGATTTTCCAGATGCCCAGGCGTTGCGCGTCGCTTTCGGCGATCGCGGCGTCGGTGACTTCCCCCGCTTCCATCGCCGCACCCAGCGTGTCTTCCAAGATCTCCCGTAGCGGCACCGAGGCGTGGGAGGCGGACATTTCCAGCATCACGAACCACGGGCTTTCCAGCGGCAGCGGCATGCGCAGCCCGACGCCGTGCTTCGCGGCCATTTCCATGCAGAAGCGCTGACACAGCTCGAAGGCGATGACATCGGCGCCGCTTTCCATCACCCGGCCGAACAGCGACAGCGCCGCGTCGGGGCTGGGCACGGCGACGAACGCGGTTTCCACCCGCTTCAGGGCCGGTTGCAGGCGCAGCGCGGCAGCGGTGATGACGCCGAGCGTGCCTTCGCCGCCGATGAACAAATGTCGCAAGGCATACCCGGAATTGTCCTTCCGCACCCGGCGCAGATCGTCGAGGATGCGCCCGTCCGGCAGTACCACTTCCAGCCCAAGCACGAGGTCGCGCGCATTGCCCCATTTCAGGGTGCGAATGCCGCCGGCATTGGTGGACAGCATGCCGCCGATCTGCGCCGTGCCCTGCGCGCCCCATTGGATGGGAAACAGCCGCCCGGCACCGGCCGCAGCCTGCTGCACCGATTGCACGACGCACCCGGCCTCCGCCACCAGGGAAAAGTCGCGGATGTCGATGTCGCGGATGCGATTGAGGCGTTCCAGCGACAGCACCACCGACCGAGGCCCGTTCGCCTGCGGCACCGCGCCACCCGACAAGCCGGTGCGCCCACCGGCCGGGACGATCGCCAGGCCCTCGGCCGCGCAGCGCTGCACGACTTCGGAAACTTCCGCCGTCGTGCCGGGGCGCAACACCGCTTCGGGCACACCGCGATAGGCACCGCGCCAATCGACGGCATAGGGGGCAATGTCGTCGGATGCTGTCAGCACGTTGGCGGGGCCGATCGCGTCGGCCATGCCGAGAAGAGAGTCCATTTCCTGGTTGCCTTTTTCGTCGGGGCTTCGTTCTACCTTTAACAACAGGAGAACGCGGCGCTCGGCAAGACCTGCGACGACGGAAGACTGCTGTGCCTCGTCCCGGCGGCGTTTGCCGACCGACCCAATCCGGCTAAACTCCCGCCCGAACGAAACGCGCGTAAGGGATGAAGCGGATGGGCAAGCGAATTGTTGTGGTCGGTGCCGGCGCCGTGGGCGGCTATGTGGGCGCGCATCTGACGGCCGGCGGCCACGATGTAACCCTGATCGACCCCTGGCCCGAACACGTCGAGACCATGAAAGCCAATGGGATGGAAATCTTCGGCATGACGCCGGAAGAACGCATGACCGTGAAGGTCAATGCCATCCATTTGACCGAGGTGCAGCAACTCGCGAAACAAAAGCCGGTCGATATCGCCTTCATTTCGGTGAAATCCTACGACACCGTCTGGGCGACCCAGATGATCGCGCAATATCTGTCGTCCACCGGCTGCGTGGTGTCGATGCAGAATTGCATCAACGAAGAACGGGTAGCCGGCGTCGTCGGCTGGGGTCGCACCCTGGGTTGCATCGTGACCGGCGGCGTCGGGGTCGATCTGTACCAGCCCGGCCACATCCGGCGCGGCTATGCCAAACGTCCCGATATCAAATCGTTCTACATCGGCGAGCCCAGCGGCCTGATCACCAAACGATCCGAAGAAATCGCCGATATCATGAGCTGCGTCGATGCGTCCAAGGCGACCGACAATTTGTGGGGCGAACGCTGGACCAAGCTGTGCGTGAACGGCATGCGCAACGGTGTGTCCGCCGCAACCGGCATGGGCGGCAATGCGCGCGACAGCCACGATGCCGTCCGTCGCATCTGTATCCAACTCGGCGGGGAGGCGGTGCGGGTCGGTCAGGCGTTGGGCTATAAGCTGGGCAATGTCGGCGCCCTGCCGCACGAAATGCTGGCCGAGGCAATGGAAGGCGATCGCGGCGCCTACGACAAAATCTCCCATCTGATGGTCGCCGGCGGGGCCGGGCAAGCCGAGCGGAGCGACTATCAGCGGCCGTCGATGGCACAGGATATGGAGAAGCGGCGGCGCACGGAAATCGAGTTCATGAACGGTTTCATCGCCACCCAAGGCGCCACGGTCGGGATCGCCGCAGCGACCCACGAAATGCTCACCCGCCAAGTTCTTCGCGTCGAGCGCGGCGAAATCGAGGCTCGGCCCGAGAACGTTCTGGTCAACGCCTGATCGAAGGAGAAACGAACATGCTGCTGACGGATAAAGTCGCTTTGGTGACCGGTGCCGGCAGCGGTATCGGCCGAGCCTGTGCGATCGCGCTGGCCGAGGCCGGGGCGCATGTGGTTGCGGTCGATATCGATGCCAAAACCGCCGCCGCAACGGCCGACGCGGTTGCCGCTTTTCAACGTCGCGGCGTTGCGATGCAAGCCGATGTCGGCGACCTCGATCATATCGATCGGATCGTGACCGACACGGTCGCGCAATTCGGTCGCATCGATATATCGGTCAACAATGCCGGCGTCACCCGCCGTGCCGATATCATGGATCTGACCGAAGCGGATTGGGATCGTATCCATCGTGTCAACGCCAAAGGCGTATTTTTCTGTTTGCAGCGGGTTGCCCGCGTCATGATACCGCAACGGTCCGGGCGCATTATTAGCATCGCCTCGATCGCCGGTCGCGGCTACGCCGGCACGTCGAATGCCGCCTATGCCGCCAGCAAAGGCGCGGTCATCGCCTTGACCAAGACCGCATCGCAACAATTGGCAAAACACAACATCAACGTCAACGCCATCTGCCCCGGCGTCACCCGATCCGCCTTGTCGGACGCCAATCTGCGGATTCGCGCGCAGCAGGAAGGCGTGACGGTCGAGGAAATGGAACGCCGCCGCGCCGCTGCAATCCCGCTCAATCGTGCGAACGATCCGGAGGATATTGGCGCCATGGCGGTGTTTCTGGCATCTGCAGGTGCGCGGAACATCACCGGGCAGTGCTACAACGTGGACGGCGGATTGGTGCCGAGTTAGCCCCGCCGGGCGCATAGCCTGCGCCCGGCGTTATCCCGATCAATTCGGAATCGTAAACCGGACCGATGCCGATCCCAAACCTTCGAAAGTGAATTCGCATGTGTCGCCCGGCTTGAGGTAATCCAAGCCGGTATACGACCCGCAGGTCACGATCTGCCTGGCGCGAACACCGCCCTTCGATCGCCACATATTGGCCAGCTCCACCGCGACGCCAAGCGGATCGCCGATCGGATGGCCGCGATTTTTGCCCGGAACGATCTCCCCGTTGACCGACATCGTAACGGCAATCGACGCCAGATCGAGCGTGCGCCAGTTCGCATTCGGCGCCCCGCAGACCAGCCCGGCGTTCATGATCGAATCGGCCAGCTTCTCCAGATTCGAAAGTGGCTTGGCGATATCGAATCGGCTGTGCACGATTTCGATCGCCGCCAGCGCATCCACCGCCGCCGCGACCTCATTCCGCGAATACGGCACCGCTCGGTTTGGCAGGCTTTCCCGAAACACGAACGCGACCTCCCCCTCGACACCGCATTGCGGCGCCAGGCGCGCGGGCAGATCGCAGGGGGAGGTATGGATGGTATCGGCGTAGATGATGCCGCGATTCGGCTGCTGGGCGGGCGGCGCCATCGCCTTGAATCCGCCGATCAGCTTGCCCAAACCCTTGCTGGTGGCGTCCTGGATGGCGTGCCCCTCGTCGATGCTCGTCGGCGTCAGCGCGGCCGGCAGACCGTCCAGCGGCACCATGTCGCGCCGCGCCTGCACCAGCAACGCAGCGGCTTTTTCGATCGAATGTCGGTCCATGAGCGGATGTTTCCCTTTTTCGGTGCGCGCAATCTGCCACGACGCCCCGCCGCTGGCCTAGCCCCGATCGTCGCGATGGGTGCAATGCCGGTCACTGGCATGATCTGCGATATTTTTCCCACGATCGATACGCCTATCGTTGGAGCAATCAATCTTTCGACGCGGTCGGGGAAGGCAGCCGCATTCAGCCTTTTGCTGCCAGATAATCGTCGATTTCGCTTGCCCAGGGCAGGCTGCTCTGGCTGCCGGGTTTCGTGCAGCACAACGCGGCGGCTACGCTCGCGCGCCGCAGTGCGTGTTCCAACGTTGCGCCGCGGTCCAAGGCCGCCGCGAGCACGCCTACGAAACAATCTCCGGCTGCGGTCGTATCGATGGGAACGATGGATTCGGCTGGCATTGTCAGCAAGCCCTCGGCCGTCGCTGCTTCCAAGCCGTCGCCGCCCAATGTGCGAATAACGATAGTCCCGATTGCCCGCCGTAACGCCATGGCCGTCGGCGCACAACCGACTTTGTCGGCGAGCCATTCCGCTTCGATTTCATTCACGGTGAGGATATCGACAGACTGCAACGCCTCGATCGGCAAAGCGGCAGCCGGTGCCAGATTCAGAACGATACGGCTGCCGGCCTGCCGAGCACGATGGATCAGAGCGGTGGTTTCTGTCGGCGATAGTTCCATTTGTAAGACGACTATCGTTTCCGCCGTTAACAACTCTGTTTCAACGCAATCCGCTCGGGCTAAAAGATTGGCGCCCGAACCGACAGCAATGGCGTTGTGCCCGGCAGGATCGACGCAAATCGATGCGGCCCCGGTAGCGGCGTCGGTTTCTATAACACGGGTCACATCGACATTGGCTTGACGCAACAAGGCCAGTGCCCCCGACGCCAATGCATCGCGCCCGACCGCGCCGACCATGACGACTTCGGCACGATCTTGAGCGGCGGCGACGGCTTGATTGGCCCCCTTGCCGCCGGGCTCGATGCGGACGTTGGGACCGAGCACCGTTTCGCCGGAAGCGGGGATGTGGGGGAGGGCGAAGATCAGGTCGAGGTTGATGGAACCGAATACAACAATCATAACCGACGTCTCTCGCCAAAATAGGTCGGTAGGATGCCTGTCCGACACCCCTGTTGGCAATGGCGATCCGCTCGGCCGCGTGATAACCTGACCGAAAGGGAGGAGATAAATCATGCCTATCGGACGTCGCCACATTCTCACCGGAACAGCCGCGCTCCTTACAACCTCCGCTGCTCGGGCAGCCATCCCGCGTTTCGAACCTTCGACCGCCTTATTGGAAGCAGCGAAAAAGGACGGCGGCTTCGTCAATTATACCGCGCAGATCGAAGACCTCGAATTGGAAACGATCGCCGCTTTCAACAAGCGCTTTCCGTTTGTGAAAGTAGAAATCGTCCATCTTCCCGGCGGGCAATTGATCGAGCGCATCAAAGCGGAAATCGGCGCCAATAAATTGGTTGCCGATTTGATCGATCATTCCGAACCGAGTTTGTTGCGCAATATCGAAGGCGCGTTCCGTCCCTATGCCCCGCCGAATGCCGCTGATTATATCCAAGAGGCTTTGGCATCACCCCGCATCTGGCCACGCATCACCGCTGGCACCTGCATTGCCTGGAACAAGGAGTTGATCAAGGATCGGCCCACGGGCTGGTGGGATATCGCTGGACCCAAATATGCCGGTCAGGTGGGAATGCCCAGCGGTTACACAGGCGGATCGACCTGGGCGTGGGCGATGTTCCAACGCAAAGTGTTGGGCGTGGAATATTGGATCAAGCAAGCCGCCATCAAACCGCGCATCTATACGACCAATGCCGTGACCGCCGACGCATTGATCCGGGGAGAGATCGGAATTGGCCCGGTTTCCTTTCCCTCGGTAATGTCGAAAATCCGTGACGGCGCGCCGTTGGATTATATTTTCCCGATCGAGGGCGTGCCTTGCTTTACCTTTGCCGACGGCATTCCGGTTACAGCGAAACGATCGGCGGCGGCGCAGCTCTATTTGGATTGGTGCTTGTCGGAAGAAGGGCAGGCGATGTTGATCCGCGACCTCGGTCACCTCACGGCATTGAAAAAAGCGCCGATCGAAACGGTCGGTCTGGATCCGAACGTGCATAAATTATGGTTTGCCGATCGCGCCGAGTCGGATCGAGTGCGCGATTCATGGTTGGCAGACTGGTCGAAGATATTCGGGATGCGGCAATAACCGGGGCGTCGTTATCGCGATCGAGGCGGGGCTATCAACGCATCCATAGCGGCGGTTAAATCCGCAACCTGCTCGATCTCGTTCCAGAGTGTCAGCACCGCGTCCGCTTGGGGCTTACCCAAAACCGGTTCGGCGAGCCAAATAAATTTGGCGGCAATTTCCGCTTCGTCCATCGGATTGGTGCTGTCGCCCCGGGGATCGCCGGTTTGAATTTCGACCCGCCGTCCGTCGGTGGCCCAGGCCGTTGCGCGCATGACAATTTTATGCGGAAACAACGCCGAGATTTCGGCGTCCTCGGCCACGGAAATTTTTGCCATCAATGGGCGTATCGTCGGATCCAAATAGCGATCCTCATCGAATGTATCGACACCCACTTTGCCATCTCGCAGTGCCTGGCTGAAGATATAGGGCAGCGAATGATCGGCGGTTTCGCGTGTACGCGGGTCCCATTTCGCCGCCTCGCTCCCGATTTCGTGCCAGGCCGACCAGTAGGTGGCGATATCGATACGGGCGATGTCGTCGATCGGCATTTCCTCCCGTAATTTCAACGCTGCCCAAACACCGGCCTGGGCATTGTATTCCACCGGCCAATATTTCAGACGAACCCATGGCAGCAACCAATCGCCGCCCTGGTCCGGGAACGGATCGATCGCGAAGGGGCCAGTGATTTGCTCCATCAAACCGTGCCGCCCTTCGAACGGACTTTCCGGCCCGGTCATGCCGCCCTCTGCCAGTTGGGTGGCATAAACGGCATTGCGTACGGCGAATGCGGTTGCGGACCCTTTCCAGAGCGACAAATTGCCCGCGCGCGTCGCACGCATGGGAACGTTGGCAACGGCCGTAATCGCCAAAGCATGGCCGATTTGTTCGGCATTCAAGTTCCATAAACGGCCCAGTCCGCAAACCGTGGCGAGACCGACGCAAAATCCCTGATCCCATCCCTTTTCCCGCATTTGCGTCGGTGGAATCAGGCGAAAAACAACTTCGTACGCCGCGACCATCGCCGTCAGGAAATGTTTGCCATCGGCACCGGACGATTCCGCAACGGCCAGCAAACCGCCCAGCATATCGGACGGATGCCCTGCATGCCAGGAGTCGTTGAAATCCAGATAGCGGATCATTGCGGTATTGACGAAGGCGGCTTCCTGCGCCGTTGCACCGATATTCGACCCTAAAATGCGGCCGGCGCCGTGCGCTGGAACCGCCCCTCCGGCGATCGTTTGCGCAATGCGCACGGCCTCGCAATTGCGACCACCGATTGCACAACCGACCGTATCGATCAGGCTCTGCCGGGCTCGGGATAGCACAGCAGCCGGAATATCGTCGTACCGTAACGATGCAGCGAAATCCGCTAGTTGCCGAGTGAGTTTATCCATCGTAACTACTTCCCCAAATCGCGCCGTAAATCGGCCGGCAAGAAATCCTGATCTACGAGGTGCCGCCAATCGGCGTTGGCTTCCGGCAATCCCATCGCTTTCATTGCGACCATCATGGCATCCAGATCGGCGGGGCGGAAATCGCCTTGGCTCCAGAACGGTGTTGTGCCGGACGGACGATCCAACAAACCGTCTATCACCGACCGTACGACGGCGACATCCAGCCTGTAAACCTTGGCGGCGATCGCGGCGGCCTCCTCCCGATGTTCCGTTATAAAAACAACGGCTCGACGATGCGCGCGCAGAATGGCGCGCAATTCCTCGGGCTTTTCCCGAGCGATTTTGGAGGAGGTAACGGCGACGACATTGTTAATGGCGGGGAATAAATCGCGCACCCAGGCCAAAGGGCGCAGCCGGTCGCGGTTCAATGTATAGACCGGCTCTGCCAGAATGGCGACGTCGACGCCGTTGTTCTCCAGCGCCGTGATTGCCGCACCGTACGGACCGGTCGCGATCAGCGAGACCTCTCCGGGCGCGTAACCGAATTTTTGCAAGAGCAGCACGTCCAATCCCTGGGATGTCGATTGCGGCGTGGTGAAACTAATCTTGCGGCCCTTCAGGTCGGCGGGCGATTGTAGCGGTGAATCCTTGCGCACCACCCAAAGGAATTGTGCGTTGCTGTGCGATAATTCGGCGATTATTTTCAAATCCGCACCGTGCGCGACCGCAGCCAAAATGCCCGATAGCGACGATTCGACGAAGGGTAGATCGCCGGCCAACATATTGCGCACATCGGCGCTGCCTCCGGCGGTTGCGCGCACCCCGGAAACATCGGCGCCTTCTTGTTTGAAGAAACCTTTTTCCAGGGCGATCGCAAAGGGCACGCCGGAGATCGAACTACCGTAGTTCGGCACCGAGATTTCGTACGCCTGTGCGGCCCCGCACCACAGCAGTGCCGCCAACACCAACCAACGCATGTCCACCCTCCGGCCTGTTCCGCAGCATTGTTCCGGGATTCGGGCGGCGCGTCCATGCCGTTGGGGCTGCGGGCGACAGCAATGCGCCGACGTGGTATCGATCCGAATATCGTCGTTCGAACAGAAAGCGCCGTATGCGACCCCATCGTTGGAATTCGGTTCGGCTTTTCCTGCCATTTCTCCTCGCGGCAGCCGTCTTCGTCCCCCCCGTGCTCGGTCAGGTGCCGTCTCCGAGCCGCGCGCCCCTCCCGGCGGTTGTTTATCCCGGCGGCAACGATGGGCGGGCAGGGCAAGCCCAGGCGGATCCGGTGTTTTCGACTTTGCCAACCGTCATTCGACCCACCGATCGGTCGCAGCCGACGGGTGCGTCGGGGACCGGGTTTTTCATTGCCAGCAACGGCGCCATCCTGACCGTTGCGCATGTGGTGCGAACCTGTCGCGGTATCGCGGTTTGGTCGCAATACGTGAAGGAAACCCCGGCGCGGTTGCTGGCAATCGACTACCGAGACGATCTTGCGGTCGTGCAGGTGAAAATCCCGCGCCCGCCTGCCTTATTGGCGATGGCCGAACGACCGGTTAGGGCGGAAAACCTGACGATATTCGGCTATCCCGGCGACGGCGACAAATTTGTGCCGACCGCGATCGCCGGACGCTTATATATCGAGCGCCCGTCGTTCGAGCCGAAGAACCGGCGCGGACTGCTATGGATGGACGCCAATGCCGTGGGGCAGGGGTACAGCGGCGGCCCGGTGCTCAACACAGCGGGCGATGTTGTCGGGCTGATCGACGGCCATGTCGTGCAGCGGACATCGGTCGACGGGGCGGTTGCGCGCGAAACCAAATATGTGTTCGGTGTTGCAACCGATACGATCGCCGCATTCCTGGCGCGGGAACTGCCCGCACTCAACCCCGATGCGGGGCACAGCCCGCCACCGCAGGAAACCGATCGTGCGGTGGTACGGGTCGTCTGCTGGCAATGATCCAGCGCCGGCGGCGGCCTTTATTCGTCGTAGGCGACCAAAGCCTCGCACGGGACATCGAGCCGAGCGCGGCCTTGCAGAAAGGACAGCTCGATCAAGGCGGCGGCTGCGGGCACGACGCCGCCGACCTGGCGGACCAGCTCGATCGCCGCGCTCATGGTGCCGCCGGTTGCCAGCAGATCGTCCACCACCACCACCCGTTGTCCGGGATAGACCGCGTCGGCCTGAACTTCGATCCGGTCGGTGCCGTATTCCAGGCCGTAATCCAGCCCGATGCAGGGGCCGGGCAGTTTGCCCTTCTTGCGCACCATGATGAAACCGCAGCCCAGTTTCAACGCCAAGGGGGCCGCGATCAGGAAGCCGCGCGATTCGATGCCGGCGATCAGGTCGGGCTGATAGGCCCGGACGGCCCGCGCCATGCGGCCCATGGCGACCGCCCAGGCGTCTTCGTGACGCAATAGGGTGGACACGTCGTAAAACAGGATGCCCGGTTTCGGGAAATCGGGGATCGAGCGGATGTGGTCCTTCAAATCCATGATGCGTGGCGCCCTTGTTGCGGTTGCAGATGGGCATAGTCCTCCGGCACACTCAAGCCAACCGGGAAAGGGCAGCAACATGGGTCGGACTGCATTCGGCAACACCGAGATCGACACCGCCTTACGCGACGCGAAAGAAGCCTACACCGCCCGCAACCCGCAAAGCCTCGCCCGCTATGTCGATGCGCTCGGCGCCATGCCCGGCGGCAACACCCGCACGGTGCTGCATTACGCCCCCTTTCCCCTGGCCATGGCGCGGGCCGAGGGCTGCCGGCTCTGGGATATGGACGGGCAGGAATACGTCGATTTCCTGGGCGAATATACGGCGGGGATTTACGGGCACTCCCACCCCGTCATTCGCGCCGCACTGGATCGGGCGTTGGATGGCGGCATTTCGTTCGGCGCGTCGAACACGACCGAGGCGACATTCGCCCGAGCCATCTGCGATCGCTTCGGGCTGGAACGGGTGCGGCTGACGAATTCCGGGACCGAGGCCAATCTGCTGGCAATTACCGCCGCCACGATCTTCGCCAAACGCCGCAAGGTCATGGTGTTCGAGGGCGGCTACCACGGCGCGGTGCTGGGCTTTGCGGGCGGCGGCTCACCGGTCAACGTGCCGTTCGACTATGTCGTGGCGCCCTACAACGACGTCGAAACCACCCGCGCTTTGATCGCCACCCACGCCGCCGACCTCGCCGTCGTCATCCTAGAACCCATGCTCGGCAGCGGCGGCTGCATCGCGGCGACGCCCGCATTCCTGCGCACGATCCGGGAAGAAACCACCCGTGTCGGGGCAATCATGATCTTGGATGAGGTCATGACATCCCGCCTCGCGCCGGGCGGGCTGCAATCGGTGCGCGGGATTGTGCCGGACCTCACCACATTCGGGAAGTATATCGGCGGCGGCATGTCGTTCGGCGCATTCGGCGGGCGGGCGGATATCCTGGATATGTTCGATCCCAGGCGCGCCAATGCGCTGCCGCATGCCGGAACATTCAACAACAACGTGCTGACGATGGCGGCGGGGCTGGCCGGCCTGACCCAGATCTACACGCCGGAGGCTGCGGTCGCCCTCAATGCTCGGGGCGACGCGCTGCGGGAACGCCTGAACGCCGCCTGCCGCGCGACCGGGGCGATGCTTCAATTCACCGGCATTGGCTCGATGCTGGCGGTCCACACGACCCGCCGGCCGATCGCCACGCCGGCCGATGCAGCGGCGGGGGACCAGAGGCTGAAGGAACTGTTCTTCTTCGACATGCTGGCCGCCGGGATTTGGCTCGCGCGGCGGGGCATGATGACCTTGTGCCTGCCGATCGGCGATGCCGAGTGCGACAAGTTGGTCGCTGCAGTGGAGGCGTTTTTGGCGTCCCGCGCGTCGTTGCTGGCCGCACCGGAGGCAGCGTAGGGAAATCGAGCCGGGATGCCGATGGCGGAATCCCGGCGTCGGATCGTTCAGCCGCCGAGGATGAACGGCTTGGCCTGGGCGTCGTATTCGCTATAGCCCAGGATTGCGCGCAGTTCCGCCCCCGGCATGGCGCTGGCCGCCTGATTGCCCCCGGCCAGCAAGGCGTCGAGCCCGGCCGCAATCCCCGCCGCCGCCGGCGACAGCATGCCGGTCGGGTAGGTGCCGATCTTGAAGCCCAGTGCCTCGGCCTCGGCCTTCGAGGGGGTTGCGCGCGGTGCCCCGGGGGACAGCACGGCGAAGGACGGCTTGCCACCGGCCGCAGCGACGGCGCGGCGGATTTCGGCGTCGTCGGCGGGCGAATCCAGGAACAGGATATCGGCCCCTTCCTCCACATACATTTCGATGCGGGCGACGGCCTCATCGATGCCCTGCGTCGGGCGGCAGTCGGTGCGGGCCAGGATCAGGATGCCGGATTCCTTCGCCGCCTGCACGGCGGCGCGGATTTTCATGCGGGCTTCGTCGCGCGGCAGGCAGGGCTTACCGGCCGAGGTCAAGGCGCGCGGGGTGATCTTATCCTCGATCAGGATCGCCGCCGCGCCGGCCCGGCCGTAAGCGCGCACGGTGCGTTGCACGTTCATGGCATTGCCGTAGCCATGGTCGCCGTCGGCCAGGATCAACAGATCGGGTGCGGCGCCGCGCACCATGTTGAAGGAGTCGAACATCTCGGCGAAGGAAATCAGATCGAGGTCGGGCCCGCCCAGCCGGCTGGCCGCGACGCAGGAACCCGACAGAAAGGCGGTTTCGAAGCCGGCGGCGGCGGTCATTTTGGCGGTCAGGCCGTCCCAGACGGCGGGCATGGTCACAAGGCCGGGTTTGGCGAGCACGGCGCGCAGGCGTTCGGGGGCGGTCATGGGGTTTCCTTCGGATTTTCGAATCCCGCGACGATAGGCCCCTCCGCCGGCTGCGACAAATGGGCCTGCGCGGCAAACGGGGGCTGGATTGGAACCGGCAATGCCAATAAGGGTTCGTCATCGAACGGAGCATCGCGGTGAAACGGAAATTTCTCAATTTGTTGCGGCGTGCGGCCGGAACCGCGCAGCTTCAGGCGGCCATGGACCGCGTCGAGGCCTCGCTGCGCTCCACCGACCAATACGAGACCATGCCGGGCAACCCCTATGCGCGGATCGCTCTGCCGATGGAATATCCGCCGTCCCGCGATCTGCGCCCGCGCTGGGGCAACACCAAACCGCCCATTCAGCCGCTGGTCGATTGGATCGCACCGCACAACGCCGATTTCCGCGCCATTTTGCAGGAAATCGATCGGCGGGCGCCCGCCCTGCAGAAGATCGCCCGCGACTTCGATGCCGCTCGGCTCCCGGAGCCCGCCTGGTGCGGTGGCGCCTATGCCCCGTTCGACTCAGCTGCGCTTTATACGCTGATCGGGATGTATAAGCCGAAGCTGTATCTGGAAATCGGGTCGGGCATCACCACCGCTTTCGCGTGGCGGTCGATTAGGGATCACGGCCTATCGACCCGCATCGTCTCGATCGATCCGGAACCGCGCGCAGCCATCGACGCGGCCTGCGACGAGGTGATCCGAGCGGGGTTGGAAACCTGCGATCTGGCGGTGTTCGATACGTTGGAGGCGGGGGATATCCTGTTCCTCGATGGGTCGCATCGGGTGTTCATGAACAGCGATGTGACGGTGTTCATGATCGACGTGCTGCCGCGCTTGAAGCCGGGGGTGATCGTCCATATCCACGACATCGTGCTGCCGTGGGATTACCCGGACATGTTCATCGATTGGTATTGGAGCGAGGCGTATATCCTAGCCGCTTATCTGATCGGCGCGCGAGACCGGGTGAAGCCGATCTTCCCCACGGGCTGGGTGTGCCGCATGCCCGAATTCGACGATTGGTTCGCCAAGCCGCCGGTCGATCTCGGTGCCGCGAACGACGGTTGGCGCCGCGGCGGGGCGATGTGGTTCACGCATACGAAGTGAGTGGGGGGGAGGGGGGCGGGATGAAGTCGCGACTCTGTATGTGATTCAGATTGCGATATAAATCGATTTGTCTGAACGGAGAGCGCTCCTCCTTGACGCGGCCCCTGACTGTCTATAATCGTTTGTATAGACGCGGAGGGCGTTTTGCATTGGACATGGGACCGGGCGAAAGCCGAGGCGAACAAGCGAAAGCATAGGATTTCGTTCGAGTTGGCCGAATATGGCTTGGGCGATCCGCTTGCCATCACATTCCCCGACTCATGGCCCGATGAGGAACGATGGCGGACCCTATGTATGCCTGCCACCGGCCCCGCAGTTGTCTTGTTCGTCGTGCATACATGGCCGGATAATCCGACGGTTCCAGGCCGCATTATCAGCGCCCGCGAGGCATCGTCCGCCGAAAGGAAAGCCTATGAAGAAGGGTAACCCTGCATTGCTACCGCCCGCACTCAAAGCTGAGGTTGAAATCCTGGCTGCCGGGTCCGGCGGTGAGATCGATTTGACCGACCCGGAATGCCCCCCGATGACCGAAGCCGAACTTGCCGCCGGGGGCGTTCGCGGAGCGTTCTTTAGAACCATACCGATCAAGAAGCCCGTCGCCATGCGTCTCGATGCCGACGTGCTCGACTGGTTCCAGCGGCAGGGGCCGGGCTATCAAACCCGGATCAACGCGGCCCTGCGCGCGTTCATGGCAAAGCACACATGGTAACCTGTGCAAGTTATCTCATGCAGCAATTCAATTTTAAATTTCAATCCCTCCAAAAAGGCATTCTTATACTGGCCGGCAGTTAATAGAGAGGTGGATCGGTTTCTGCGGGCACCGTTACGGTTTCTCTAAATGGCGTCCCCGCCGTGTTTCCTTTCCTGTTCGATGCCTTGTGCCGAGGCGATTGTACGATCTGGGCGATGTAGCCCGGAGCATCAAGCTGACCTTCAGCGGATGGTATAGTTGTCGCCCTCGGTTTCCAGATGACGCCGCCTTCTGTGTCGAGCACCGCTGACCGGGTGCAAGGACCGCTTGGCGCTGCATTCGATGGCCAGTCGGCCCCTGCCCAAATAGCGCGTGCCTTTCTGGACAAGATTGGTGTCCCCGGCGGGATTCGAACCCACGGCCCCAGGATTAGGAATCCTGTGCTCTATCCTGCTGAGCTACGGAGACACGCCGCGTCCGATTAGCATCCTCCGCCACCCTTGTCAGCAAGCCGCCACTGTGTCCGCGAACAATCCCTGCAACGCCGGATAAAGCCGCCGAAATATCCCCCGACGATAGGCCAAACCCTCCGCCAACGCGGGCGCCGGGACGAACACCGCCGCTGTCGGGGGCGGGGTGCACACCGCCTCGGGCGACGCGTCCTCCGCTGCCAGGATCGCCAGCCGCGCCGCACCCAAAGCCGGGCCGATTTCGGCGCCCGCGACGGTGGACAGCGGACGGTCCAGCACCGTCGCCAGAATGCCTAGCCATAATGCCGAGCGGGCGCCGCCGCCGATCGCGGTCAGGGCATCGATGCGGCCGCCGCGAGCTTCCAGCGCATCCAACCCATCCGCCAACGCAAAGGCCACGCCCTCCAGCACCGCTCGGCCCAGCGCCGCGCGATCGTGCCCGGCGTGCAATCCGAAGAACACCCCGGCGGCGGCGGGGTCGTTGTGCGGCGTCCGCTCACCCGAGAGGTACGGCAGGAACACCAGCCGTTCGTGTGCGGCCGGGGCGGTCGCGGCGACCTCGCGCAGCAGCGCGGCCTCATCTGCGGCGCCGGTCAGGTGGGTCGCCCAGGTCAACGAGGCCGCCGCCGACAGAATAACCGACATCCGATGCCACATATCCGGCAGACAATGGCAGAACGCGTGCACCGTCCGCTCGGCATCCGGCACGAAAGCACCATCGGCGACAAATACAACGCCGGAGGTGCCGAGCGACAGAAAGGCGCGACCGGGAGCGATGCAGCCGATGCCGACGGCGCCGGCTGCGTTGTCGCCCGCCCCACCGGCCAGGATGCAGCCAGCGGGCAGGCCCCAATCGGCGGCGATGTCGGCGCGCAGGCGTCCGGCCGGTTGGCTGCCCTCGACCAAAGCAGGCATGTGGCGGAGGTCCAGCCCGCACGCGGCCAACATCGCGGGCGACCACGCGCGCTGCCCGACGTCCAGCCACAGGGTGCCGGCCGCATCGGACATATCGGATAGGGCTTCCCCGGTCAGGCGCAGGCGCAACCAATCTTTCGGCAGCAGCACCCGGCGCACGCGGGCAAAGACGGCCGGCTCGTGCTGGCGGACCCAGAGCAGTTTGGGCGCGGTGAACCCCGGCATCGCCCGGTTGCCCGTTATCGCCCGCGATCGGGGTTCGGCGGCCTCCAGTTCCGCGCAGGCAGCGGCGCTGCGGCCGTCGTTCCATAGAATGGCTGGGCGCAGGACGCGATCGGCCGCATCCAGCAGCACCGCGCCATGCATCTGGCCGCACAGGCCGATACCGCGCACCTGGCCCAGATCGTGCGATCGACCCAGATCGTCCGACTGGCGCAACCGCCCGACGGCGCGACCGACCGCGCGCCACCAATCCTCCGGATCCTGTTCGCGCCAAAGCGGCAGGGGGGCCGACAGCGTCAGCGGTTCGGTGGCCTGCCCGAGCAGCTGCCCGTCGCGCCCGAGCAACACCGCTTTCACCCCGGACGTGCCCAGATCAATCCCGAGATACATGTCGCACGCCCCTGTAAATTACCACGGCCGATGCGTAGATTAGTCGGCGATGGACACAAGAACAGCCCATGCGACGATCCGCTTCGGCCTTGGACGCCGAGCGGGGGAAGCTGTGCCGGGGGATCCCGTGGCGTGGCTGTCCCGGCAGTTGGATGGGCCGGACCCGGTGCTGGCAACGCCGGCGCCCGGTATTCAGGATGGGTTGGAGTTGCTGCGCCTCGACCGGCGCGACAGCGGAATGAACGGTGCGCCGCCGATCCGCCGGGTCGGCGCGATGTTCAGCGCCGAATGCGACGCGATCGCCCATACCCTGCTGAACACCGCATCCCCCTTCCGGGAGCGTTTGGTCTGGTTCTGGGTCAACCATTTCACCGTCAGCCTGCGCTTCGGCGGCGAAATCCAGGCGACGATCCCGTCCTATGTGCGCGAAGCCATCCGCCCGCATGTCACCGGCCGCTTCGCCGACATGCTATCCGCCGTCATGCACCATCCGGCCATGCTGATGTATTTGGACAATCACGTCTCGGTCGGCCCCAACAGCCAGATCGGCAAGATGCAGCATCGCGGCCTGAACGAGAACCTTGCGCGGGAATCGCTCGAACTGCACACCGTGACGCCGGCCTCCGGCTACACCCAGCAAGATGTGGTCGAATATGCGAAAATTCTGACCGGCTGGACGTTCGAGCTGCCGGAACACAATCGCGGCTTCATGTATCGCTCCGACGGGCACGAACCCGGCCCGAAAACCGTCATGGGCCGCAGCTTTCCGCCCGGTCCGGCCGGCGGGGAGGCGATTTTTGCATTCCTCGCCCAGCATCCGGCGACATACCGCAACCTCGCCACCAAGCTGGTGCGCCATTTCGTGGCCGACGATCCCCCGGCGGCTGCGGTACAGCGCATCGAAACCGTGCTGCGCGAGACAGGCGGCGATCTGAAAGCGGCATCCCTGGCCCTGATCGCCTTGCCCGAGGCATGGCAGCCACTGACCAAACTGCGCTCGTCGGAGGATTATGTTTTCGCCATCCTCCGCGCCCTCGGCGCGACGTCGTTCCCGCCGCCCGAGCTGATCGCCGCCCTCGCGACCTTGGGGGAGCCGTTGTTCGGTTCCCCCTTCCCGAACGGCTATCCCGATATCGCGTCCGGCTGGGACAGCCCGGAGGAACTGATGCGCCGGGTGGATTGGGTCTATCGCCTGACCCCGTATTACACCGCGATCGAGCCGATGAGCCTCGCCGCCGACATCCTGGGCGGCCTGCTCTCGCCGGAGACCGCCGATCAGGTGCGCCAGGCCGGCTCCCGCCGTGATGCGCTGACGCTGCTGCTGACCGCACCGGAGTTCCAACGCCGATGACCCGCCCCCAACTACTGCGGCGCAGCCTGCTCGGCGCAATCGGCGGCGGGTTGGTGCTGGGACGATCGGCCCTAGCGCTCGCGGCCGCCAACACCGAACAGCGCTTCGTCGTCGTGCTGCTGCGCGGCGGCATGGACGGGATGTCGGCGGTGGTGCCGTATGGGGACAAGGACCTCGCGGCCTTACGGGCGCCGCTGGTGCCGCCGCCACCGGGATCGCCCGGCGGGTTGCTGGACCTCGGCGGTTTCTTCGGCCTGCATCCCGCGCTGGCGGGGCTGCATGGCCTGTTCAAGGCCGGCGAGGCGCTGCCGGTGCACGCCGTCGCCGGCCCCTACCGCGCCCGCAGCCATTTCGAGGCGCAGGATTTCATGGAAGCCGGGGCGCCGCGACGCATGACCAGCGGCTGGCTCAATCGCCTCGCCGGCACCTTCCATGGGCGCGGATCGATGGACCCCGCCGTCGCACTGGGAGCGGGGGTGCCGCTGCTGCTGCGCGGCCCGATCCCCGTTAGCAACTGGGCACCCCCGATGTGGCCCAGCGCCACCCAAGACCTCTATGCGCGGCTCCTCGCGGTGCATCGGCGCGATCCCATCACCGGCCCGGCCTTGACCGAGGGGTTGAAGGAGCGCGGCTTCACCGAATCTGTCCTCGCCGGCACCGCCCCGCCGCCCAACAGCACCGGGTTCGCCTTGCTGGCAGATCGCGCGGGCCGGATGTTGGCAGCGCCGGACGGCCCCCGGCTGGCAGCGTTGGAAACCGAGGGATGGGACACCCATGGCGGGCAGGCCAGCCGCCTGACGTTCGAATTGCAACGCCTGGACGAGGGGTTGATGGCGCTGCGGCGCGGTCTGGGCGCGGTCTGGCAGCGAACGGTCGTGCTGGTCACTACCGAATTCGGACGCACCGCAGGGATCAACGGGTCCGGTGGCACCGATCACGGCACCGCCTCGGTCGCCTTCGTGCTCGGCGGCGGCGTGGCCGGCGGGCGAGTGCGAGCGGATTGGCCCGGTCTGGCGCCGGGGCGGCTGTTCGAGGATCGGGATCTGCAACCGACCTTGGATATCCGATCCCTGGCGAAAGGGATTGCGCAACAACATCTTGGCTTGACGCCGGCCGAACTCGCGGACGTCTTCCCCGGCAGCGAAACCGCCGCTCCGCTCGGCGGCCTCATGCGAACGTGAGGCCGAGAATCCGCTGACGCGATATTCCGCGAGGGCCGCGCCATGTGGTATGGCATCGGCGTGGGTTCGGTGCGGCCCAAAGACTGGATTTGACGTTGGACAATTTGATTGCGGACCCGAAGATTGCGTTTCAGGCGGCCCGCGACGCACACGATGCACGCGATTGGCCGAAAGCGATCGCGCTGTGGGAACAAGCGCGGCAACTCCTGCCCCAACACCCGCTGACGTATAGCGATGCGGCGGTCGCGATGCGGGAAAGCGGCGATATCGCGGGCGCCGAGGCGATGGTCGCCGATGCCATGCCGCGTTTCCCGGAATTCCTGGGTGTGTTCATCGTTTGGGCCGATCTGGCGATGCACCGGCGCGACTGGGCGGTGGCGGCGGACCGGTGGGCCGCATTGCGGCAGCGATTTCCGAACGACGGTCAGGGCTATGTGCTGGGGGCGCAGGCGCTGACGGAAAGCGGCCGCCTCGATGACGCCGATGCGGTGCTGGACGAAGGGCGGCGTTCGGTTCCGCAAAATCCGTGGGTGATGGGGACATGGGGGCATTTCGCCCAACGCCATCGCGACAGCGACGAAGCCTTGCGGCGCTATGCCGAAATCCGCCGCGTCCTGCCCGGCCACCCCCTGGGGCACGTGGCTGCGGCGGCCATTCTGCGGGACCAAAAGCAGTTTCGCGATGCCGAGGCGACCATCGCGGGTGCGCTGGCTCGTTTTCCGCAAGATGCCGGCGCGCTGATCGACTGGGCCTCGATCGCCCAGGCGCAAGGCGATACCGACGAAGCCGTCGACCGCTGGCGGGTGGTGCGGGAACGTTTCCCCGACCAGGGCGCGGGCTATGTCGCCGGGGCGGCCCTGCTGGCTGCCGCCGGACGGAACGAGGAAGCCGAACGGTTGATGGAACAGGCGCTCGACCGCTTTCCCGATACCCCCCGCTTCCACTTCGATTGGGCCCAGGCCGCCAGAGCGCGCGCCGATTGGCTGGCAACGGCGCAACGGTGGGCGATCGTGCGCGCCAAATTCCCCAACGAAACGCTACCTTACACCGAAGCGAGCGGGGCGCTCCGGCTGCTGGACCGATCGGCCGAGGCCGATGCCCTGATCGACGCCGCACGGGCGCGCTTCCCCGCCGATCTGGGCATTGCCGTCGATTGGGCCAACCAGGCCGTGCATCGGCGGGACTGGACCGAAGCGACGGCGCGCTGGTTGCAGGTGCGCCAGCAATTCCCCGAGGACGCGCGCGTGGCAATGGACGGCAGCCGCGCCATGCTGGATGCGGGCCACATCGATGAGGCCGACGCGGCGCTGACCGAGGCTATGCAACGCATGCCCAACGACCCGCAGGTGGCCGCGCGCTGGGCCGACATCGCCATGCGCCGGCAGATCTGGGCCGAGGCGGTGCAGCGCTGGACAACGATCCGCCAGCGCTTCCCCGCCTTCGCGCCCGCCTATGCGGAGGCTGCCAGGGCGTTGCGATCGGCTGGGCAGGTGGCCGATGCCGACGCCCTGCTGACCGAGGCCGTGGTCCGCTTCCCGACCGACCCTTCGGTGCGCTTCGCCTGGGCCGACGCGGCAACCGCCGGCGGCGACCGCATCGAAGCCCATCTCCGGTGGGAGGAGGTACGCCAGCAACTGCCGGACGAAGCCCGCGCCTGGACCGAAAGCGCCCACGCCCTGATCGCCTGCGCCCGCCCCGACGAAGCCGACGCGTTGCTGACTGCGGGGACCGAGCGCCTCCCCGACAACCCCGAGATCGCTTTCCACTGGGCACTGCATGCCGGCCACTTCCTTGCCGGCGATGTCGCGCTGCAGCGTTGGCAGGTTTTGCGCGACCGCTTTCCGGATCGTCCCGCCGGCTACACTTTCGGCGCGCAGGCCATGCAGGACAACGGTGCCGCAGCAGAAGCCGAGGCATTGATCGCCCAGGCTGCCGACCGCTTCCCGAACAATCCCGAAGTGACCCGAACCGGCGCCGAAATCGCCGTACGACGGGGGGAACTCGCCGCCGCCGCCGCTCGGTTCGAAGCGGCCGTTCGCCTCAGTCCCGGCGATATCGGCATCGCCCGGCGCTGGATCGAGACGCTGGACGCGCTGCAACGCCACGACGACGCCCGCGCCGCCCTGGACGACGTGCTGCGCATCTGGCCCCAGGATCGCGAATTCCTGAAACGGCTGGCCATGCTGAACATCGCGACCGGACATTTCGATGGGGCCATGGCGCTTTGGCGATCCACCATGGCGATGCCGGATCTGGCCGACGATCTTGGCCACGATCTTGCCTGGGCGATCTACGGGGCGGGGCCCCAGCCCGAACTCGCGCGCGAGACCATGCTTTATCTGATCCAGGAAAAGGACACCGGCGCGCGGGATTGGTTGCCGCGTCTCGCCGGCATGATCCAATTGCGCGGGCTGAAAACCCCGCTGGCATATCTAGCCCGTGAAATCGTCGAGGCCGCGTCCGACGCCCCCTGCGATCGGGCGACGTTGGATGTGTTGCGCTGCGCCTTGCTCTATGAATACACCGATGAGGATATGCGCCGCTTCCTGCGCGATTACGTCGCCAAGGGGCGGGTGGCGCTGACCGCGCATCTGTTCTGTCAGAACTACTGGAAGACCAAAACCGGCATGTTCGAACGGTTCATTGCCGTGTTCGAGCAGTATTTGGCGGATAAATGGCAGGATCTCTCCTGGATCGCGGCGGACAATGCCACCGAATTGCTGGCCTATCTGAACTTTGCGGCGGTGCATTCGGATGCGGCCTATGCCCGGATCGTCGGTGCGATGCGCGACCGCCTCGATCTCGCGGCGATGCAGGCGATGGGTTTGCACACCGTGCCGGGCGCGGTGGCGAATATCGCGCTGGAAACCCGCATCGACGCCCCGGCGATCGCCGCCGCACCGCGCCGTCTGCGGGTGGCGATCTGCGTTTCCGGCCAGTTGCGCGGGTTCCAACAGGCGGTGCCGACTTGGCGGAATCTGCGGCTGGACGATCACGATGTCTCGGTCTTCGTGCATGTCTGGAAGGCGATCGGGCGCAACTGGCAGCGCATCTGGTTCTTCGCCCGCGCCAACGCGGTGCTGTATGGCACATTGGTGGGACCGAGCGGACTGGCGTTCCTGCGGGAGCGTTATCCCAGCCTTGCGGCTGCGGCCGAGGCGGCGGCTGCCCAAAGCAACGAGGCCGACGTGCCGATGCTGCAAGCGGTTTACGGCACGCCGCATATCCGGATCGAGGACGACACCAGAGACCCGTTCCGCAACCGCCACAACCTGTGGAAAATGCACTATAAAGTGGATCGGGCGCATCGGCTCGCGCGCGAAGATGGGCGGTCTTTCGATCTGATGATCCGATTGCGACCGGATCGCGAATTCCTGCCCGGCGTCGCTCCGGACTGGAACGCCATCCACGCCCAATCGCGCGATCGGCGGATGGTGTTCACCGACTCGCCGTATTTGTTCACCGAACGGCAGACCTGGCTGGGCGATCAGTTCGCGGTTGGGACGCAGGACACGATGGACGTCTACGCCGGCATTTACTCCGACATGGAAGGCTTCGCCCGCACCGGCCGCTACCCGCCCGACGTGCCGGACCACATCCGCCCGCACACCAATCTGTTCTACCTCTGCTTCTATCGCGGGCTGATCGGGCGGACGATGCCCGATGTGTCGTTCGGCGCCTTGCTCGATCCCGCCATGCTGTCGGTGGCCGATATCTTCGCCCTGATCCGCCAGGATACGGCCGGGCGGGCGCTGGACGAGTTCGATCGCCAGTTCGTCGCGGCATGCGAGGCCGCGCTGACGCCGCCGGCGGCATGACGATGCCAACCGACCCGCACGCGGCCACCCAAGCCGCCGTTGCCCTGCGCGATCGGGGCGACATGGATGGTGCCGAGGCGCTGATGGACGCTTGCGTGCTGGGTTTCCCGCAGTTTCTCGGCGGCGCCATCGTCTGGGCCGATCTTTCCGTGCGGCGGCGCGACTGGCCGGCGGCAATCGCCAAATGGGCGGCGATCCGCACCGCTTTCCCAACCGACCCGATCGGCACCGTCGAGGGAACCCGAGCACTGCTGGCTGCGGGGGACATCGCGGGCGCGGATGCCGTTGCAACCGAGGGATTGGGCCGGTTCCCCGATCGTTTCCCAGTCGCGGCGATGTGGGCCGACGCCGGGCAGGCCGGCGATCGCTGGACCGAGGCCGAGGCGCGCTGGTCAGCCTTGCGCGCCCAATTCCCCGCCGAAAGCCGGCCGGGGATCGAATTCGCCCGCGCCGCTCAGCTCTGCGGCCATGCCGAGGCGGCGCGACAGGCGCTGCGCGACACCGTGGCGCGCTTTCCCGACGCGGACCGGGCACAGCACGATCTCGCGCGTCTGGCCGAGGAAGCCGGCGACTGGGCGGAAGCCGCCGATTGCTGGCAGGCTTATTGCGCGCTGATGCCTCCGGTGTGGTTTGCCGAAACCGGCCATGCCCATGCGCTGTGCCGTCTGGGTCGCGTCGCGGAAGCCGAGGCCCTTTATCGTTCCGCCGCCGCGCGCTTCCCCGACCATCTCGCTGCGTCGATGGGGTTGGTCGAGCTGCTGGTCGCCGAAAACCGCCTCGCAGATGCCGCAGCGTTCGTGGACGCAGCGCTGGCACAACAGCCGAACCGCGCCGAATTACTGGCGATGCGGGCGGATCTGGCGCGCCGGCAGGGCAGGGCGGACGCACCGGATGCGCCGCTGGACACCCGCGCCCATGCTGCGGAAGACCGCGACGACTGGCATGACCGCGCCCGCCGGGCGGAGGATTGCGGCGACTGGGCGGAAGCCGAACGGGCCTGGACCGCATTCCGACTGGAACAGCCGGGCGCCTGGATCGGCTACGGCGGCGGCGCGGCGGCGTTGCGCCAACTCGGACGACCGGACGCGGCGGAAGCCCTGTTGCGCGAAGCCGTCGATCGGTTTCCGCACGAAGTCGGGTTGGCGATGGCGTTGTGCGACATGCTGACCGGCGGCGGGCGCCTGACCGAGGCCTTCGACAGCGTGTCAGCCGCCTTGGAACGCAATCCTGCGGTGGCGTTGCACCTGCTGCGCATCGACCTCGCGGTGAAATTGAAACGCCCGGAAGCGGCCTTCGCCAGTTGGCAGGCGCTCCCGGCGGACGACGCCACCCTATCGCGCCGGGTGCAAGCGGCCTGCGATATCCTGGACCTCGGCATGGTCGAACCCCGCGCCTCGGCGCTGTTGACCTGTCTGGCGAGCGAGCCCGACACCGGGACGATCGATTGGGTCCCGCATTCCGCGCGGTTTTTGCACAAGATGGTGCTCGATCGCGATGCGCCCTTGGCAGCGATGATGGCGTTTCTGGACGGCCATCCCGCATTGTTTCGCGACAGCCCGCATCGCACGCTCTGGGTTGCCGTCCTGGGCGTGCCGCCCGACGCAGCGGCGTTGGATTGGACGATCGATGCGGTCGTGCGGCAGGGGCGGTTCGGCCTGGGGTCGCTGCTGTTCTCGGTGCACGTCCTGACCGCCCGGCCGGCTTGGCGCGCTGCCTTGCTCGAACGCTTCGCCTGCCACCTTCCATCGCTCGCCGCATCGGCAGGCACCGACGACGCGGCTTGCCTCGGCGCAGTGTTGGCGCTGGCGCTCGCATCCATGTACCTGCCGGACAGCTACTGGGCGCTGGCATCGGGGCTGCGAGGGCGAATTGCCGACGACGGATCGGCGCCGGCAAGCGGACAGGGCATTCTGGCGCGGCATTTGGCTGGGGTCTCCAAGGCCGGCCGCTTCCTCGCCATGCCACCGACGATCGCCGCGACCGATCATCCGCTGCGCATCGCCATCTGCGTGTCCGGCCAGCTGCGCGGCTATCGCGAGGCCTTCCCGACTTGGCGCCGCACCGGGCTGTTCGATCACAACGTCCAGTTGTTCGTACACACCTGGCGCAACGTCGGCCTGAACTGGATGCGCAACTGGGATTTCCTCCAATTCATCCACCCCACCGTGCACGCCGTGTTGGCTCGGCGGGAGGGGCAGGCGACGTTGGCTGAGCATTTTCCCACCCTCGCCGCCGCCGCAACCGGCGGGATGGCGGCGGCGGGGATGGCCGATCTCGGCACATTGCGGGATTTCTACGCGACCGATTGCGTCGCGCTGGAGGACGATGCCGAACCGCCCTTCGCCGGCCGGCCGAACGACTGGAAGATGCTGTATAAAATCCAGCAGGCCCACCGCATGGCGCTGGCGACCGGCGATCCCTTCGATCTGTTCCTGCGCATTCGCCCCGACGTCGCGCTGTTGCCGGGCCTGCCACTGGATGCGCACCGGTTGGCATTCGAATCCCGGCGCGATCGCAAGGTGTTCATGGACTCCCCCGTGCTGTTCACCGCGCCGGACGGCAAGCTCAAAGCCGGGGACCAGATCGCGATGGGCGCGGGCGAAGCGATGGGGATCTACGCCGACACGGTGGATTTCGATCCCGCCAACGCCGCCCGCATCGGCGCCCCGCCGTCGCACAAGGCGCACGAAACCCTGGGCAATGC
>JANXMB010000068.1 GCA_025354865.1 Acetobacteraceae bacterium | reverse complement strand
CATCAACTTGCTGCTACGCAAACGGCCGGAAGATCTGGGTCTACGGCCCGATGGCGACGCGGAGGTCCATGCCTCCGCGCCCGCACCGGCTTCGAACATTGTCGATCCTGTCTGGGCTGCGATCGATTGGACCTTGGCGCGCGCCCTGCGGACGGGGCGGTTCTGGTGGGTCGCTTTGGGGTATTTCGGCGGCTTGTATGTCTGGTACGCCGTCCAGGTGCATCAGACCAAATACTTGCTGGAAATCGGCGTGAGCCCCACCGCCGCCGCCTGGGCGTTGGGCTTCGTCAGCTTGGCCGGCATCCCCGGCGGCATTCTGCTCGGGCATCTGTCGGATCGCATCGGTCGAGAGTGGGTGTGGGCGATTTCGAATCTCGGTTTCGCGTTCTGCTTTCTGACCCTTTGGTTACTTGGCTACTACCCGTCGATGGCGCTGGTCTACGCGATGGTGATGGTGCAGGGCGTGTTGGGCTATGGCATGACCTCGGTCATGGGTGCGATCGTCGCCGAGATTTTCCAGGGCGCGAATTTCGGCACGATCTTCGGCACAGTCATGTTGTCGGCCCTGGCTGGCGGCGCGGCTGGCCCCTGGTTGACCGGGGTTCTACACGACCGACTCGGCGACTACGTGCTTGCGTTCTGGCTCGGTATTGCCGTCAGCGGCGTCTCCGCCCTGGCGATCTGGCGTGCGGCGCCCCGCAAGGTGCGGGCGGTCGCGGGCCAGGTGCACCGGATCGGCAGGCAGAATTAGGTCGCTTTCTCCCCCGGTTTCGGGCCGGTTCCGCGCATATTCATGAATTTTTGCAGCGTATCGAACCAGAAGGGGGCGCCGAGCGAAACGGCGAGCGCAGTGGCCAGCCAGCCGAGTATAACGGTCAGGCCGCTGCCATCCTTGGCGAATACGGTATCGATCATTGTGCAAAGCAGGTTGGAATCCGGTTTCGGCTGCCATCCGATCGGCAACGGCAAGGCGGCGACGGCTTTGACTGCGGCTGCGATCTGCTGCGGGTTTGTTGGATCGCCGGGGGCTTTCGGCCCATAGGCCTGGGCCACGGCGACCATTGCCGCTCGGCCGTCTCGATCGGTCCAGAGCGTTTTCGCCAGGTGCAGGGAATCGACATTCAGCGCGACGGCCACCAGCAAACCGAAGCCCAACGCGAAATAGTGCGAAAAGCGCTTGTAATCGCCGCTCAGTCGATCGGCCCAATGGCCGTACCATGTCCCGACGCTGGCCCTGAATTTGTCCAGGTCCTGCCCGGACTGGGCGGCCAGCGTGGTCATGGCGTTGCGGAAATCGCTGTCCTGCGGCAGTTTCGCCAATCCGTCCTCGATTTGCTTAAAGAACGGTGCCTTCGATCCGTCCGCCAGGAAATCGACAACCGAGCAGGCGAAGTTGGCCGGCTCGACATAGGATGGAAGGTTGGCTTTGCCGCTGACCCCGCGCACCATCGCATGGTTTGCCAGCGCTGCGTCGTTGGCGGCGCCTTGGAGCAATCCCTTGAGCGCATCGCGCAGTTTGGTCCCGCGCAAGGACAGAAAAGATGCGACGCTTTCCTGCAGCGCAGTCGCTATTATGCTCAATAGCAGGTATGTCATGGTCATGCCGATGGCGACATCGAGTACGGGTCCGAGCGTCATGTACGGCCTCCTATTGTTTCTCGGTCGTTTTGTATTTTGGATTCTAAAGCGGTCTCGCGGTCGTTTCAAGCACAAGTCGAAATAAATCCGAGTGGGCCGAGGCTTTATCGTGACAGACTGATCGGCGTGCACCAACCGACGCTGACAGCGGCCTGACGGATGGCGTATTCGGCGCCGAAATGCCGCCCGTGCATCGTCGCCACGACGCAAGCAGCGACCAGCAGCAGCGGCCATACCCGCAATACGGGCGGCGGGCCGGCGTATTTCGCCAGTGCCAGCGCGCCGATCAATCCAACCGTGACGCCGATGGCGACTTCGGGCCATGAATGCACCTGTAGCCCGACGCGGGTCAGGCCGATGCCGAGCCCGGTGAGCAGCGCGATGGTCGCGATGCGCCAGCGCCGCACGCCGAAGATCGCCGCCACGCTGCCGGCCAGCACGGATGCCGCCGCCGTATGGCCGCTCGGGCTGCGCAAGGCCGCAGGTTCGAAGATCGACGCGCACCCGAGGAAGATGAGCTTGAGCGCGAGCATGACCGCGAAGGTGGTGCCGATGGCACCCAGCCACGCCAAGGCGCCCCGGCGCCAGCCTTGTTGCAGCAGGACCGCAGCCACCGTGACAACGAGCGGCAGAACGACAGCCTGATCGGCGAAGTCGGTCAGGAAGGTCACGGCGCGATCCGATTCGGTTTCATCGGCAGCCGGCCTCCGGGACCGGACGCGTCCGACGCAGCCATCGGTATGTCGCAAAACGCGGTAGCGTCTCGGGGTGCGATACTGGGGCGGCCCCGGACCGGCGATGCGCAACGCCGATATTCGGTGCCAACTGCGCGGGCCGTCCGGCATAACCGACCCACCTGCACTGCGGATTCGCGAAAGCGCTCGACCAGTCTGCGGGCAACCCGCGCGCGATGCTGTGTCGAGCGCTGCGTGTCTGGGGCTCTGTTGCTGCGGGGCAGCTTGGCGTGAGCGAGCCGGGTTCTGTCGATCGAATGATGCGCCATGGCAGGAGGCATGTCGTGCCTGGGCGGCTATGGCAAGGCGTCGCGTACCGCCGCAAGCCATCGGTTCGTCTAAAAATTCATACACATCAATGCGGCTGCGACCGATGGTCGATTGACTTCGTGCAATGTCTAGTTATTGTGAGCTTTGAGAGGCCCATGCGGCACTAGGGAGCGGATGGCGATGGGGCACGCAATGATACCGGACCGGTCTAAGCGCTCGGTCCTGGTGGCAATGTTGTCATGCGCTCTGGCGGTAGCCAGCGGTGCTACTGCTTACGCGCAAGTGCCGCCTGGGCGGGTTCTCGCGCCTCCAGCCGGTTCACCGCTGCAACGTCTGACCCCGCCTGCATTGCCCTCCGCCGCTCCGGGAGTGGATCTGCCTTTGCTGCCGCCCGGCGGGTCCGAAGTGCCGAATCGGCCGGTGCGGGTCGTATCGACGGAATTTGACGGTGTGACCGCGTTTGCCCCGGCCGAACTCCAGGCCTACGCCGACGGGTTGATCGGATCGGCCACCCCGTTGCCGAAAATCGATGCCGCTCGGCAAAAGATTTTGCAGCATTACCGGTCGCAGGGATTCGTTCTGACCACCGTGTCGGTCAAGCTGGACGGGCCCGGCCATTTGCGTTTCGTCGTCACCGAAGGGCGCATCTCCGCCGTTAAGCTCGATGGCGACATCGGCCCCGCCGGTGCGCGGGTGCTGCAATATCTCGAACGGTTGACCCATGTCGCGCCGATCGACTCGCTCACCCTCGAACGTTATCTGCTGCTGGCGCAGGATGTGCCGGGCGTCACGCTGCGGGCCGTGTTGCAGCCGTCGAACGATACGCCGGGGGCAATGACGTTGGTCGCGCAGGTCACCCGCAAGGCGTTGTCGGGTTCGTTCTCGGCGGACAACCGAGCCTTCGATCAGACTGGCCCCAACGCGGCTCTGGCGGTGTTGGACTTCAACAGCTTCACCAGCTTCGGCGAGCGCACAGAGGTGTCGTTTTATCACACCTTCCCCAACAGCCAGAACTTCGGTCAGGTTTCGGAAGAATTTCTGATCGGGTCGTCCGGCCTGAAGATCAAAGCCTATGCCGGCTACGGCAAAGTCTCGCCGGAGGCCACGACGGCGCTGGGCAAGAACAATTACCAAGGCACCACAACGGTGTTCGGGACCCAGGTCAGCTACCCGGTCATCCGCTCGCGTCAGCAGACACTGAATGTCTTTGCGATCCTCGAAGGGATCGAATCGGAAATCAGAACCGGAAACCCGCAAGCCAGAGCAAGCTTCGACTCGCTGCGTGTGCTGCGGATCGGGCAAGAATACGTTCTGTCCGACATCCTGTTCGGTGCCGAGCGGTCGGCGTTCAATTCGGCGCAGGTGCGGATTTCGGAGGGGCTGCGCATTCTAGGCGCGTCCACGACGGGCACCGCGCAATTGACGCCGCGGCAGCATGAACGGTCGGATTTCACGAAAATAAACTTCGAATTCACCCGTAACCAGACCCTGTTCAGCCCCTGGGACGGTGCGACGGTCGGTCTGCTCGGTTCGGTGACCGGACAATGGTCCGACGACATTCTACCGCCTGCGGAACAATTCTATGTGGGCGGCTCACGGTTCGCCCGCGGTTATTATTCCGGTCAGGTCCCGGGCGACAAAGCGTTGGCGGCGACGGCGGAGTTGCAACTCAATACCAGCTTCAACGCCCCGTCGATCCGCGACGATGCCGATATCGCGACCCAGTTCTATGTGTTTTACGACTGGGGCGAGACTTGGCAGAATGTTAGCGCCGATCAGAAGGCGGTGGTGACATCCGTCGGCGGTGGCGCCCGCATCCAGATCACCAGCTATGCCGAGCTGGATGTCGAAGCACTCGGTCGTTTCAATCTGTACCCGACCGGCGGGCAGGGTACCGGGGTGCAGGCGATCAACGGAATCGGTCTCTACTGGCGCTTGCTGGGGCATTTCTAATATGACCGTACGAACCCCCCTTATCCGCGTGCCCGTCGGCGGCGTCAGCGTCGCAGCCTGGAGGAACGTCTGATGGCCAAGGCAATTCGGCGTAACGATGCTGTCAAACTGCTGGGCGTTACCCGGCGCAATCGCCCGTACTTGATGATGAGCACCGCGCTACAGGCGACGGTCGCGGTGGTGATATCGTTCCCAGCCGCCGCGTTGTCGCCCAACGCGCAACCGCAAGGCGGGGCCGTTGTCGCCGGTAACATCGCGATCGGCCAGACCGCCAGTTCCACGACCGTCAACCAGACGACCCAACAGGGTATTATCCAGTGGCAACAGTTTAACGTCGGCAGCCGGCAGTCCGTTCAATACAACGTTCCCAACGCTGCCTCATCGACGTTGAACCGCGTCGTCGGACCCAATCCTTCGCAGATTGCCGGCAAGATCTCGTCCAACGGACAGGTCGTTATCGAAAACCAGTCCGGTGTGATGTTCCTCGATGGGGCGCAGATCAACACCAACGGGTTGATGGTGACGGCGATCGGGATCAGCAACCAGAATTATCTCGCCGGAAAAATGGTCTTCGACCAGGGCGGCAATCCGAACGCCAAGGTCGTCAACCAGGGCACCATCACGATCGCGGGCGCGGGCCTCGCGGCTTTTGTTGCGCCGGCGGTACGGAACTCCGGCACCATCAACGCGAAAATGGGCAACGTGGTGTTGGCCGGGGCGCAGGCCGTTACCCTCGATATGTACGGCGACGGGCTTGTCTCGGTGAACGTGACCAAGCAGGTCACCCAAACACCCGACGGCGTCACGTCGCTGGTAACCAACGATGGCGTCATCCGAGCAGCGGGCGGCACCGTGCAGTTGACTGCGGCGGCGGCCGACGGGGTTGTGCAGAATCTGGTTTCCGCCGGCGGCAGGATTTCCGCTCGGAGTGTCGGTGCGAAGACCGGCACGGTGTCCATCGACGGCATCGGCGGCAATATCGAGATCACGGGCCAGTTGTCGGCCGAGGGCATTGCGGCCGGCACGACTGGTGGCACCATCGCCATGACGGCAACGGGCAACGTCGCGCTGAAAAACACGGCCGTCGCCAACGCATCCGGCAAAGCCGGCGGCGGAACCATCTCGATCGGAACGATGCCGGACCGGACCCAGGTCGCCACGAATACGCGGATTGCGTCCGGTGCGACGGTGCGGGCCGATGCGACCGATAAGGGCAATGGCGGCAAGGTCGTCGTGCTCTCGGGCAAAGCCACCAGCATGGCCGGCAGTATTTCGGCAAAAGGCGGGCCGAACGGCGGCAATGGCGGTTTTGTCGAGGTTTCGGGCAATACCGGCTTCTCCTTGACCGGCAAGGTCGACGTATCGGCGAGGAAGGGCACGCAAGGCACGATTCTGATCGATCCAATGGATCTCGACATCGTGGCGTCCGGTGCCAATGACGGGATTAAAACCGCCAGCGGGATCGCTGTCGCTGCACCTGATCAGAATACCAATCAGACCGTCAGTGCATCGGTGCTGACCGCGCTGTCGGGGTCGCTGACGATCGAAGCCAGCCGCAATCTGACGGTCGATGCTGCGCTATTGTTCTCGAATCAGACGTCCGGTAATTCGGTTACTTTGCTCGCCGGCAAAAATCTCACAGTCAATCAATCGATCGCGACCGCGGGTGGCGACCTTACGCTGAAAGCCGCAGTCTCGACCGATGGCGTAACGGCATTCAGCCATTACGACGGAACCGGGGCGCTGACCATCGCTGCGGCCGTTGGGAGTGGTTCGACCGGTAACGTTGTGCTGGTCGGCGGGACCGGCGGTGTCGCGTTGGGTGCGAATGTCGCTTCCGGCAAGACCGTAACGATAACGTCGGGCGGCACGATCGGTCAGACCGCCGGTTCGATCGCCGCCACCGCGCTGGCCGTGACCTCGGCGACCGATGTTACGCTTCTTGGCGCCAACGCGATTGGCACCCTTGCCGCATCGGTGACGACAGCCAACGCGGGGTTTTCGTTCAACAACACGGCGGGTTCGCTTACCGTCGGTACCGTCGGCGCCTTGAAGGGTATTACGACTAATAACGGCAACGTATCGTTGAAAACGACGACGTCCGGCGATATAGCTATGTCGCAAGCGATCGGCGCCGGAACGGGTACCCTGACGCTGACCAGCGCTGGCCTGATTTCCCAGACGGCAGCAGGAACAATCGTGGCCGCTGCGCTGACGGGTAGTGCTGTCGGTGCCATAACTTTACAGCAAAATAATACGATCTCTGCGCTCGGTGCGATCGATGCGACGGGCATTGCGCTGACAAGCCAAACAGCTCTGTCGATCGGGGCGAAGTTGAACGCATCGGGCGCGCTCCTTGTGCAAGCGCAAGGCGCTACGAGCGACCTGACTGTTCAGAGTGGCGGAACCGCGATTGGATCGGCAGTTACCCTGGCGGCTGATCGCTCGCTCATCATTGCCGCAGGTGCATCGGTTGGCAAAACCGGAGGAACCGTCAGCCTCAGTTCATTTTCCTCGAATGTAACCGAGGCGACCACAGGTACAATTGTGGCTGGCACATTGGCGTCGTCCGCCGGGTTCGCGACCGGCGGCACTTTGCTCGGAACCGCGAATGCGATCGCTTCGATCGGCTCGATCGCCCTCGCTGGTGGAGACTTCGCTCTGGTCAATACCGGCAGCGTCGGAGTGACCGGCCCTCTCACCGGGGCAGGCACTGTATCGATCTCTTCGGGCACGATCGGGGTTACCGGAACACTGTCCGCCACCACATTGGCCGGGCTCACGGCTGGGGCCGGCGGTATCGCCTTCGGCACGGGCCACATTGTGACTGCCTCGACCGTCGATGTTTCCGCAACCGGCGGGGGTATCGCGCAGACCGGAATTGGCACAATCTCGGCCAGCGCCATCCTGCAAAGCGGCGCTGGCGTGACCGGGACAGTCGCGCTGTTGGGCACCACCAATAGCATTGCCGCGATCGGTGGGTTGAAGGTCACCGGCGGCGACTTCCAGTTGGCCTCGAAGTCGCAATTGACGGTCATCGGCAATCTGATCGCCGATGGTAATATTTTCCTCCGCAATACCAACGCGGTCAGCACTGTGTCCGTCGGCGCTGCCGGGCAGATCAATGCCGGCACCGCGAAATTAGCCAGCGTGCAGGCGGATACGTTCTCGATCGCGTCTGGGGGTACCGTTACCGGCGCAACGTTCGAACTGGCTCCGAGCACCAACGCGACCGCGGTGACATTGGGCACCGCCGGTTATCTCGTCGATGCAACCGGTATCGGCGCCAGCACGATTCGCATCGGCGCCGTCACGCTCGGCGGCACCCTGCAAGCCCCGACTGCCAGCTCGATAACATTCGCTTCCAACTTCGGCGTCGGGACGTTGGGATTGGCCGTCCAGGCCAGCGGTGCGGTCGTCGATGGCGGCAAGATTGTGACGGCTTCGACCCTGAGCGGCAGCGCCGCCTCCCTGTCGTTCAGCGGCGCCAAAATCGGCACCATCGGCAGTTTCGCGGCATCCGGCGCAAGCGGTTTTGTGCTCGGCAACGGTGGTTTGGCCGGCCTGTTGACGGTGGCCGGTCCGCTGACTGCTGCGGCGGGACCGATCACCATCTCCAACGCGGCGACGATCGCCGTCACCGGCAGCATCGTTGCCAATACCGTCCTGACTCTGTCTGCAGGTGCGGGCGGCATCGCGTTGAATGCCGGGCATGTTCTGTCCGGTGCGACCGTGGACCTGTCCGCTGGCGGCGGCGGCATAACCCAGGTTGCATCCGGGACCATTACCGCTGGCACGCTGCAAAGCTCGGCTGGCGCGGTCGGCACCGTCAATTTGGCCGGCACAAAGAACGCGGTCTCCGCCCTTCAGGGCTTCACGGTCTCTGCGGGCGACTTCACGCTGGCCAGCACCGGTAGCCTGTCCGTCGCCGGCACGGTCGCAGCGCAGAATATTTCGATCCTTTCGGGCACCGTCGGAATCGGCGGTTTGCTGAACGCCGGAACCGCGCTCGCTTTGGGCGCCAGCGCCGGCGGGATCACCCAATCCGGCTCGTTGATTGTTGGCACGACTCTGTCGAGTGTCGGAACGATTCTCGGCGGCGCCACGCTGACGGGCACCAACACTTTCCCGACGATCGGCACTTTCTCCGTCGGTAGCGGCACTTTGGCCTTGAGCAGCGGCGGCAACATCGCCATCGCCGGGCCGGTCGTCGCGAGCGGCAACGCCACCATCCTGGGAACCGGCGCCACAAGCGCCGTGACCGTCAACGGCACCGTGAGCGGCGACGCAACCGCCGGTCTGGTCACGATCGGCGGCGGGAGCGGCGGTGTATCGCTCGCCAACGGTCATTTGTTGAGCGCCAAAACCGTCGAATTGTTTGCCAACGGTGGCACTGTCTCGCAGCCGAGCAACACGACGGGCAAGATCGTTGCCGGCAAATTGCAGAGCACCGGAACTGCTACCACCGGTTTCGGCATCCTCGGGACCCTCAATACGATCGGGTCCACCGGCAATATACTCCTCGGCAAAGGCGGGTCGCTGCTTATCAGCGATCCCGGCGCGATGGTTCTGGGCGGTTCGATCGCAATCGATTCCGGCACGATCTCGATCGTTAGCGGTGGACCGCTTTCCCTGACCGGGACTGTGGATCTCAGCTCGGGTGGCACGAGTGCCGGTTCGCTTTCCCTTAAATCCGGCGGGTCGATCGCCGACGGCGGTACCGGGTTCCTCAACGTTCGCCAGCTCAAGATTGTCACGACCGGTGCGGGCAACGTTAGCCTGACCAATGTCAACAACAAAATCGGCACGGTTGGGGACGTGAGCCTGAACAGCGGCAGTCTCTCCGTGGTGGTCGATCCGATCCTGGTGCTGACCGGCACTCAGACGGCTGCGGCGTTGTTCTATAAAGTGGCAGTCGCGGGCGACGGCATTCAGTTGGGCGATGGTGCGACGCCGGCTACGCTCACGGCGACCGGTGGCGGCCGTATTACGCTCATTGGCGATACCTTCACCCAAAACCCAGGCGGCGGTGCCAACAAGCTGATAACCACCGGTGTTGTGGAAATCGCGCCGCTGTCGACCAACGTCGCCATGAGCATCGGCGGCACCACCAATGCGGTGCAGATCGACTCCACGCTGTTGGGCAATATTTCTGCCGGCACATTGATCGCTGGGTCGTATCTGAGCGGTGGCACGACGGTGACCGCCTCCGGCGTCCTGCTCGATGGCAATTTCGCCTCGGCGGGGATCGGCACATTGCGGATCGCCACGCTCGGCACCGTGCACCAGAGCAGCGGCTCGGTCGTCGTGGGCAGTCTGGCGATCAACGCCGTCAACGCCGTCGATCTGACGGGCGCCAATGCGATCGGAACGATTGCGGCCGCAATCTCCGGATCGGGCAAAGGTTTCGCGCTCAATAACACCGCGACCGGCCTGACGGTCGATACCGCTGCCGGAATGACCGGCATTTCGACCAACAACGGCGCAGTGTCGTTGACGACGACAACGTCGGGCAGTCAAACCATCAATCAAAACATCTCTGTCGGCACCGGCGCAGTCACCTTGGTCTCGGCCGCGACGATCGGTCAGACCGGAGGCGTTATCACCGCTGGCACATTGATCGGCAGTTCGGTCGGCGGGGCGTCGCTGACCAAAGCCAATGCGATCGCGAACCTCGGTTCTTTCTCCAACGCGACCAGTGGGCTTCTGACCGTCACCGCCAATCAGGCACTGGCGACGACGGGTTCGGTTTCATCGGCTGGCGACCTGACGCTGACGACCACGACCGGGGCCCTGACACTGGGCGCCGATGTCGTCGCGGCCAGCGGCATTGTGTCCCTGATCTCCGCCGGCACGATCGCGCAGAACGCAGGCATCGTCAGCGCCGCCACGTTGATCGGCAGCTCGGTCGGTGGTACGTCGCTGACCAAAGCGAATACGGTCGCCAACCTCGGTTCCTTCGCCAACACCACCAGTGGGCTTCTGGCCTTCACCAATAATCAGGCGCTGGCGACGACCGGGTCGGTTTCGTCGGCCGGTGATCTGACTCTGAAGACCACGACCGGGGCCCTGACACTGGGCGCCAATGTCGTCGCGGCCAGCGGTACTGTGTCCCTGATCTCCGCCGGCACGATTGCCCAGAGTGGTGGAATCATCGGCGCTACCACATTGATCGGCAGTTCGGTTGGCGGCGCGTCGCTGACCAAAGCGAATATGGTCACCAATCTCGGCTCCTTCGCCAACACCACGAGCGGTCTGCTGACGTTCAACAACAACCAGGCGCTGGCGACGACCGGTTCGGTTTCGTCGACCGGTAATCTGACGCTGGCTACCACGACCGGGGGCCTGACACTGGGCGCCGACGTCGTGGCGGCGAGCGGCACGGTAACCTTGACCTCGGCCGGCACGATTGCCCAATCCGGCGGAATCATCGCCGCCACCACCCTGACCGGCAGTTCGGTGGGCGGCGCGTCGCTGACCAAGGCGAACACGGTCGCCAATCTCGGCGCGTTCGCCAACACAACCAGCGGGCTGCTGACTTTCACCAACAACCAGTCGCTCGCGACCACCGGGGCGCTGAGTTCGGCCGGCAATCTGACGCTGACGACCACTATCGGCGGCCTGTCGCTGGGCGCCAACGCTGCGGCGAGCACTGGCACGATCGCGCTGAACTCCGCCGGAACGATCGGACAGACGGCCGGATCGCTCACGGCCGTGGCCCTGACCGGCACGGCCGGCGGGAACGTCGATCTTTCCAACACCAACAGCATCGGCACGTTGCTGGCATTCGGTGTGACGAGCGGAAACTTCAAACTGGTCGATGGCGGCAGCTTGGCGGTTGCCGGAACGGTCGGCGCAGCGAACATCTCGCTGAACGCCGGCACAATCGGTATTGCCGGCTTCCTCAATGCTGGGACGACGGTAGCCCTGGGCGCCAGTGCGGGCGGCATAACCGAGTCCGGTTCGATCGCGGCCGGGACCCTGGTCAGCATCGGCACCATCGCGGGCGATGCGTCGCTGAACGGCACCAATACGATCGCAACGGTCGGCGGCTTTGCGCTGACCGGCACCGCAACGCTGAAGGACTCGGTTGCGGTGACGCTGGCAGGGATATTCGCAGGCGCGGCGGCGACGATCGGGGTGCCTAGCCTGACGATCGCCAGCGGCGGGGTGCTGAACGTCGGATCGATTGCCATCACCACGAGCGCCGGCGGCGTCGTCGAGACCGGCACCGGCCAGATCGTTACAAATTCGATCAGCATCGTCACCGCCGGTGCGGGCGACGTTTCTCTGACAAATCAGAATAACCAAATCCTCGCTAGCAATGGCATCCAGGTCGGCAATGGCAACCTGATTTTCGTCGACGACCCGACCCTGACATTGACGGGCGCATTCACCGGCAAAAACCTGTTCTTCCAGGTGACCCAGGCCGGCGACACAATTGCCATCGGCGCGGCGAGCGCGGCGACGCTAACCGCTGCTAGCGGCGGCCGCATTTCGATCGTGGCCGACAGGATCACCGAAAACGCGGCCAGCACGATCACCGCCGCAAGCGGGACGGTAGAGATTGCGCCGTTCTCCACCACAGTTGCAGTCAGCCTTGCGGGTGCGACGCAGCTCGTGGTCGATAGCACGCTGCTGAGCGAGATCTCCACCGGCACGCTGACGATCGGTCGTTACACCGACGTCACAAACGCGAACACGCCGACGACGACAGCGAAAAACATCTCGCTGGACGGGGCGGTGAACCTCACGAGCGTGGCGGGCACCCTCAACCTACAAACCCTCGGTTCCATTGTTGAGCCGGTTGGGCCGCTGACGGTTAGCGTTTTGACTGGCAGTGCGGTGGCAGGCGCGACATTCGCGATTGCGACCAACAGCATTGGAACGCTCACCGGTTTCAGCGCCAGCAAGCTGCAATTGGTGAATAGCGGCGCGTTGGTGCTGGCCGGCACCAACACCGTCGGCACCGGCGTGTTCGACATCGGCACCACTTCCGGCGGCGTGACGGAGGCGGCAGGTGCCACATTGAACGCTGGCACTTTGACGAGCACGGGCGGTGTTGCCAGCTCGGTATCTCTGGCAGGGACGGCGAACACGATCGGGACGATCTCCGGGTTCACGATCACCTCGGGCGATCTGACGGTTGTCGACAATCAGGCTCTGGCCTTGGCCGGTCTGGTGAGCGTCGGCAGCGGCCATAAAGTTGATATCACGACGAACGTGGGCGGTCTGACGCAGGTCAACATCGGGACGTTGAACGCTGGCACTTTGACGAGCACGGGCGGCGTGGCCAGCACGGTATCTCTGGCTGGGACGGCGAACACGATCGGCACGATTACCGGGTTCACGATCACCTCGGGCGATCTGACGGTTGTCGACAATCAGGCTCTGGCCTTGGCCGGTCTGGTCAGCGTCGGTTCGGGCCACAAGGTCGATATCACGACGAACGTGGGCGGCCTGACGCAGGTCAACACCGGGACGTTGAACGCTGGCACTTTGACGAGCACGGGCGGCGTTGCCAGCACGGTGTCTCTGGCGGGCACGGCGAACACGATCGGGACGATCGGTGGGTTCACCATCACCTCGGGCGATCTGACGGTTGTCGACAATCAGGCTTTGGCTTTGGCCGGTCTGGTGAGCGTCGGCAGCGGCCATAAAGTTGATATCACGACGAACGTGGGCGGCCTGACGCAGATCAACACCGGGACGTTGAATGCCGGCACGCTGACGAGCACGGGCGGCGTTGCCAGCACGGTGTCTCTGGCTGGGACGGCGAACACGATCGGGACGATCGGTGGGTTCACCATCACCTCGGGCGATCTGACGGTTGTCGACAATCAGGCTCTGGCCTTGGCCGGTCTGGTGAGTGTCGGTTCGGGCCACAAGGTCGATATCACGACGAACGTGGGCGGTCTGACGCAGATCAACACCGGGACGTTGAATGCCGGCACGCTGACGAGCACGGGCGGCGTTGCCAGCACGGTATCTCTGGCTGGGACGGCGAACACGATCGGCACGATTACCGGGTTCACGATCACCTCGGGCGATCTGACGGTTGTGGACAATCAGGCTCTGGCTTTGGCCGGTCTGGTGAGTGTCGGCAGCGGCCATAAAGTCGATATCACGACGAACGTGGGCGGCCTGACGCAGGTCAACACCGGGACGTTGAACGCTGGCACTTTGACGAGCACGGGCGGCGTTGCCAGCACGGTGTCTCTGGCGGGCACGGCGAACACGATCGGGACGATTACCGGGTTCACCATCACCTCCGGCGATCTGACGGTTGTCGACAATCAGGCGCTGGCCTTGGCCGCCAAAGTCTCCGTCGGCGGTGGCCACACGGTCGATCTCACTACCTTGGTCGGTGGCATAACCCAGGCTGCCAGCGGCACTTTGATCGCTGGCACGCTGACGAGCGCGGGCAATATCCCTGCCGCGATGTCGCTGAAGGGCACTGCCAATCAGATCGGGACGCTCTCCAATCTGACGGCAAGCGGCGGGCTGACGATCGTCGACAGCATGGCGCTGACCCTGGCCAACCGGGTCAGCGGTGGCACGAACGTCGTGGACCTGACAACCACCGCGGGCGGAATCTCCCAGGCCGCGAACGGCGTGTTGATCGCAGGGACCTTGACCAGCGCGGGTGGCCTCGCCGGAACAACCGCGCTTCTGGGGACCAACAACCAGATTGCCTCGATTGCCACGCTGGTGGTCGCGTCCGGCAACTTGACAGTGAACGATGCGGTCAACCTGACGATCGCTACCAACGGCAAGCTCAGCGCGCACCAGATCGTGGTGACCGATGTCGGCATGGCCATCTCGGTTGCGAATGGGGCACAAATACTGACCGATGGTGTTGCCCGACCCGACGGTACCATCTTGCGCGACAACCTGCCGACCAGCACCAGCAACACCAACGGCGGGGCCTATTTCACGGCGGCGTCCTTCACCCAGTCGGGGTTGCTGAATGCCGGCAATCTGAACGGTGCGGCCAATATCCTGCGGATCGACACCACTGGCGCCACCCAATTGGATCCTGCCACCGGGTTGAATGGGCCGAATACCTGGCTGATCATGGGCCTTACAAACGGCGCCATCGCGGGCGGCGTCATCAATGTGAAGGCGCTGGATGTCACCTATACCGGCGCACTGGGCAGCGCCTCGCTGTCCGGCACCATCAACAACCTCACCGGGCAGGGTGCGGCCGGCGCTGCGCATATCGAGCCGGCGGCAAACGCGAACTACAAAATGAACGCCTGCGCGGTTTCGTCGGTCAACTGTGTGCTGCTGCCCAGCCAGGGCATCCCGCAGCACAACCCCACCAGCGAGATCGTCTTCGGCGTGCCCTATATTCCCAGTGTGGACGACAACCAGGACATCGTCGTGCCGCTTGTCACCGATACGAACGACACGATCACGATCAGTAACAACACCGACGAAAACCGGAACCGCGGACGTTCTGGCCAATAAGGCAACGCTTCGTGAGGATCGCTCGGGTGGTCCAAGACCATCCGAGCAAACGGAAAACGGGTATATAGGAAGCTGATGACCATGCGCGGATCGATCCTTATCCCATTGCTGCTGGCATCCTGGCTGTCCGGTTGCGACAAGCCGCCGCCGGAGGCGTACGTCGCTTCTGGTTCGGCTATATCCAAGGCCGAAGGGCAGGTCTCGATCGGTAAGAACGCGGTCGGCGAGGAATGCACCCAGGCGGCGATCGACCTCCCGGGCGGGGGGCGTAAAGCCGATCTTTTCTGCGGCACCTGGACCCAGGCCAGTGCCACTATCCGGTCGGGGGGCGCCGGAAGTGCGAGCGATTTGGCGCAACTCGCGACCGCCAGCCCGTGGCGTACCAGCATCAACGATCGGTTCCGCTGCGACGCGCCCGCGTCCACCACCATCCTGGGCGGGCAACCGGCCCAGTTGCTGCAATGCACCCGCCTCGTCGGCGGTTGGGGGCATGCCGCCTTGGTGGCCTATGTTAACGGCCGGATTTGGTTCGCCGATGGCGTGCTGCCCGCCGCGAGCGTCATGGAACGCGCAATCGGGGTTCTGGCCGGTGTTACCAAAGCCGATAGCGTGGCCGTCAGTTCGGCCGCCGATGCGTTGCTGGCCAGCCGCTTAGCAGCGCAATCGTTCAGTGCCGACGATGTGGGCCGCTACGACGCCCTGATCAAAGCCGGCACGCGTGCGAATGTCGCGAACAACCTCGCGTCCGCCGAAACCGCGTTCCGGGCAGCGCTGGCACTGCAACAAAAGACCCTGGGCAAGGATAACCCGAATACCGTCACGCCGCTGATGTCGCTCGCGCTTGTGCTGTCGGATGAGAGCAAGTTTGCCGAAGCCGACAACCTGATGGATCAGGCCGAGAAATTGGTGCCGAAATCGCCCGAACCCACGGCGCGGGCGCGGTTGGATCATTATCGCGGTCTGAATGCTTTGAATCAGGGCAAGCTCCAACAGGCGTTGACGCTGCTGGAAAGCGCCGAACGCGGCTATATAGCCGATGTGCCGCCGGGCGCTCTGACGGCAAAGGCCGCACCGTCGGCGTCCAACGCCTTCGCCGGCGCCGGTCGCCTCGGCGCGCTGACCCCGGCGCAGGATCTGCTGTCCAATCCGCAGGCCCAATCCGCCGTGCTCGGTCTGATCGAGGCCCGCCGGAATCGTGCCGTGGCATTGCGCATGTTGAATCGCCCAGCGGACGCGAACGACGCATTGCAGTCGGCCAACGACATTGCATTGGGCAACGGGCTGGCGCGGCCGATCGTGACCGCGCGCCTGTATCGCACCATGGGCATCACGGCCGCGATGGAACGCGACGACAAGCGCGCCCTGCAAACCCTCGGTCAATCGACCAATGCGTTCGATCGGGCGCTGCCGGGTTCGAAGCCACAAGCCGACACCTACTTGCTCCTCGCGAGCCAACTGGTCCAGAGTGGCAGGCTGGCCGACGCGCTACCGTATTGCCGGTCCGCGACGAAATCGCTGATCAATTTGAAGGCCGGTGTTACGCCGGCATTGATGGCGCCTTGCCTGGATGCCTTCGCCAGCGGCGGTAGCGACCAGACCGTGCTCGCCGAAATGTTCACAGCGGCGCAACTCGCGCAGGGCGGCATCACCAGCCAACAGATCGCCCAGGCCAGCGCGACCCTGGCGGAAAACGCCCGCGACCCGAAGGTGGCCGAGGCTATTCGTCTGCAACGCGATCTCAAGAGCCAACTCGACGCGCTTTATGGCAAACGCGACGATCTGGCGCAGGCGTTGAAAGCCGGCGTCAATCAGGCGGGCCAGCAAGAGCGATCGGCGGAGTTGGAAAAGACGATCGAGGACACCGAACGCAAAGCGGCCGAAGCCGATCGGGCGCTGCAGGCAGCCTCGCCGAACTATGGGCAGCTCGTGCAGGAAACCGTGAAACCGGAGGAAGTGTTCAAGGCGCTGCACACCAACGAAGCCTTTGTCGCCTTGACCTTGAGCGACAACGAAGGCTGGGCCTTTGTGCTGCGCGATCGTCGGATCGCTGTGTCCCGGATCGCCAAGGGGAGCAACTATATCTCCAAACTGGTGAGCCGTGTTCGCGCCGGTATCGAACTGACCACCGATCTGCCGAAATTCGATATCGCCGGCGCTCAGGAACTGTACGAGCTGACCCTGCGCGGCGTCGCCCCGATGTTGGACGGTGCCCAAGCGGTGGTCGTCGCACCGACCGGTCCGTTGCTGTCCCTACCGTTCGAGGTATTGCTGACCGGACCGGCCGCGCAGGACAAATTGGCCGATGCCCCTTGGTTGATCCGGCAATTCACCCTGGCGCACGTGCCCGCCCCCAGCAATTTCGTCAGCTTGCGCAAGATTGCGAGCGGTTCGAAGGCGTCGCAGGCATGGTTCGGCTTCGGTGAATTCCGGCCCGTCACCCGCGCCCAGGCCGAACGCAGCTTCCCCAGCGCCACCTGCGGCGAAAGTGCGCGCGCCCTGTCCGGACTGCCGCTTTTGCCGTACGCGAAGAAGGAACTCGACGCGGCGCGGCTGCTGTTGCATGCCAACGCATCGGATGAGCTGTTGGGCCCGAACTTCACCGCCGCGCGGGTCCTGGCGGCGTCGCTGAAAAACTACAAGATCCTGCAATTCTCGACCCATGCTCTGCTGCCGACCGACCTCCATTGCGCCAGCGAGCCGGCAATCGTGACCTCCGCCCCGGCGGGCGCGGTGGATGCGAAAGGCGCCCTGCTCACGGCATCGCAAGTCGTGTCGATGGATCTGGATGCCGATCTTGTCATCCTGTCCGCCTGCAATTCCGGCGGTCCCGGAGGCACGACGGCCGGTGAAAGCCTGTCCGGGCTGGCGCGTTCGTTCTTCTACGCCGGGGCGCGGTCGTTGCTGGTCACGCACTGGTCGGTCAACGATCAGGTCGCGGCGTACTTGGTTGCCGGTACGTTGCAGCGCATGCAGGCCGATGCCAGTCTGGGTGTGAGCGGGGCCATGCGCGCATCGCAGTTGGCCATGCTGGCCGATGCTGGGAAGGGCCTTCCGCCGGAAATCGGACATCCGTTCTTCTGGGCGCCGTTCGCGGTGATCGGGGAAGGACTGGAACACCCGGCAGCGGCCAAATCGGCGGCCAATACGTCCGGCCGCTCGGCGTTGTAATTTTTTCTGCGGTAGCGAACACCCCCCGTCTCGTGCGATGACGGGGACATGCCCGACAGTATTCCAAATCTGGACACGGCATCCATCGCCGCGGAGTTGATCGCGGTCATCGTCGCGGTGACCGACGGGGAGCCGCGCGTCCTGACCATCGAAGAAGGGCGCGTGCTGCCGTCCGGCGCTTTCGAATTCGGCCACCGGTCGCTACAGGCCGGGCTGCGATCCTGGGTGGAACGGCAGACCCATCATCCCCTCGGCTATGTCGAACAGCTTTACACTTTCGCCGACCGCGATCGCACCGACAGCGCCGCCGAGCGCGTTGTGTCGATATCTTATCTCGGCCTGACCCGAGAGGCTCGGTTGGCGCGGGAGCCGGGTGCCGGGTGGCTCAGTTGGTATCGGTTCTTCCCCTGGGAGGATTGCCGCAGCACCACCGCATCGACCGCCACGGAACATTTGGCGCCGGCACTCCGCCGATGGGCGAGCGGCAAGCGGGAACGGCTGCATCGGCTGGCGGTGAACTTCGGCCAGGACGGCCAGCGTTGGAACGAAGAGTTCGTGCTGCAACGGTACGAATTGCTGTGGGAAGCCGGATTGGTGCCGGAAGCCGGCGGCGAAAACAGCGTCCCCGGCCAACCCATGGCACACGACCATCGTCGCATTTTGGCCACCGGCATTGCCCGTTTGCGGGCGAAGATCAAATATCGCCCTGTCGTTTTCGAGCTGATGCCGCCGTCGTTTACCCTGCTGCAATTGCAGCGCGCGGTCGAAGCCCTGGCCGGCCGTCTATTGCATAAACAAAATTTCCGACGTCTGATCGATCAGCAGGACCTGGTCGAAGAGACCGGCGAGGTGGCCACCGAGACCGGCGGTCGCCCGGCGAAACTGTTCCGATTTCGTCGCGAAATCCTGGCCGAACGGGCGATTGTCGGGACGAAATTGCCGCTGGTTCGGGCGGTGTGAGGGGCGTTACCCTGCGATATCGTGCGCTGCGTACGAAACCTTGTCGCGATCGTCGGTCGTCCATGCCCAGTTGACGGTTTTATCTTTCGCTGGGTTGCCACCCAGACTACCCCAGTAGGCCGTAGGGTACGCGTTGCGGGCGAGCGGCCCTTCCACGACAACCACGACGTGGCCATGCGGGTCGGGCTTCTGTTGTTCCGATCCTTTCAGCCCGCCGATGACGAATTGCCCGGCGGCAGCGGCGGCTGCTGCGGCCGATCCATCCGCGAGCGGGGTCCATCCGTTTTGGTCGGCGCGCAGGATATCGACGATATCGTCGGCCATGCCGGTCAAGACGATGCCCAATTGCTGCGCGACGGCCCGCGCGAAGCCGCTGCAATCGCCGATATGCGCGTCATAACAGGCTTCGCACGCTGCGTTGACATCTGCGGCCGACATAATGCCCCGTCCTTTCTGAAATTACGATCGTCGGCGATGGGCCAATATCGCTCTAGCAGGCTGCTGAAAAAGTCCGGCGGACCGGCAACGATTGGTCAAAAAGAACCGCAGACGCCGCTTGGGAGACCGAATGTTTCGTTAGGTCATTGCACTGCGACTCAATCTTTCGTGGTAGAGTGTCGAGAAGAGTTTTTCAGCAGCCTGCTAGTGCTGCATTCCCCAGCGACGGACGGTCTTGTTCTCGACGGTGCGGAAAATCACGTTTTCCACCAGCAGGCCGATCACGATGATCGTCAACAGGCCGGCGAAGACCTCGGGGATATCGAGCTGGTTCTTGCTCTCGAAAATATACCACCCCAGGCCGCCTTTGCCGGAAGCGACGCCGAACACCAATTCGGCCGCGATCAGGGTGCGCCACGCGAACGCCCAACCGATTTTCAATCCTGCCAGGATCGACGGGAACGCGGCCGGGATCAGGATTTTCAGCACCAAACCCAGGCCCGACAGCCCGTAATTCCGCCCCACCATGCGCAAGGTCGGGGATACCGCGCGAAATCCGGCATGGGTGTTCAACGCCAACGGCCAGAGCACCGAGTGCACCATCACGAACACCAGACTGCCGATGCCCAAACCGAACCAGATCAGCGCCAAGGGCAGCAGCGCGATGGCCGGCAGCGGGCTGAACATGGCGGTGACGGTTTCGAGGAAATCGGTGCCTATCTGGGTGGTAATGGCGAGAATGGTGAGCACCGCCGCCAGGAACACGCCCACACTGAAGCCGATCAGCAGCACATTCACCGACGTATGCGCACGATCGATCAGCACGCCGGATTTCAGACCGCCCCAGAGCGCAACCACGGTGTCGCTGAACGTTGGCACCAGCAATGGGTTGTCCAGATGCCGGCCATAAACCTCCCAAACGATGGCGATCAGCACCAGGATGATGCATTTGCGCAGCCAGACCTGATTGAACAATTGCTCGAAAATGGTCAGCTCTTTTTGGACGACGCCGAATTCCTCGGAGCCGCTGAGCGTGCGGACGATTTCCGGACGCGAGGCCGCATCAGACATGTTCGTCCTCCTCCACTTTGTCGGCGAACAGCATGTCGTGGATGCGCGCCTCCAGATCTGCGGCCAAGGCCGGATCGCCGCCGCGCGGCACGCTGTTCATCTCCGCCTTCACCTGACCGGGATGGGGCGACAGCAGCAGAATGCGGTTGCCGATCTTCACGGCCTCGGCAATCGAGTGGGTGACGAACAGCACGGTGAATTTGGTTTCGTCCCACAGTTGCAGCAGTTCGTCCTGCATCCGCTGGCGGGTGAGTGCGTCGAGCGCCGCGAAGGGTTCGTCCATCAGCAGGATATCGGGTTCCATCGCCATGCCGCGGGCGATGGCCACCCGCTGCTTCATGCCGCCGGACAGGGTATGCGGATAGGCGTCGGCAAACCGCGACAAATGCACTTTGTCGATATACTGCATGGCTTTTTCGTTGGCCGCTTTGCCGCGCAGCTTGCCGGACGTTTCCAGCGCGAACATGACGTTCTGCCGCACCGTCTTCCAGGGCAGAAGTTGGTCGAATTCCTGGAACACCATCATCCGATCGGGGCCGGGGCGGGTGATCTTCGCCCCTTTGAGGTGAATTTCCCCCTCGACCGGCGTCATGTACCCACCGACCGCCTTCAACAGCGTCGATTTCCCGCAGCCGGAGGGTCCGAGCAGCACGAAGCGGTCGGAGCGTTGTATGGAAAAATCGACGCGATAGGTCGCAGTGACGCGGTGATCCCGCGTTTTGTACTGCAATGTGACGCCGCGCACGTCCAGCAGCGGCTGCGGCAATGTCTGATCCAACATCATCCCCATTATTATTCGGTGGCAGGCTCGCCGTCGGGCGCTTCCTGTTCCACCTTAGCCGCTGGTCGCCCGGCAAGCCAACCGGCCGCCTGTTCGGCGCGCGACAACGCCGTATCCAAGGCTGCCATGGTGACGGTCAGGTCCTCGGTTTCGTCCTTTTCCCAGGCTCGCACAGCCCAAAGCCAGACGGCTACCAGACCTTTGACATGCAACTCGCCTGTCAGGCCGGTAGCACGGCCGCCGGCGGCGTTCAGCATCCAGCGCATGCTGCGGCGAGTGGCGCAGGCCAGCAGCAACGCCGTGCAAGGGTCGAACGGCAGGGCGCGCAGGACCGCCAGAATGCCGGCGCGCTGGGCTTGCAACGCATCGAAGCGGCGCATCAGCAGATCGAACAGGCGGTCGCGGACGGGACCCTCGTCGGGCGCGTCTTCCAACGTCAGTTCGTCGGCCATGCGACCGAATCCCAGCAGGATCGACGCCTTCCCCGGAAAGCGCACCCGGGCGAGCGAAAGCGGCAGTCCGGCCGCGCGGGCGGCGCCAGCGACGGTGACCGATCGCCACCCCTCCGCGCCGGCCAGGGTTAGGGCGGATGCGATCAGGGCGGTATCGAAATCGGTATCGTCCATCGTCAGCCTGCGAGTTCGCGCGACCGGCGCGTCGCGGCGGCGATGGCTTCGCTCATGGCGGCGGGCCAGGCGGCTTCGGCCATCAGCACGCGCAAGGCTTCGGCGGTGGTGCCTCCGGGGCTGGTCACTGCCACCCGCAAGGCGGATGCGTCTTCCGGGCTGGCGGCCAGCAACGCACCGGAGCCAGCGACCGTCTGCCGCGCCAGCAGACGCGCGAGATCGGGCGGAATACCCTGTTCCAGCGCCGCTTTTTCCATCAGCTCGGCCAGCAGGAAGACATACGCCGGGCCGGATCCGGACACGGCGGTTACGGGATCGAGCAGGCCTTCGTCCTCGACCCAGGCGACTTTGCCGATCGCCTGCAACAGCCGGTCGCACAATCCGCGTTGTTCCGCCGACACCAGCGGGCTGGGGCAGGCGACCGTGACACCTTGGCGCACGGCGGCGGGGGTGTTGGGCATGGCGCGCACGATCGCGGCGGTCTCGCCGATCAGGGACCGAATGCCGCCGATCGTGCGGCCGGCCATGATGGACAGGAACACGGTCTTGCCGGCGAACCGAGCATAGGCCGGCAATGTGTCGGCGGCGGCCTGCGGCTTCACCGCCAGCACCACCGCAGCCGGGGCGAACCCGGAGGGAATGGCAGCGGGGTCGGTCGCGACGATCATGTCGGCACCGGCAAAACCGGCCGCCTGCGGCGCGGGATCGACGGCATAGGAAGGGGCCAGCCCCTGTTCGCGCCAACCGGCCAGCATCGCGCTGCCCATACGCCCGCAACCGACCAGGAGAATCGCCGGGATCTGTTCCATGTTCACGCCTCGCCCACGCACTCCAGCATCGCAGCTTGCAATGCCTCCGTGGGGGTTTTGCCACCCCAGAGGACGAACTGGAAGGCCGGGAAAAATCGTTCGCACTCGGTGATGGCGATGTCGATCATGTCTTCCAGGCTTTCGGCCGAGGCGCCGCGTGCCCCGCGCAGCAGCACGGCATGGCGAAAGGACGGCATGCCGTCGTCCGACTCCATGCCGAAATGCCCGATCCACAGCCGTTCGTTGGCAAGCGCCAGCAGTTCGTAGAGCGCCGAGCGCTGCCGGTCCGGCACTTTCAGGTCGAAGGTGCAGGTGAAGTGCATGGCGCTGATTTCGTGCGACCAATTGAAATACAGTCCGTAATCGCACCACTTGCCCGGCGCTTCCGCCGCCAATTCCGAATCGCCGCGCCGATCGAACACCCAATCGTTCGCGGTGACGATTTGCTCCATGACATCGAGTGGATTGGCCGCCTGGGCCTGTGCGGTGTTCAAGGATGCTGACATCCGGGGTCTCCCGTTGGTTGGAGGCCGAGTGAGGCGATTCGCCCCGAGCATTCATGAATCCGAAATATTGTGGATTCTCTCGGAGTTAGCCACGACCGGTAGCGTATAGATTCGATTCGCGTCGAAGCAAGCGTTCGCAGCGTATCTTATTTGCGCGGCCGTGCCGCCGATTCCAACGCCGCCACCCGAGCCGCGAGATCGGCCAGTTTCGCCTCCGCCGCTTCCTGCCCGGCACGGGCATTGGCCGCCATTTCCGCCATCGCATCCAGTTCGTCGCGGCGCACCAGATCCAGCTTGCGGAGGGTTTCGTCGATGCGGGCACGTACCATCGCCTCCGCTTCTTCGCGCAATCCGGCCAGAGCCGAGATCGCCCCGCCTGCCACGCCGGCCAGATCGTCGAAAATGCGCGGGCGGTCGGACATGGTGCAAGCTCCTGTTGGTGGGACGGCGCGGTCCCTCTATAACCCTTTCCCATGATCCTGGTCACTGGCGGCGCCGGTTTTATCGGCTCCAATCTACAAGCCGCTCTCGCACGCCGAGGGCATGAAACCGTTGTCGTCGATCTGCTCGGCAGCGACGGCAAATGGCGCAATCTGGCAAAGCACCCGCCTGCCCGAGTCGTAGCGCCGGATGGGTTGCGGGATTTTCTCGCCACAAATCCGCCGATCGAGATGGTATTCCACCTCGGCGCGGTCAGCGAAACGACCGCCATGGACGGCGACCATACCTGGGCCACGAATGTGGAACTCAGCCGGTATTTGTGGACGTGGTGCGCAGATCGCGGCACGCGGTTCGTCTACGCGTCGTCCGCCGCAACCTACGGCGACGGCGCGCAAGGCTTCGACGACGACCCCACGCTCCCGGCACTGGAACGGCTGCGCCCACTGAACCTGTACGGCTGGACCAAGCACGCCTTCGATCTGCTGGTCACCCGCACCTTGTCGCACGCCCGAGACCGGCCGGCGCAATGGGCGGGACTGAAATTCTTCAACGTCTACGGCCCGAACGAATACCACAAAGGCAAGATGATCTCGGTCGTGAAGATCAAACACGACGAGGTCGCGGCCGGCGCCCCCGCCCGCCTGTTCAAATCCGACCAGCCGGGACTGGCCGACGGCCAACAATCGCGGGATTTCATCTGGGTCGGCGACGTGGTCGATGTCATGCTCTGGTTGCTCGACACGCCCAGCGTCAATGGGCTGTTCAATCTGGGGACCGGGCGGGCGCGAAGCTACCTCGATCTGGCGCACGCGGTGTGCGACGCGGCCGGCGCTGCACGACGGGTCGAATTCATCGACATGCCCGCCAGCCTGCGCGGCCAGTATCAATCCTTCACCCAGGCGCCCATGGATCGGCTGCGCGCCGCCGGTTATGCTGGACAATTCACCCCGCTGGAGGAAGGCATCCGCCGTTACGTGCAGGACCATCTGACCGCAGCCGACCGCTTCGTATGATCCCCGCCCTGCTGTTCCCCCAAATCGACCCCGTCATCGTACAGATCGGGCCATTCGGCATCCGTTGGTATGCGATGGCCTATATTGCGGGCCTGGTGCTGGGGTGGCGGCTCATGCGGCGGCTCGTTGTCATGCCGCCCTCCGTCGCAACCCCGCTGCAAGTAGACGATTTCCTCACCTGGGCCACCCTCGGCGTCGTGCTCGGCGGCCGCCTCGGCTATGTGTTCTTCTACCAACCCAGCGCGTTTCTGGCCGATCCCGTGCGCATCCTACAGGTGTGGACCGGCGGCATGAGCTTCCATGGCGGCATGCTCGGCGTCGCCATCGCAACCGTCTGGTTCTGCCGCCGCAACGCCATCCCCCTGCTGGGTTTCGCCGATCGCATCGCCGTGGTCGCCCCGATCGGGCTGTGCTTCGGGCGCATCGCGAACTTTATCAACGGCGAACTCTGGGGGCGGGAGGCACCGGATGTGCCCTGGGCCATGGCGTTCCCCTATGGCGGCCCGATCCCGCGCCACCCTAGCCAGCTGTATCAGGCGTTCCTCGAAGGTGCGCTGTTGTTTGCGGTGGTCTTCATCGCATCGCGCCGCGACAGCATCCGCGAACAGGCGGGTCTGCTGACTGGTATTTTCCTGACCGGATACGCACTGGCCCGCATCGTCGGCGAATTCTTCCGCGAACCCGACGCCTTCCTGGGCTTCCTGTTTGCCGGAGCAACCATGGGACAACTGCTGTCCGTACCGATGCTGGCCGCCGGCATCTGGCTCATGCGCCGCCGATGACCGAACGCCTGGACGCCTTCATGGCGCGGGCCAACGCCGCATACTACGCAACCCACGACCCCTTCGCCGACTTCACCACATCGCCCGAAATCAGCCAGGTCTTCGGCGAAATCCTCGGGCTCTGGGCCGCCGTGACATGGCAGTTGCTGGGCGCGCCGACGCCGACGCTGCTGGTCGAGGCCGGACCCGGCCGAGGCACTCTCATGTCCGATGCCCTGCGCGCGATCATACAGGCCATGCCGGCTTTTCGCACAGCCTTGCGTGTCCATTTCATCGAAACATCGCCCCGACTGCGCCAGGAACAGGCACGGCGCGTGCCGGATGCCGCGTGGCACGACGACCTGTCGTCGCTGCCGGACGGCCCCACGATCCTGCTGGCCAACGAGTTCCTGGACGCCCTGCCGATTCGCCAATTCGTGCGCCGAGGCACCGATTGGCTGGAACGCTACGTCGGCCCGTCCGGGTTCGAGGAACGGCCGATCGACACCGTCGTCCCCGCCCCACCCGCAACCGATGGCGATACGTTCGAGCGCTGCGACGCCGCCCTCGCCTTCGTCCGCGCATTAGCCGCCCGATTTGCGCAACACCCCGGCGCCGCGCTGTTCCTGGATTACGGGCCGGAACACAGCGGCCTCGGCGATAGTCTGCAAGCCCTGGCCGGCGGCAAACCCGCCGATCCGCTCGGTCCGCCCGGCACCGCCGATCTAACCGCCCATGTCGATTTCGCTGCCCTGGCCGCGACGGCACGCGCGGCCGGCGCCTCGGTTCACGGGCCGGTGCCGCAGGGCATGTTCCTGGCGGAACTCGGGCTGTTCCAACGCACGAACCGGCTGGCCCAGCACCTGCGACCGGCGGAAGCAGCGGCGGTCATGGAAGCCGCGCGCCGCTTGGGCGAACCCAATCGGATGGGACGATTGTTCAAAGCGCTGGCGATCGGCAGCCCGCAATGCCCGCCTCTGCCCGCCCTTGGTGGATAAGGGGAGTCGCGCCGCATCCGGCCTTGCGCCCATCCGTCCGAAGATGGAAGAATGTCCGTTGAACCGCCCATGAGCTATAAGCCCCCTCGCCGCCCGCAATTCTTCTACACAACGGCGCCGTTGCCCTGCCCTTATGTGGCCGGCCGGACCGAGCGGAAGGTCGTGACCGAAATCGTCGGGCCGGATGCGGATGCGTTGCACGACCGGCTGTCCCGCGCGGGGTTCCGACGCTCCCACAACATCGCTTATGCGCCGGTTTGCCCGAACTGCCAGGCTTGCGTGCCGATCCGCATCCCGGTGCGCTCGTTCCAGCCCGATCGCACCCAACGCAAAATCACCCGAGCGAATGCCGACCTGGAAACCTTCGTCGTGCCGGCGCGGGCGACCGCCGAGCAGTTTCAGTTGTTCCAGCGCTATCAGCGGGAACGACACGGCGATGGCGACATGGCGACGATGGGTTATTACGACTACCGCGCGATGGTCGAGGATACGCCGATTCAAACCACGATCGTGGAATATCGCGACCACCGGGAAGGCCTTGTCGGCGCCTGCCTGATCGACCACCTCGCGGACGGTTTATCCGCTGTTTACAGCTACTTCGCGCCGGGCTTGGAACGGCGATCGCTGGGCACCTATGCCGTGCTGTGGTTGATCGAGCATGCCAAGCAACTCGGCCTGCCCCATGTCTACCTTGGCTACTGGGTGCCCGAGAGCCGTAAAATGGCATACAAATCGCGGTTCAAACCCAGCGAAGTGTTGATCCAAGGGACGTGGCGGATGCTGACCGACGCGGACCGCGTGCCGTTGGAACAAAATTCGCTGGTGTCGGAAACCGCATCTTGACTGCCGATCCCGACTGGCTGACCTGGGCGCGCGAAATCCAGGCGACCGCACAGACCGGGCTAGCGTTTACCAAAGACCCGTACGACGTCGAACGCTACCACGCGCTACGCGACCTCTCGGTGCGCATCCTGGCGACGCATACCGGGGTCGATACGGCGATGGTCGCCGATCTCTTTGCCTCCGACGCCGGGTATGCCACCCCGAAACTGGGGGTGCGCGGCGCGGTGTTCGACCCCGAAGGCCGGATTTTGCTGGTGCGGGAAGCCATCGACGCAGGCCGCTGGACCTTGCCGGGCGGCTGGGCGGAGGTGAACCAGACCCCCGCCGAATCGGTGGTGCGCGAAGTGTTGGAAGAATCCGGCTACCACGCCCGCCCGATCAAGCTCGCCGCCGTCTGGGATCGCGCGCGCCAAGGCCACCCTGCCGGTTCGGCATCCGTCGTGAAGCTGGCGTTCGTTTGCACGCTGGATGGCGGTGCGCCCGCCACGAGCCTGGAAACCAGCGGCTGCGGTTGGTTCGCCGAGGGCGAAATCCCGACCGATCTATCCATCCGCCGCACCTTGCCGCATCAGATCGCGCGCATGTTCGACCATTGGCGCGACCCGTCCCTGCCCACCGACTTCGAATAGGTTTTCCTGCCATGGATCGAATCCATATTACTGCCGGCCCGTTCACCTTCGGCGCTCGGCTCGAAGACGCCAATGCGCCCTATACCTGCGTCGCCTTTCGCAAATTGCTGCCATACCGCGAGCGTATCATTCACGTCCGCTGGAGCGGGGAAGCCTGCTGGATTCCGCTCGGCGATCACGATTTCGGCCTGGGCTTCGAAAACGCGACCAGCTACCCGGCCCCCGGGCAAATCCTGCTTTACCCCGGCGGCATCAGCGAAACCGAAATCCTGCTGGGCTACGGCGCCTGCCAGTTCGCGAGCAAAGCGGGCCAATTGGCCGGCAACCATTTCCTGACCATCGATCAAGGATTGGAAAACCTCACCGCGCTGGGAAAAATGGTGCTCTGGCAGGGGGCGCAGGACATCGAGTTCTCGGCCGCGTAACGATCGGCCGGTCCCGGCGATTTATGTTGCGCGGGATCGTCGAAAGCTGTCAGCCTTCCGTCCGTAACCCCCGAATAACGGGGGAGCAACGACGGGAGCATAACAATGGACGCCGACCTCGAAAAGCAAACCATGCGCAAAATCTACATGCGCCTGCTGCCGTTTGCCTTCATCGCTTACAGCCTTTGCTACGTCGATCGCATCAACGCCACCTTCGCCGGCCTGACCATGCGTGGCGATCTGCAAATGTCTGCCAGCGCCTACGGTTTCGCGGTCGGCACATTCTATTGGGGCTATTTCATCTTCGAAGTCCCCAGCAACATCGTCATGGAAAAGGTCGGCGCGCGCTTGTGGATCGCGCGGATCATGATCACCTGGGGCATCCTGGCCGGGATCACCGCGTTCTCGACCGGCGAAATCAGCTTCGCCGTCATCCGCTTTCTGCTGGGATCCGCCGAAGCCGGCTTCTTCCCCGGCATGATCCTGTATTTCACCTATTGGTTCCCCGCCAAGCACCATGCCCGCATCGTGTCCGGCATCCTCGCCGGTTTTGTCGTGGCAGTGGCCGGCGGTGCCCCGATTTCTACGGGATTGCTCAGTCTGGAGGGGCTGTTCGGCCTGCACGGCTGGCAGATCATGTATATCGCCGAGGCCGTGCCGACCATCATTCTGGGCTTCGGCACCTATTTCATCATGACCGACAGGCCGGAACAGGCGAGCTTCCTGACCGACGCCGAAAAGACTTGGTTGGCGAACAAGCTGGCATCCGAGCGGAAGGCCAAGGAAGCGGTGCGGACCTTCACGATGTGGGAGGGTATGACCAATCCGACGGTGTTGCTGCTGGCGCTCAACTATTTCGGGATAGTCACGGCAAGCCTGGGGATGCTGTTCTTTATCCCGCAAATCATCAAATCTCTCGGTGTGACAGACAACATGACGGTGGGTTGGCTAACCACACTGCCCTACCTCTGCGGCGGCGCGTCCCTGATCATCTGGGGCCGCGTATCCGATCGCATGAACGAGCGTCGATGGAATCTGCTCGGCGCCTGCACCGTCTCGACGCTGGGATTGATCGTGGCCGGATTGACGATGGGCAGTTGGTGGGCCTTGGTCGGAATGTCGATCGCAGCGATTGGCTTCTACGGATCGAAAGGGCCGTTCTGGGCCATGCCGCCGATGTTCCTGACCGGCACCGCTGCTGCGGCATCCTTGGCCTGGATCAACTGTATCGGCAACCTCGGCGGGTTCTTCGGACCCTGGTATGTCGGCGTGGTCAAGGACCTCACCGGCAGTTACGCCGGGGGGCTGTTCGGGCTGGCGGCACTCGGGTTCGTTGCCGCACTGATCGCCGCCTTCGGCTTGCGCATCCGCGATGTCACGCGGGAGGCGGAGCCAATCCCGGCCGAGCGACGGGCGGGCTGACCCCGACACCGCGCGCCGAGGGTTCGGCGCGCGGTCTGTCGGTTGCGGGTCATGGGCACTCGGCGAAGAATTCCTGCAATCGACGCAATAATTCCTCCGGCTGCTCTTCCGGCATCCAATGACCGCAATTCTCGACCACCCCGCCACGCACGTCGACGGCGAGCCGACGCAGCGACTCCACGACCTCCATCCGTCGTCCCCAGGCGCTATCGCCACCGAGGGCCAACACCGGCATGGGCAGCTTGAACCGGGCCGCGATGGCTTCGTTGTCGGCGATATCGCGGGAAATGTTGCGGTAATAGGCGAAACCCGCCCGCAGCGCGCCGGGCTCGCGATAGGTGCGCAGATACTCGGCGATATCGGCGTCGGGAATCGCATCGGGACGGTGGCCGTAGTTGCGGTAGAACCAGCCGAAATAGATGTCCTCCCGCCCCGCGATCAACGCCTCCGGCAGGTCGGGCGTCTGATGAAAGGCGTGATGCCAGCGCCGCCCGCCCTGGCTGATATCCGGGCTGCCGTCGCCGGGGATCGCCACGTCGAGGATCGAGAGCGAGCGCACGGCATCGGGGTGCGCCGCCGCAATGGCATAAGCCGTCGGGCCGCCCCAATCGTGGCCGACCAGATGGAAAGACTCGATGCCCAGACGATCGCGCACCAGCCGCCAGATATCGTTGCCGACCGTCTTCTTGTCGAACCCATCGGCCGGCCGGGACGAATCGCCCAGACCCCGCAGGTCCGGTGCAATGACGCGGTATTGCTGGGCGAGGGCGGGGATAATGTGACGCCACTCGTACCAGGTCTGCGGCCAGCCGTGCAGCAACACGACCGGGAACCCGGTCCCGGCGGTGACGTAGTGCAGGCGCACATCGCCCAGATCGGCGTAACGATGTTCGATCATACGGTTTCGCTCCACGGTTGGAGCGGCATCATGCGCGATCGAATGACTTTTCGTCCATCGACCGATCGGCGCAATGACAGTGCCGGGGGCGACTGATACACTCGCGGTCATGGAAATCACCCACTTTGCCAGCCGCACCGCCTTCCTGGCCTTGTCGTTGCTTTCGGCCTGCGCCGCGAGCGATGCATCCGGCGGTGCGCGGGGCAGCACCGATCCCTCGGGCGTGTTCGGCCAGTTCCTCGCCGGGCGGTTTGCCATGTCCCAGGCCGATCCGGACGCCGGCGCCACGGCATTGTCCCAAGCCGTCGCCCTCGCGCCGAACGAGCAGGATCTGATCCTGCAGGCGTTCCTGGCAAACTTGGCAGCCGAGCGGCCGGACGCGCTGGGGCTGGCGCAGCGGATACCGGAAAATCATATCGCCCAACTGGTGCTGGCAGACGAAGATATGCGCGCCGGCCGTTGGGAAGCCGCCGAGAAGCGCTATCACGGCCTGCCGCGCCAGGGTCTGACGCAACTCCTGCAACCGCTGCTGGTCGCCTGGGCGCAGCAGGGCGCGGGGCACACCGACGCGGCGCTGGCAACTTTGCGCCCTTATGCCGAAAGCCCGCGCTTTCGCGGCATCTTCGCCCTGCACGCCGCGATGATCGCCGACATCGCCCAACACCGCGCCGACGCCGAACGCTACTACGAAGCCGTGAGCGGCGATGGCCCGGACACCGACCTGCGGCTGACCCAAATCCTCGCCAGTTGGCAGGCCCGCACCGGCCACCCCGACACCGCTCGGGAACGACTAGCGGGGATCGCCGATCGGGTGCCGGAACTGCGCATCGCGCTGCCCGATTTGCTGACCCACATCCAGGATCGCCCGGTCGCCAACGTGCGGGAGGGCATCGCCGAGTCCTATGTGGCCCTGGCTGCGGCCCTCCGCGCCCAGGATCAAAGCGATCTGGCGATGCTGATGCTGCACCTTGCGTTCCGCGCCCGCCCCGATTTCGCGGCTGCGCGCCTGTTGCAGCAGGAAATCCAAACCGGGGGCAAACAACTCGGGTTGGCGTTGAAAGCGATGGAAACCATTCCCGCCAGGGACCCGTTGATCGCGGTGGCGCGTCTGCGGCGGGCCGCTTTGCTGGCGCAGCTCGATCGCCCCGACGACGCCATCGATGCCCTGAAACGCATCGCCGCCGATTATCCGGACAGCCCAATGCCCGACATCCAATTGGGCAGCATCCTGCGGATCAAACGCCGGTTCGAGGAGGCGATCGTTGCCTATACCCGCGCCATCGCGCGCATCGATACGCCCCAAAAATCGGATTGGTCGGTCTTCTACGATCGCGGCGTCGCCTACGAACGCGCCGGCAAATGGCCGCTGGCCGAGGCCGACCTGAAGCTGGCGCTGCAATTGTCGCCGGGGCAACCTTTCGTACTGAATTACCTCGGCTATTCCTGGGCCGACATGGGCCGCAACCTGTCGCTGGCCCGCGAGATGATCCAGGCCGCCGCCGCCGCCCGGCAAAACGACGGCGCAGTGACCGACAGCCTGGGTTGGGTTTTGTTCCGCCAGGGCGATATCGCCAACGCGGTGCGCGCGCTCGAACGCGCGGTGGAGCTGGAGCCGGAGGACTCGACCATCACCGATCACCTCGGCGATGCCTATCACGCCGCCGGCCGCACCTTGGAAGCGCACTACGAATGGAAGCGGGCGCTGACCCTGAACCCGGCACCGGACGACATTCCGAAGCTGGAGGAAAAGCTGAAGAACGGCCCCGCCAAACCGTGACCGAGTCCGAATCGGCCCCGGCCAAGATCAACCTGTTTCTGCACGTCACCGGCAAGCGGCCGGATGGCTACCATCTGTTGGACAGCCTCGTTGTCTTTGCCGAGGTCGGCGATCGATTGTTTGCCGAACCGTCGGATCGCCTGTCGCTGCGCCTGACAGGCCCCTTCGCCGCCGGTCTCGACGGCGAAGCCGACAATCTCGTCCTCCGCGCCGCTCGGGGACTCGCGGAGGCCGCCGGTATCGCGCCGCACGCGGCCCTGGTGCTGGAGAAAAACCTGCCCGTCGCGTCCGGCATCGGTGGCGGATCGGCCGATGCGGCGGCCACGTTACGGCTGCTGACTCGGCTGTGGGGTGTTCGAATCCCCCCAACCCAACTGGATGCCATCGCAATCCGCCTGGGCGCCGATGTCCCGGTCTGCCTGCGCGGCCGCCCGGCGCAGATGCGAGGCGTGGGCGAACAACTGGGCGCCGCGCCGAATATGCCCGCATGCGGTTTGTTGCTGATCAATCCCGGTGTCGCGCTGGGCACTGCCGATGTTTTCCGGGCAAGGGGGGGCGATTTCTCACCGCCCGCCGCACTGCCGGCGGGCTGGACGAGCGCGGCTGCAATGGCCGACACCCTGCGCCCGCTGAGCAACGATTTGCAGCCGCCTGCGGTCGCCCTCCGCCCCACGATCGGCACGGTATTGGCCGCCATCGAAGCCCAACCCGGCTGCCTGCTAGCCCGCATGAGCGGGTCCGGCGCAACGTGTTTCGGCCTGTTCCCGACGCCGGCCGAGGCGCAAGTGGCTGCGACCGCCTTATCGAGGCCGGGCTGGTGGTCCTGGGGGGGATCGATCGGCCGATAGGGCGGTTTACCCAGCAGTCGCGGCGTGCAATCGCGGCAGAAAACGCGGGCGGGTCACCCGCCGAACGGTTCGATCCCGCCCGAAACCGCACCTCCGACGATTTCTCACCCGGTATCGCGCATATCTTGCTTGCCGCGAAAGCCGACCCGACCTATCAACGCCCCAGCGCGATGGGGTGTCGCCAAGCGGTAAGGCAACGGATTTTGATTCCGTCATACGGAGGTTCGATCCCTCCCACCCCAGCCAATCCATAAAATCGGGGCGTATCCCGCCCGCAGGCTCAGCGCCCGCCGCCGAAGCCCAGGAAGCCGGCGTTCGGCACCGCTGTGCCGCCATCGGTCGGGTATGCGCGTTGCGGCGCGGCACGTTCGGCCGGCGGTGTCCGAGCCGGCACGACCGGCGCCACCCGCTTGACCGGGGGCGGGGCGGCAGCGGCGGTTTTGACCACCGCCCTCGACGACCGTCCACCGCCATCCGCGTCGCGCAGCGACAGCAGCAGGAACGCGATATCGTTCTGGCCCAGATCGACGGCGAGCTCCAATGCCGTCAGGCCGAGCACATTACGACCATTGAGGTCGGCGCCGCGGGTGACGGCTTCGCGCGCGCCGGGGGTGTCGCCGCGATTGACGGCGTCGAACAGGGCCTCGGTCGGTCCCATCTCGCTGGGTGGTTTGGTGAGCGGGGCGGCACCGGTCCGGGATTGATTGCCCGGCAAGGCGGAGGGTTCCGCAGGTTTGGGCGTGGCCGCACTGCGGGCGGCGCCGCCGCTGGCAATGTTACCAGCGCCCGGCACACCGCTGGCAGAGCCGAGCTGTGCCCATGCGGGCGAAGCCAGCGCTAGGCCGGTGAGCAGAAGCAGGGGCAGGCGGGCGCGAAAATGCATGGCAATCCACATGGCGAGAGACGGTGTCAGCTCCGGTTCAACCACCAGAACCCGGCGTTCAGATAGGCCGCATAGAGCGTCCACACCAGATAGGGCACCAGCAACCAGGCCGCCAGCGGGCGACGGCGATAAAACATGCCAATGGTCGTGCCGGTCGAAAGCAGCATGGCTGCGATCGCGAACAATGCCAGGCCGGGATTGTGCAGGCCGAAAAATGCCGGCGACCAGGCCGCATTGGCGGCGAGTTGCCATCCCCACACCCTCAGCGCCCGCCGGCTGCCGGGTCGGAGCCAGACCAGCCAGCCGGCGAACCCGATCCCGATGTAGAGCACGGTCCAGACCGGGGCGAACACCCAACTCGGCGGCGTCGCGGGCGGTGCGGTCAGGGATGGATACCAACTCCTCACTGCCTCAGCGGTCACCGACGCTCCGGCGGCCCCGACGAGCAGGCACAGACCGACGAACCCCAGCAGCGCAACCACTGCTCCAGGCATCGATCGACGTTCGCGGCGTCCTGTCTGGCGGAAAACACGCCTCCCTGTGTTAGGGGCGCTTCGGGTCGAACGGCAAGGTTCGGTGCGCCACAGTTATTTGTTTACGGCCCATATTCACGCATCCGCACGGAACGTGCTCCTGCGAGCGGCGCTGGCCCTACCAACCGTTTATCCGGGACCATATGGCGACAACTTCGTCCCCTCCGTCTACCACGAAATAGCGGTCGTGCGCAGCGGCGGTCATGCAGGTGTGGTTGGGGGCGATGCGCAGCAGGCCACCGATCGGGAGGTCGATCGGACGGGCCGGATCCATCTCGATCACGCCATGCTCCTGATAGGCGCGGCGGACCAGGGCCTGGCCGTAGCTGCGCTGGCCCAACAGGTCCAATGCTAGGCCGTAGCCGTAGTCGCGAGGCGCGGATTCGGTGCTGCGGTCCTTCGACAGCGCCAGGCCGCCGGCATCCACCAGAATGCGCCCCGGACGGCGCCCGATCACGCTGGTCAGCACAGTGACCGCGATGCCGTCCATGCCGTGGGTTTCGATTTCCGCCTGGAACAGATCGCCGAACATGTAGACCCCGGCGCGCACTTCGGTCAGGCCGGCGAGGTTCTCCGCATGGCGGGCGGTGGGGGAGCTACCGGCCGACACGATCGAAATCTCGTGCCCGGCCTCCCGCAGGCGGGTTGCCGCCAACGTCGCACTGCCGCGTTCCTGCTCGGCGATACGCGACATCTCCCGCGCGCCGCGCCCGGCGTAGGAATGCCCGGCATGGGTCATGACCCCGGTCAGGGCTGGGCCGAGCACCTGGGCGATTTCGAGCAATAGGTCGCCGTCGGGGGCAACGCCGCCGCGTTCTTCGCCGGAGTCGATCTCGATCAAGGTGCGGGGCGGACTATCGAGGGTGGCAATAACGGCGGCCATGTCGATGTCGTCGGTGACGACGATGATGTCCGCGCCGGCCGCGTTCAACTGCACCACGTGTTCGAGTTTTCGCGGCGTTATGCCGACGGCATAGAGGATGTCCACGATACCGTGGCTCATGAAATATTCGGCCTCGGCGACGGTGGACACCGTGATACCGCCGGATTGCCCCTCGATCGCCAAGCGGGCGACCTCGATCGACTTGGCGGTTTTCATGTGCGGGCGCAGCGGCACCCGCAGTCGGGACAAATGCCCGGCCATCGCCCGCAGGTTGCGGTTCAGGACCGTGCGGTCCAGCACCAGACAGGGGGTGGGCAGGTCGGCAAGCTTCATGCGGGCGGTGTCCAGGTGGCGGTGTCGTCGATCGGCAGCACCGGGCGAGGCATTTTCTGCCAGGGGAAACGCGACAGAATGGGGCTGGTCAGGCCAGGGGCATCGACCTCTACCACGTCTTGGTGGCGGAAGAACTCATCGAAACCGCCGCGAAAATGGCCGCGCGATTTGACCACGACAACGCGCGCCGCCGCGATGTCCAGGCCGAACGCCTCGAAAAACACGGGATCGGCGCATTGGTAGCGCACGCCGACGACAACGACGGTCGTGCCGCCGATGGCCAGCGCGACCCCAACCCCGATATCGAGGGTGTTGTTCGCATAGATGCCGCGCCGGCCGGTCAGGAATTGCGGCGCCAGGGCGCGCACCGTCGCCTCGGCACGGAACGGTTTGGAATACGCGTCGCCGCCGTCGCGATTGAAGTGCGCGACGAAGGTGGCGCCGACGCCGTGCAGCCGGGCCTCGGCGGCCAAAGCGGGATCGAAGATAACGCCCACCAGCGCATTTTCGACACCGGCTTGCAGGAACGCTTCGAGGATCCACATCGTGTTGCCGCGCCCGCCGCCGCCGGGATTGTCTGCGACATCGGCAAAGATCAGCGCGTGGGTGGATCGGTCTTCGGTGGATTTGGCTTTCGCGACGGCATCGGCCAACGAGGTCAGCGCGGGCTGGAACCGGTCCCGCCGCGCCCACCCGGCCTCGGCGATTTCCCGCGCCAGATCGTTCGCCGCTGCGGCATCCGTCGCAGTGACGACGACGGTCAGGCCGTTGAACGGCGTATCGGCGAAAGCGAATCCGCCCATAACCGACACGTTCAGCACCCGTTCGGCATAGGGCGCTTCCCGCATCCGGCGTTGCCCCAGGTCGATCAATTCGCCGTACGGACGATGGTGCGCGTCCTGGCCGGTCAGCATCGTGACGGTCGGCGGCACGATCGGCAGGCGAACCCGCGCGAGGTAGGTCCGCGCGCCGCCGAGCAGCAACCGCATCGTCTGCGCCGATTCGGCCCCGCGTGCGCGCATATCCAGATGGGGGTTGGTGCGATAGCCTATATAGGCGTTCACCAGATCCACATTGGCGTCGGACACGTTGGCATGCAGGTCGTAGCTCGCCACCACCGGCACGTCGTTGCCGCGCACGCGGCGGATCATGCCGAGCAGCGTGCCCTCGGGGTCGTCGTCGTCGGTGGTGAGGCCGGCGCCGTGCAGCACGCAGTAAATACCGTCGAGGTGCCCGGCCTCCGTCAAATCGCGCTCCCAATTTTCCATCAACCGCGCGAAGAAGTCCGCCTCCACCGGCCCATTCGGCTCAGCCATTGCCAGCAGGCTGGGCACCGGCTCCCACAGGCCGGCGGCATCCATGTCGGCGATGAAGCCGGGCATTTCCCCCAGCATGGACGGTGCGGGCAGGCGCGCGTTGGTCAGCATGGCCGGCCCACCCATCAAGGTGCGCGCTTCGAAATCGGCCTGCGTCGCAACCGGTGCAAAGCGATTGCACTCGATGGAAAAACCCAAAAGCGCGATGCGCGGTGCGGTCATAACCCAATCCCCAACAAGTCCGCGATGCGTGGCGTGGCCTTCAGCCCGCTGCCGGTCAGGACCAGCACGGTGGTTTGTTCCGGCGCGATCGCCCCGGAGCCCAGCAGTTTGGCCAGGGCAGCGGCAGCCTGGGCGGCGGTGGGTTCGACGTAAATGCCCATGCCGGCGAGATCGAGGGTCGCGCGCGCGATCTCGGCTTCGGACAGATGCACCGCGCCACCGAAGGTTTCGCGCAGAACGCCGAGAACCGCGCGCAGACGCAACGGCTGGGCGATGGCGGTGCCCTCGGCGATGGTCGGGCGGATGTCGGCCGGCAGCAATGTGTCGCTACCGGCGAGGAACGCGGCCGCTATGGGGCCGCAATTCTCCGGTTGGGCGGCGAAAATGCGCGGCATGCGATCGATCTGCCCGGCTCGCAACAATTCGGAGAAGCCGATCTCGCAGCCCAGCACGTTCGATCCGGCGCCGCAGGGGATCACGATATTGTCCGGTGCTCGGAATCCCAGGTCTTCCCACAACTCGTAGGCCAGGGTCTTGGTGCCGTGCAGGAAGAACGGGTGCCAATTATGGCTGGCGTAAAAAATCTCGGCAGAGCGGGCAACGGCGGCATCGGACGTCGCCTGCCGATTGCCGGGAATGAGTTCCACGGCCGCGCCATGCGCCCGCATCTGCACCGTCTTGGCGGGGCTGGTCGAATCCGGTGCCATGATGGTGGCGCGCATCCCGCCGGCCGCGGCATAGGCGGACACGGCGGCGCCGCCATTGCCCGAGCTGTCTTCCAAAACATGCGTCACGCCCTGCGCCTTCAGGAAGGAGAGCATGACGCTCGCGCCGCGATCCTTGAAACTGCCGGTGGGCATGAACCACTCGCATTTCAAATGGACATCGGCACCGTGGATGCGGCGCGGGATCAGGGGGGTACAGCCCTCCCCCATGGTGATCGGCGCGTCGGTTTGCATCGGCAAGGCCGCCCGATAGCGCCACAAGCTGCGCGTCGCGGTATCGATGTCGGCGCGTCCGATGCCGTCCAAGGGCGTCAGCAGCAACGGCGCCCGATCCGGCCCGCACCAGCGCGGCCGATCGAGAGGGAAAGTTTGCCCGGTGCTCGGGTCGAGGTAGGCGATGCTCATGCAGCGAGTGTGCGCGGCACCGCCTTTAGCCTCAAGGGGTCATGCGGCGTCCTTTTGAGTCTGCGCCGGCACGGTACGGTCGATAAAGCGCTGGAAACCTGCGGACAAACGACCTTGCTGGAATTCCACATGCATATCGCCGTTTTTCTCCCGCCAGCGGACGGCGAATTCTGCTTTCGGTTCGCCGCTGTCGCGGTCCAACGTCAGGCTGCCTTGGCCCTGAACCTCCGCCTCGATGCCGGCGATCCAGGCGCCACCGCGCGACAAGTCGCGCACCCGAGCACGGATCGCAAGGCCGGACGACGTGCGAATAGTGCAGGGTTCATCGATCGCGATGCGCGGTTCCTTGCGCCGGTCGGCATCCACCGTCGCAGTTCGCACGACCCGCACGACGGTGGATCGCAGCGATTCGATGGCGGTTGCCAGGACGGCCGATCCCTCCCGCATGCCGCCCGCCTGATCGCCGACCGCCAGCGCGTCGCGCGACACCGCCGAAATACTGTCCGCCACTTGATGCGCGGCGGCGGCGGTTTCGGTCACGTTGCGGGCGATTTCCTGCGTCGCTGCGGCCTGCTGTTCCACCGCGGCGGCAACCGCGATCGAGACTTCCGCGATTTCGGCGATCGTGCGCCCGATATCGGCCACCGCATTGACGGCCGCAGCGGTCGCGGTCTGCATTTCACTGACCTGACGGGTGATTTCCTCGGTGGAATTGGCGGTCTGTCTGGCTAGGCTTTTCACTTCGCTTGCGACCACGGCGAATCCCTTGCCGGCATCGCCCGCTCGGGCTGCCTCGATCGTGGCATTCAGGGCCAGCAGATTGGTCTGCCCGGCGATACCGTTGATCAGTTGCACGACCGTGCCAATACGATCGGCGACGCCGGACAGCAGGCCCAACCGCTCCCGCGCCAAAGCACCGCCTTCCACCGCCCGTTTCGATACCGCGGCCGCTTGCGCGACCTGGGCGGAAATTTCGCGGATCGACGCGGTCAACTCCTCGGTCGCGGCGCCGACGGCCTGGACGTTGGTCAAAGCCGAACCGGCGGCATCGGCGACCTCGTGCGCATGTCCACCGACGCGGGTGGCGATGTCGGCCATCCCTTCCGCGTCTTTCGCCATGCTGCTGGTTTGTTCGGCAACGGTGTCCATTGCGATCCGCGCCTCCCGCTCGACCGTTTCGGCCATCGCAGCGATCGCCGCCTTCCGTTCGTTCACAATCCGCTGTTCGTTCTCCATCCGCTCTGAATCGACGAATGCCAGACGCGCCCGCATGGCCCGCAGCAGGCTGACGACACGCCAAAATTCGCGCGCGGCCGGCAGGCGGATTTCGCCGCTCAGGGCGCCGGCGGCGATGGCATCGAAATGTTCCGCCATTTCCGCCAGCGGTCGTTTGACCGATCGCACCAAAGTCCAACCGAGCACGGCGGCAAGCGCCGAAAGCAACGATGCGCCTACCGCTATCGTGGATGTGCGCCAATTGAAGGACAGTACGGCACTATTATATTCTTCCAGCGCGACACGTTGTTGCAAATGAACCAAGGTATCCATTTTCGTGCGCTCTGCGGCGAACAACTGCTGCATTTTTAAGGACAGCAGTTTTTCAACGCCAAGACCGTCGCCTCGTTCCACACCCAGCATCGCCGGACGCAGCCCTTCCGCAACATAAATCGCGCGCGCGGCTTCGAATGCATGTGCCAGATCGGCCTCGACCGGAGTCAGGTAGGTCGCCTTGTATTCGGCCCAGACTTTGTCGATGCGCGCGCTGTTCTGGCCAATACGGTCCACATGGACGGGATCGGCTTTGCCACCCCCCTTCATTTCCAGCGCGGCCAAACCGATCTCCTGACTGTTCTCCTGCATTAGCGACATGATTTCGCCGAGTTGGCCGAGACAGACGACGCGATCTTCGTAGACCGTTCGCAATGATTCGTTCGACTGCGCCATCCCGGACAATCCCGCGCCGCCGACCATTGCGATGCCGAGAATGAGGGTCGCGAAGACGATCGCGAGACGTCCGGCCACGCTTGCCCAGTAGACGCCGAGCCGGGACGGCAACCCGGTGCGGACGATTTCGCCGTCGCGTAGGCCGAAATTTTTATCGCCAGAACTCATACACTTGTAGGCAGTCTCCGCTTCCGCGACTTTCTCCCGCGAGGGGCGCCCATGCATGGAGATATACCCCTCGATGGCCCCATCCCGCACAACCGGCGTAATGTTTGTCCTGACCCAAAAATATTCCCCGGTTTTGGTACGGTTTTTCAGCAATCCTTCCCAAGGGCGTCCCTCGGCGACGGTCGCCCAGAGATTGGCAAAAGCCTGGGCCGGCATGTTGGGGTGGCGCAGCAGGTTATGCGGCTTCCCCAGCAGTTCGTCGCGGGAGAAGCCGCTGGCCGAGGCGAACGCTTGGTTTACGAACGAAATGCGGCTGTCGGTCGCGGTCTGGGATACCAGCGGCACCCCTTCTGGAAACATCGTTTCACGGTCGGTGATGGGTTGGTTGTCACGCACGCTGCGTTCTCCACGGCTATCGGGTTCGGCAGCAGTCAATCGAAAAAAGGTTAATAAATCGTTTATGCCCGGGATATTTTTTTGCGCCGGACCCGGTATTCTCCGCCGGCAACCAAACACAAGGAAACGTTCGGATGGCATTTTTCGAATTGCGCCAATACAAACCCTGGCCCGGCAAGGTCGATGCATGGGTCAAGATCATGGAAGAGGAAATCATCCCCTTCCAGGTGTCCAAGGGCATGGTGATCTGCGGCAGCTACAAAGGCGAAACCGACGAGGAAGTCTACGTCTGGATCCGCCGCTTCGACAGCGAGGAACAACGCGTCCAACAGTACAAGGACGTGTATGAGAGCGAATATTGGAAGACGCAGATTGCGCCGCGGGTGCCGGAATACCTGGATCGCCCGGCGATCAAAGTGACCCGTCTGGTCGCGACGCCGCGTTCGCCCGTGCAATAAGCCGGGTCGTTTGCAGCAATCGCGGGCGTGGCGGCACAGGCCGCGCGCCCGCGATGTGCGTCAGACCGAGAGTGCCGACGCGATTTCCGCCAGGCTCGGCACTTTTGCCGCCGGACCCATCGTCGCCAATGTCGGTGTCGCCCGAAAATGCCGGGTTGCCGCGCGTTGGATATCCTCGGTCGTCACCGCATTGATTTTGGCGACCGTTTCCTGCGTCGGCAGCACGCGGCCGAACAACTGGATCTGGCGGGCGAGTTGCTCGCAACGGCTCCCGGTGCTCTCTAGCGACATCAACAGCGAGGCTTTCACCTGGGCTCGGGCGCGATTCAACTCGGCCTCGGTCACTTCGACCTGAACCTTGCGCAGTTCGTCCAGCGTCACTGGCATGACCTCGGCCGCTTCGCTTTCCCCGGTGCCGGCGTAAATGCCGAACAAGCCACCGTCCACGAAGGGCGACGCGAAGGAATAGATCGAATAGACCAGCCCGCGCTTTTCCCGGATTTCCTGGAACAGCCGCGACGACATACCGCCACCCAGCAGGGTCGAGAGCAGCAGCGTCGGGTAGTAATCGCGATCCCCATAACCGACCGAGGGGAAGCCCAGCACAATATGAACCTGATCGAGGTCGCGCTCTTCGCGGAATTCGCCGCCCAGATAGACCGCGTCCTGCACCGGCAGGGCTTTTTCAGCCGGGAGATCGGCGAAGTGCTTTTCGGCCAGCTCCAGCATCGCTTCGTGGTGCAGATTGCCGGCGGCGGCGATGACCATGTTCGCATGCGCGTAGTGGCGCTTCATGTACCCGGTCAGCATCTTGCGGGGCATGTTGCGAATGCCGTCCTCGGTGCCGAGCACGGGGCGACCCATGGGTTGGGTGGGGTAGGCGACTTCCTGGAACCGATCGAAGATGATGTCGTCGGGTGTGTCGTTGGCCTGACCGATTTCCTGCAAGATCACGCCGCGTTCGCGTTCCAATTCCTCCGGCTCGAAGGTCGAGTGCGACAGGATATCGCCGATGATGTCGGCGCCGAGCGCGGTGTCTTCCTTGAGCACTTTGACGTAATAGGCGGTCTGTTCGCGCGCGGTGTAGGCGTTGATGTGGCCACCCACATTCTCGATCTCTTCGGCGATCCCGGCGGCGGTGCGGCGTTCGGTGCCCTTGAATGCCATGTGTTCGAGGAAGTGGGAAACGCCGTTTTCCTCGGCCGTTTCGTGGCGGGAACCGGTGGCGACATAGGCGCCGAAGGATACGGTTTCAACACGATCCATCCGTTCGGTGACGACGGTCAGGCCGGAAGGCAGGCGGGTCACTTGGATGGGATCGGTCACGGGCTTTCAGACTCCTGGAGGATATCGGTATCGAGATGTAGGTTGCGGGTGCCGCCGATGCAATCGCGCCGGCCGTTATGCGAGCCGCTTCTTCAGCGTCTCGTTGATCAACGCCGGGTTGCCCTTGCCCGCCATGGCTTTCATGGTCTGGCCGACGAAGAAGCCGAACAATTTGTCCTTGCCCGACCGGTATTCGGCCACTTTGTCGGGATTGGCTGCAATAATGGCATCCACCGCCGCATCGATCGCGCCGGTATCGGTGACCTGCCGCAGCCCCTTTTCGGCCACGATCGTCGCCGGCGACTTGCCCGTTTCGACCATGGCTTCGAACACATCCTTGGCGATTCGGCCATTGATGGTGCTGTCGGCAATCAGGTCCAGCAGCGCGCCGAGATCGGTGGCCGAGATCGGCGGATTGTCGATGGTCGCGCCGGTCTTGTTCAGCGCGGCGAAGAAATCGCCGGTCACCCAGTTCGCGGCGATCTTGGCATCCCGCCCCTTCGCGACGGTTTCGAAAAACTCCGCCGTCGCCTTTTCCGCCACCAGCACCGCCGCATCGTACGCCGTCAGGCCATATTCCGCTCGGAAACGGGCCTTTTTGGCGTCCGGCAGTTCCGGCAACGACGCCTTCAGCGCCGCGACCCAATCGTCTTCCAGGACCAGCGGCAGCAGATCCGGTTCGGGGAAGTAGCGATAGTCGTGGGCGTCTTCTTTCGATCGCATCGGCCGGGTTTCCAGCCGGTTGGGATCGAACAGCCGGGTTTCCTGCTTGACCGAACCGCCGCTTTCCCAGACTTCGACCTGACGCGCGGCCTCCGCCTCGATCGCCTGCATCACGAAGCGGACGGAGTTGACGTTCTTCACCTCGCACCGGGTCCGATACGGTTCCCCGGCTTTGCGCACCGACACGTTGACGTCGGCGCGCATGGAACCCTCTTCCATGTTGCCGTCGCAGGTGCCGAGATAACGCAGGATCGAGCGGAGCTTGCGCAGGTACGCGCCGGCTTCCTCCGGGGAGCGGATGTCGGGTTCGGAGACGATTTCCATCAGCGCGACACCGGACCGATTCAGGTCGATGAAGGTCTTGGTGGCATGCCGATCGTGCAGGGATTTGCCGGCATCCTGTTCCAAATGCAGGCGGGTGACACCGATTTCCTTGACCGAACCGTCGGACAATTCGACCTCGACCACGCCGGTACCGACGATCGGGTGCTGGTATTGGCTGATCTGATAGCCCTGCGGCATGTCGGCGTAGAAATAGTTCTTCCGATCGAAGCGGCTGACGTTGTGGATAACTGCGTTCAGACCCAGCCCGGTGCGCACCGCCTGGGCCACGCATTCGCGGTTGATCACCGGCAACATGCCGGGAAAACCGGCATCGACGAAGCTGACCTGGGTATTCGGCTCCGCCCCGAAGGCGGCGGACGAACCGCTGAACAGTTTCGATTGGCTAATCACCTGGGCGTGGACTTCAAGCCCCACCACCACTTCCCATGCGCCGGTCGCGCCTTCGATTGCGTATGCCATCGCGTTACACCCCCGCTCTGATCGCTGGCAGCGCCGAGAAACCGGCCGCACGCTCGATTTCTGCCGAAACCGCGAAGACGGTTTCCTCGTCGAACGGACGACCGACGATTTGCAAGCCGAGCGGCAGGCCGTTGGAGTCGAGGCCGGCCGGCACCGATGACGCGGGAACGCCGGCCAGATTGGCGCCGACCGTGAACAGATCGTTGAGGTACATCTGCACTGGATCGTCCATCTTCTCGCCCTGGGCGAAAGCGGCGGACGGGGCGGTCGGGGTCAGCAGCGCGTCCACCTGGGCGAAAGCCTCGGTGAAATCGCGCAGGATGAGCGCCCGCACCTTCTGCGCCCGCAGATAATAGGCATCGTAATACCCGGCCGAGAGCACATAGGTCCCGATCAGGATGCGGCGCTGCACTTCCGTCCCGAAGCCGGCGGCGCGGGTGTTGCCATACATGTCGGACAATTCCGCCCCGTCCCGACGCAACCCGTAGCGCACACCGTCGTAGCGGGCGAGGTTGGACGACGCCTCGGCCGGCGCCACGATGTAATAGGTCGCCAGCCCGTATTTCGTGTGCGGCAGCGACACATCGACGATTTCGGCCCCTGCGGCGCGCAGCCAGTCGATGCCTTGCTGCCAAAGTGCCTCGATCTCTGCCGACATGCCATCGACGCGGTATTCTCGCGGGATACCGATCCGCAGACCGGCCACCCCCCGTCGGCAGGCGGCGCGGTAATCCGGGACCGGCCGATCGGCGCTGGTGGAATCCTTGGGGTCGTGGCTGGCCATGGAGCCGAGCAGAATGGCGCTATCTTCGACGGTGCGGGCGAAGGGGCCGGGGTGATCGAGGGAACTGGCGAACGCCACAACGCCCCAGCGCGAACACCGCCCGTAACTCGGCTTCACCCCGACCAGCCCGCAGAACGAGGCCGGCTGACGGATCGAACCGCCCGTGTCGGTGCCGGTCGCGCCCATCGCGAGCCGGGCCGCCACCGCTGCGGCCGATCCACCGGACGATCCGCCGGGCACCAGGATTGCATTCTGATCCTGCCGCCGTTTCCAGGGGTTTTCGACCGGCCCGAAGGCAGAGGTCATGTTCGACGAACCCATCGCGAACTCGTCGAGGTTGGTTTTACCCACGAACACGGCGCCATCGGCCAGAAGATTGGCGGTGACGGTACTTTCGTACGGCGGCACGAACGAATCGAGGATCCGGCTGGCCGCCGTCGTCCGCACGCCCTGGGTGCAGAACAAATCCTTGATCGCCAGCGGAATCCCGGTCAGCGCCCGGATATCCCCGCGCCCGATCGCCGCATCCGCCGCTTTGGCCTGTTCTCGCGCCGCCTCGGCTGTCACGGTCAGAAACGCATTCAGGCGCGGGTTGAGCGTGTCGATACCGTGCAGATGCGCCTCGGTCAGTTCCAGCGCGCTGAATTGCTTCGCTTCGAGCCCGGCTTTCGCCTGGGCGATGGTCAGATCCGTCAGCATTATTCGACCACCTTCGGCACCGCGAAAAACGCGCCATTTCGATCCGGCGCATTGGCCAGAATTTTGTCCGGGTAACCGCCATCGGTCACTGCATCGTCGCGCATCTTCATGGCCATCTGGGCGCCGCCCGTCAGCGGTTCCACCCCATCCACATCGACTTCGTTCAACTGCGCGATCCAGCCGAGGATGCCGTTCAGCTCCTGGCTGAGCGGTTCGAGTCGGTCGTCGTCCACCTGGATGCGCGCGAGGGTGGCGATACGGCGGATGGTCGTCGGGTCGAGCGCCATGTTCTGCCTTGGCTGGAATGAGGGGGCGGACCATAACGACGCCCATGGCACTCTTCAACCTGACGGAATTGCGTGCGGCGCTGGGGCGCGACCAACGGCTTATCGGGCTGGACCCGGGCAGCAAGACCATCGGCGTCGCCCTGTCCGACGTATCGCTGATGCTGGCATCCCCCTACGGGTCGCTGAAGCGCGGCAAGCTGAAGGCAAACGCCCTGGAAATCGCGGCGATCGCCCGGAAGGAAGGGGCGGGCGGAGTCGTGGTGGGGTTGCCGCTGTCGATGGACGGCACCGCCGGGCCGGCCGCACAGGCGGCGCGGGATTGGACCCTGGCCCTGTCGGAAACGACCGGTTTGCCAGCTGCTCTCTGGGACGAACGGATGTCGAGCGCGGCGGTCAATCGATTCCTGATCGGGGAGGTGGACCTGACCCGCAAGCGCCGCGCGGAAGCGGTGGATCGCGCGGCGGCGGCTTGGATGCTGCAAAGCGCGCTGGATGCCAGCGCTGGCTAGACCACGACGCGATCGTATCCGATCGGTCATCACGCTCTAACGTCTTATTTGATCGCGCGATTCAGACCTCCGGTGATTCCACCTCCGGTCATCGCTGGCTAGCAGGCTGCTGAAAAACCCACCAGATTGGCTGTAGTCCGTCCCCCGCTTCCGCTTTCCGGGCTTTTTACTTCGGCGTTTGTGGAACTGTTCCGATCCAGCGGGGCTGGTTTTCATCTGCCGCCGCTGCTTTGCCGGCAGGGCGGCGGTGGTCAGACGGCCTGAGCCAGCAGTTTCGGC
>JANXMB010000052.1 GCA_025354865.1 Acetobacteraceae bacterium | reverse complement strand
GGCATCGACCTGAATTTCGCCATGCTGCGGGTGGCCCGGCGCATGCTGACCAGCGGCACCGTCGCGTATGCCCGCCGCCGGATCGGACTGGTCTACGATCGCCGCCGTTTCGCGGTGCCGGTCGAACAGCCGGAGCGAATCGACTTCTGGGCCTGCGATGCGATGGCCCTGCCCTTCGCCGCCCGCCGCTTCGGGCTGGTCTCGGCGATGAACATCCTGGACTGCGTGCCCGACCCCAGGGGGTTGTTGATGGCGATCGGGGCACTGCTGGTGCCCGGCGGCGGCGGCGTGCTGGCGACGCCCTACGACTGGTCCACGGCGGCAACCCAACCGCTGGGCTGGATCGGCGGCCATTCGCAGCGAGGGGCGATGGACGGCGCCGCCGAACCGCAACTGCGCGCCTTGCTCACCCCGGGCGACGGTCCCGACACCGGGCTGCGCCTGGTGGGAGAGGTCGCCGATTACCCCTGGCACGTACGGCTGCACGACCGGAGCACGGTGGTTTACTCGGCACATTTGGTCGGAGTCCGCGCGGTTTGAGGCAACCGGAAGAAGGATGGTAGCGGCGGGCGGATTTGAACCACCGACCAAGGGATTATGATTCCCCTGCTCTACCGCTGAGCTACGCCGCCATCTTTCCCACGCCATATTGGCCGGGAGGCGCGGAGATAATCCCCTCCTCCGGCCGCGTCAACCCGGTCGGCAAATAATCCCGCCGCCAAGCACCCGATCGCCCGCGTAGAAAACGCAGGCCTGACCCGGCGCCGGCAGCGTTGCTTCGTCCAAATGCACGATCGCGCCGTTGTCCGTTGCATCGATCCACGCCAGCCGCATCCCATCCCGCGCCCGCAGTTTCACCGCACAGCGCAGCCGCTCGGTTGGCGCGGGGATCAGCCAATTGACCTCCCGCAGGCGGACCGTGTCGGTGCCGGTTGTGCGCGGGCCGATCACGATGCGGCGGGTCGCGGGTTCGGTCGCCACCACCATCTGGCGCTCCCCGCCCAACATCGCCGCGTTGCCCAGGCGCTTGCCTTGACCGACGGTGAACCGAGCAATGCCGTCGTGCTGCCCAACCACCGTTCCATCGGCGGCGACGATGTCTCCGGGCGTCATGGCATCGGGGCGCAGTTTGCGCACCACATCGGCATAGGTGCCGGTGGGGACGAAGCAGATGTCCTGGCTGTCCGGCTTGTCGGCGACCGCCAGCCCCAGGCGCAGCGCGACATCGCGCACCGCTCGCTTGTCCGCCATGTCGCCCAGGGGGAACAGGCAAGTGTCCAACTGCGCCTGCGTGGTGGCGAACAGGAACCAGCTTTGGTCCCGAGCCGGGTCGGCAGCGCGATGCAACTCCGCGCCCAGCGCCCCGTCCACCCGCCGCACATAATGCCCGGTCGCCAAACGATCCGCGCCGAGTTCGCGGGCCATCGCCGTGAGGTCGGCGACTTTCACCGACTGGTTGCAGCGCACGCAGGGCACCGGTGTCTCCCCGGCGGCGTAACTGTCGGCGAAATCGGCCATGACTGCATCGGCGAAGCGCTTTTCCGCGTCGATCGTATAATGCGGGATGCCCAATTTATCGGCGACCCGGCGGGCATCGTGGATGTCCTGCCCGGCGCAGCATGCCCCTTTGCGGCCGATCGCCGCTCCGTGGTCGTACAATTGCAAGGTGACGCCGATCACCTCGTGCCCGGCCTCCTGCAGAAGCCCGGCGACCGTGGAGCTGTCCACGCCCCCCGACATTGCGACGACGACACGCATCGCTCCTACCCCATCAAATTGCGGGTGCCCGCCGGCAGCGTCACGACCAGCCCGTCGAGCGCGTCGCTCATGACGATCTGGCAGCCGAGGCGGGATGTTTCGGTCAATCCGAACGCGAGATCGAGCATGTCTTCCTCGTCCTCGGTCGCGCTGGACAGTTTGGCATACCAGTCGGCATCGACGATGACGTGGCAGGTCGAGCAGGCCAGCGAGCCTTCGCAGGCGCCCTCGATATCGATGTCGTACTTGTGGGCGATTTCGAGCACCGACAACCCGTTGGGGGCATCGACCTCGCGGCTGGAGCCGTCGCGTTGGCGGAAAGTCATCTTTGGCATGGGTCAGGCCTCGGCCGGGGTGCCGGCATGGGCGGCCACCAAAGCGGCGGCCGCGTATTCGATATCGGCGGCGGAGGTAAAGCGTCCGATCCCCAGGCGCAAGGTGCGTTCGGCCGCCTTATCGGTCAGACCCATCGCCTTGAGCACATAAGACGGCTCCACCTCGGCCGAGGAACAGGCCGAACCGGTCGATACGCAGAGATCCGGCGCGCCCGCCATCATCCCGGCAGCAGTCGCGGTGGGAAAGGTCAGGTTGAGGTTGCCGGGAATACGGGCAACGAGGCTGCCGTTGATCGCGATGGCGGGGATGGCGGCGCGAAGCCGGTCCATCAGGTCGGTGCGCAAGGCGGCGATGCGGACCGCCTCTTCCGCCATTTCGGCCATGGCCAGCCGACAAGCCTCCCCCAGCCCGACAATCAGGGGCGTGGCGAGGGTGCCGGATCGCAAGCCGCGTTCCTGACCCCCGCCGGAGAACAGCGGGGCAATCCGCACGCGCGGGCGGCGGCGGACGAACAGCGCACCGACGCCCTTCGGCCCATACAGCTTGTGCCCGCTGACGGACGCCAGATCGACCTTCCAGCCGGTCAGGTCGAGCGGGATCTTGCCGGTCGCCTGCGCCAGATCGGAGTGGAACAAGGCCCCGGCCTCCTTGGCAATCGCCGCGAGGGTGGGGATATCCTGAACGACCCCGGTCTCGTTGTTGACCGCCATCGCGCTGACCAGCAGGGTCGGCACCGCCAAAGCGGCGCGCAAGGCCTCGGGGTCCAGCAATCCGTCGGCCTGGACCGGCAGGACCACCGGGTCGAATCCCTCGGCCGCGAGATCGGCCACGGATTCCAGCACGCATTTGTGTTCGGTGGCGAGGGTGACGATGCGCCGGCGCTCGTTGCCCATGGACTTCGCGAACCGCGCCGCACCCTTGATGGCGATATTGTTGCTTTCGGTCGCGCCGGAGGTCAGCACAATCTCCCGCAGGTCGGCGCCCAGCAGGGCGGCGATGTGGCCCCGAGCGGTTTCGACGGCAGATTCGGCGGTGTGGCCCATGACGTGTTCGGCGCTGTGGGGATTGCCGTATTCCTCCGAGAAATACGGCAGCATCGCCGCCAAGACCCGAGGGTCGCAGCGGGTGGTGGCCTGATTGTCCAGATAGACCGGGCGATTGGGGCGGGGCGGTGTCATGACGGCCAATCTGGGGTTACGCCGCGCGGGAAACCAGGGGCGGAATCAGGCGGGCCGCCATGCGTGCGTACGCAGCGGCGAAGGCATCCACGGACGCTGCGGTGGCGTTCCACGGCAATGAGACCCGGATCGCCTGCCCTGCCAAATCGCCGAGGCCCATCGCCGCGAGCACATGGCTGGCCGCGACTTTGCCGGAACTGCATGCGGCCCCGGCGCTGACCGCAATCCCCTCCAGATCCAACGCAATCACCTGCGTATCCGCTCGGCAACCCGGCAATGCGAGGCAGGCGGTGTTTGCCAGACGCGGCGCAGCGGCCCCGACCACGATCGCGCCGCACGCGACGGCCACCTGTTCGGCGGTGTCGCGCAACGCGGCCAGGCCGGTGCAATCGCCGGCAACGCGTGCGGCGGCGGCGAAACCGGCGATCGCGGCGACGGGCGAGGTGCCACCGCGGCGCCCGCGTTCTTGCCCGCCGCCCCGGATCAGCGCCGCAATGCCGGTATGGTCGGGCGACAGCAACAGCGCGCCGACCCCGCCGGGACCGCCCAGCTTATGGGACGAAATCGCCATACTGGTCGCGCCGGAGCGGGCGAAATCGATTGGCATCCGGCCGGCCGCCTGCACGGCATCGACATGCAGCAGCGCGCCATGGCTACGGCAGAGCGCCGCCGCTGCCGCGATGGGCTGGATCGTCCCGGTTTCGTTGTTCGCCGCCATCAGACACAGGAGGGAGGGTTGGCCATCGGCCAGACACGCCGCGAGCGCGTCCAGATCGATCGTCCCATCCGCCAGCACCGGCACCACCGTCGCGGTCGGCGCGGCGGATCGGATCGCATCGTGTTCCGTCGCCCCGACAAGAATGCGACGCCCCTGTCCGAAAGCGTGGACGGCCAGAGCATCGGCCTCGGTCCCGCCGGACACGAACACCAAATCGCCGGGCTGGCAGCCGAAACGGGCTGCAATGGTATCGCGCGCATCCTCGACCGCTCGGCGTGCAGCGCGGCCGGCGGCGTGGACCGAGGATGGGTTGCCGACAATCTCCATCGCGGCCTGTATGGCGGCCTTGGCCTCCGGCCGCAGCGGTTCGGTGGCGTTGGCGTCGAGGTAGTGCATCATTCCGCCGCCAGCGGCCGTTCGTCCACGCCGGGCAGCGGCACCGCGCGTCCGCGCACCCGGCTGCTTACGACGTCGGCCAGGGAAATACCGGTCAGAAACAGCTCGATCTGGCGGCCGAGTTCGAACCATAAATCGTGGGTCTGGCAGGGCTCGCCGTTGCCCATGGGGTTGGGGCCGGCCATGCAGCCGCCAATGGTGCCTTCGCAGCGTGTGGCGTGGATAGGTTCGTCGACGGCGGCGACGATGGCCGCGATGGGGATTTCGTGCGGCGGCGTCATCAGCCGATACCCCCCACCCGGTCCCCTCGCCGATGCAACCAACCCCGCCCGCCGCAACTTCGCGAAAAGCTGCTCCAGGTAAGAGAGGCTGAGTTGCTGCCGCTCGGCGATTTCCGCCAGACAGACCGGGCCGCAGGCGCAGCCGGCGGTTTCGCGGGTCGCCAGATCGGCCATCGCCATGACGGCGTAGCGGCCGCGCGTTGTCAGATGCATGGCCTATTCTGCCGCCGTCTGCCGCTGGCGGGCCTGTTGGCCGGACAGGCGGGCGACCTTGATTTCCAGTTCGGCGAGTTCGGCGCGCAGACCTTCGATCTCGCACTGCACGGGATCGGGGCTGCCGTCGCAGGGCATGCCGTAGGGGTCGAAGCTTTTGGGGTTGGATTTCTCCCGCCGCTCAACCGGGCGGGCGGGTATGCCGACGACGGTTGTATCGGCGGGCACGGGATCGACGACGACGGCGTTGGACCCGATGCGGGCGTTATCGCCCACGAGAATGGGCCCGAGAACTTTGGCGCCGGTGCCGATGATGACGTTGTTGCCGATGGTTGGGTGGCGTTTGCCGCCCATGGTGCGCGCGACGCCGAGGGTGACCTGGTGGTATATATAGCAATCGTCGCCGATTTCGGCGGTTTCGCCGATGACGACTCCCATGCCGTGGTCGATTACGAGTCTGCGTCCGATTTTTGCGGCGGGGTGGATTTCGATTCCGGTCAACCAGCGTGCTAAATGGGAGGAGAATCGCCCTAGGAAGTAGAATTTTGACTCCCATAGCGCATGCGATAGTTTATGCCATATGACGGCATGCACGCCAGGGTAGCAAAACAAGACTTCGACATACGATCGCGCGGCAGGATCGCGCTCCCGGTAGGTTTTAAGCGTCTCACGCAGGAACATGAATGCCATGCGACAATTCCATTATGAATGAGGGGGCCACATGATCTATAAGTTGCCCCGCCCCGGGTTGGTACGGCCGTTTAGTTGTGCTGGCCCCAGGCTCCGGTTCCCGATCCGATCGGGGACGTGGTCCATAAGGCTGGAGGAAACGCGAACCCGATACCGGTTGCACGACCGCGCAGAAGCTACAATAGCCGACTAATGCAGTCAAGAATTGTCGCGGCAGCAAAAAAGCGCACCGAGATGTCGGGTCATAGGTTATAGACGGGCGCGGGCAACCGACCCGCCGACAAGTGTCGGTCCAAAGCGGCCTCCCAAAGGCCGTGCGGGACTATGCGTTCTTGATTGGGGACCGGCGGACAGGGTGGGACCGAGGGGGTCTCCATCGATGTTCCGACGGATGAGACAGCAAACAGGTTTCGGATTGCCATGCCCGAGGTGATGTTTGCCGGTCCTGATGGCCGGCTAGAAGGTCGCTACCATCATTCGAAGGAGCCAGGCGCCCCGGTGGCGCTGATCCTTCATCCGCACCCGCTCCACGGCGGTACTATGAACAATCGTATCACTTACTCAATGTATCAGTCCTTCCAGAAGCTGGGCTGCTCCGTGATGCGCTTCAATTTCCGCGGCGTCGGACGCAGCCAGGGCCGCTACGATGGCGGGATCGGCGAAATCGGCGATGCCGCCGCCGCGCTCGACTGGATGCAGGCGGTCAATCCGTCGCATGGCGGGCTGTGGATCGCCGGCTACTCCTTCGGAGCATTCATCGGCATGCAATTGCTGATGCGCCGCCCCGAAATCTCCGGCTGGGTGAGCGTCGCGCCGCCCGCCAACCACTACGATTTCGGCTTCCTCGCACCCTGCCCCTGCGGTGGGCTGTTGGTGCACGGCGACAACGACGAACTGGTGCCGGAACCCGCCGTGCGCAAGCTGGTCGATAAGCTCAACACCCAGAAAAACGTGCACGTCGATTATCGCGTGTTCGAGGGCGCCGACCATGTCTTCGCCTCCCACGCCGATCGGGTTGCCGAAGCGGTCGAAGACCATTGCGGCAAGGCCATCGCCCGCCGCCAGATGGCGCTCGCCGCCGACTGATTGCCCGCCCATCGATCCCGGACAAGGCGGCGGACCTCGGTTCGTCGCCTTTTTCATGGCACCGGGGCAACCCGCCCCCCCGGCATCGGCGTTGGCACCCCGGTCGTGCCGGGGAAGCTCAGCGGCAAACCGGCGACCACACGCGCCGCGAGGAAGCCGAAACACTGTGCTTCCAGGGCGTCGCCGGACCAGCCGACGGTTTCCACCGGTTCGACCGGCACCCCCAGCGTCGCACGCAGGGCAGCCATGATCGCCGCATTGTGCCGCCCGCCGCCGCACACCAACCACCGTTGCGGCACCCCCGGCAGCACCGTCGCGGCAACCGCTCGGGCGACGAACGCAACCAGGGTCGCGGCGCCGTCGCCGACCGACAGGCTATCGAGGCCGCTGTCCCGGATCGCCCCGGCAAATTCCAACCGGTCGAGCGATTTCGGCGCCGGGCGGGCGAAATACGGATGCGCCATCAGCCGTTCCAGCACCGCCGCATCGGCTCGGCCGGACCGAGCCAGAACGCCGTCGCGATCGAACGCCTGCCCGGTATGGCGCATCGTCCAATCGTCGAGCGGCCCGTTCCCCGGCCCGGTATCGCAGGCCATCAGCGTCCCATCGGCGCCGATCCAGGTCGCATTCGCCACCCCCCCGATATTCAGGACGGCCAGCGGTTTCGCCAGATCGCGGGCCAGCGCGGCGTGAAAAACCGGCACCAGCGGCGCCCCCTGCCCGCCCGCCGCCACATCCGCCGAGCGGAAATCGTAGGCAACGGGAAGCTTGACCCGAGCGGCGAGGGCCGAAGCATCGCCGATTTGCCAGGTGAGGCGACGATCGGGGCGATGCAGAAGGGTCTGGCCGTGGAATCCGATCAGATCGGCCGCGCGCCCCACCGCCTGCACCGCCTGGACATGGGTATCGGTCAGGCGGTCCACCAACGATTTCACCAAGGCGCTATCCGCCGGCAGCGACGGCGCGATATCCAGCGCCCGACGTAAATCGATGCGCATTTTTCGGTCGTACGGGATGGTCACCGTCGGCCCGATCGCGGCAATCCGCTCCCCGTCGGTGTCGATCCAGGCGGCATCGACGCCATCGAGGGAGGTGCCGCTCATCAACCCGATCGTGCGTGGCATTTCCCGATTTCTCCCCCATGTGGTAACCCGCCGGCCTTCCGAACGATAACGGGATTGCCGCCATGTCCGCCACCGACTTCCTGCGGGAAGCCTCCGACCGAGGCTTCGTCCACCAGTGCACCGACCTCGATGCGCTGCGAACTGTCATGGCCGCCGGCCCGACCCCCGCCTATATCGGGTTCGATTGCACCGCCGACAGCCTGCATATCGGCAGTCTGGTGCAGATTATGATCCTGCGCCTGCTGCAAAAACACGGGCATAAGCCGGTGGTGGTGATGGGCGGCGGGACGACGCGGATCGGCGATCCCTCGGGCAAGGACGAGTCCCGGCAGATGCTGACGGACGCCACGATCGCCGCCAATATGGCCGGCATCAAGCGCTGTTTCGGCCCCTTCCTGCGTTTCGGCGACGCCGCCTCCGACGCGATCATGGTCAACAACGCCGATTGGCTCGACCGGTTGGGCTATGTCGATCTGCTGCGCGATGTCGGCACCCATTTCACCATCAATCGGATGCTGACCTTCGATTCGGTGAAGCTGCGGCTGGACCGGGAGCAGCCGCTGACCTTCCTCGAATTCAACTACATGATCCTGCAAAGCTACGATTTCCGGGAGTTGTATCGCCGCCACGGCGTCGTTTTGCAGATCGGCGGGTCCGACCAATGGGGCAACATCGTGTCGGGGATGGAGCTGACCCGGCGCAGCGACCAGAAATCCGTTTTCGGCCTGACCACGCCGCTGATTACCACCGCATCCGGCGCCAAAATGGGCAAAACTGCCCAGGGTGCGATGTGGCTGACCGAGGATCGCCTGTCTCCCTACGACTATTGGCAGTTTTGGCGGAACACCGAAGACGCCGATGTCGGCCGGTTCCTCCGCCTGTTCACCGACCTGCCCTTGCCGGAAATCGCTCGGCTCGAAGCGCTTGGCGGCGCCGAGATCAACGAGGCCAAGAAAATCCTGGCGAACGAAGCCACCGCCCTCGCCCACGGCCAAACCAAATCCGCCGCCGCCGCCGAAACCGCTCGGCTTGCCTTCGAGGAGGGTGCCGCCGCCGAGAACCTGCCCAGCATCGCTTTGCCGCACGCCGATCTGGCCGCCGGCATCCCGGCTTTCCGCCTGTTCGCTTTGGCCGGTCTGGCTGCCACCAACGGCGAATCCCGCCGCCTGATCCGCGGCGGCGGCGCGCGGGTCAACGACGTCGCGATCGTCGATGAGGCCGCGCCGATCGGGCTGGCGGACATGCGGGATGGCGCGATCAAACTCTCGGCCGGGCGGAAGCAGCACAAGCTGGTGCGGGCGGCGTAGTCTGTAACGCCGACGCCCCGGCTCCGCTTGTTAGTGCGGGTCGGGTGGGGTTAGGCGGCGATCTGTCGCGGTGGGGGCGGTTCGCCCAGGAGGAAGCCGAGCATCTGGCGGATTGCCTCCCTCGGGCGGTCCCAGATTTGCCAGGTCCAGGTGTCGGGCCTGGCATCGCGCTCGTGCTGGAAAGCGTCGCGGCGGCGTTGCTGGGTGGCGGCAACTTCGGCAACATTGCCGCCGAAATGGCACAGCGCCTGGAAGATATCCTGCCAGAACCCGCTGTCGCAGGCGCTGGGGCTGACCCCCAGGTCGAGGCAGATATCGGCGATCGTGCGGCCGACCGAGCGGCGGCGGATCTGGGCTTCGAGCTCGCGCAGGGTGGGGATGGCGAAATGCCGGGGATCGTCGCAATCGATTGTTTTTGCGCGCGGTTTGGATGCTGTTGGCGCGCGCAGGACTAGGTTTAATGTTTCGATTTCGGTCTGCTCGGCCGGCGCGGGCGGCGCCACCGGCTCGATCTCGCGGCCGATGCGGGCGCGGGCGAGCAAATAGCGTTCCAGCATCAGCGCGCGGAGAATGCCCCGCTGCACATGCGCCAGAATGCGGCCGAGGTCGTGGGTGCCGAAGCCGGCGGCGAAGGTGGGAAAGCGCGGGTGGTCGATGCGGTCTGGCAATGTCGCGTCGAGTTGCCGCCCGTAGGACAGCAGCACGCGGACCATGCGCAGAAAGGCGGCAATGCCGGCGGGCACGATCGGGGTTGGGTGTGTCGCCTTCTGCTCCATGGTTGGGTTACTAACATTATTTGTTAAATTTTGTCAAGAGGCGGCTGCGGTGGCGCCGGGTATTTCCAGCGCAGTGCGTCACAATTCGTTACGTCGGCCCTTGCCGCGCCCTCGGCACACGGGCAGAAGCCGGGTCATGCTGGATGGGCCGCCGACACGATGAAGCATTTTTCTTATCTCCTCGCGGTGGCGGGGGTGACGATCGTGGTCGGTCTGCTCAGCTATTTCGGCTTCGGCAACGTCGTCGCAGCGGTCGGGCGCATCGGATTGTTGGATTTCGGGGCGATCGTGTTGTGGCAGCTGCTGCTGTTCGGGGTCCTCGGGTTGGCATGGTATGCGATCACGCCTGCGGGCGCGGCGGCGCATGCGGGAGTCTTGATCTGGGCGCGCATGGTGCGCGATGCCTCCAGCAACTGCCTGCCTTTCTCCCAGTTGGGCGGCTTCGTTTTCGGCACCCGAGCGGCGACGCTGCTGGGCATGGGGTGGGTGACCGCGACGGCGACGACGGTGGTCGATGTCACCGCCGAATTCCTGGCGCAGATTGCGTTCTCGGCGATCGGGCTGGGTATTTTGTTATCCCGAGCACCGGATTCCGCGATCGCCTTGCCGGTGGAAATCGGGTTGGGGCTGGCGGTGCTCGGCTGCTTTGTCTTCGTGTGGTTGCAGAACGGGGCGGCGCCGCTGTTCGCAGCGCTGGGCAAATTGATCGCGAACGGGCGGTTGGTCGATACCCAGGATCGGGTCGCGGTGTTGCAGGCCGAGTTGGGGATGATTTACGGCCATGCGCCCCGATTGGCCTTGGGGTTCGCGATCCATTCGATCGGCTGGCTGATGGCCGGCGCGGCGGGATGGATCGCCTATCGCGCGCTGGGCGTGCCGATTGCGTTCGACGATGTGCTGGCGATCGAGGCGCTGTTGAGCGCTTTGGCGGCGGCGGCGTTCATGGTTCCGGTCGCTGCCGGGGTGCAGGAAGCGGGGTATGCAGGGTTGGGCGCGATTTTTGGTGTCCCGCCGGAATTGTCGATCGGAGTTTCGCTGGTGCGGCGGGCGCGGGATGTCGTGGTGGGCGTGCCTATTCTGCTGCTTTGGCAGTATTTGGAGGTTCGGCGGTTGCGCGCAGCGAAGACGAACGGATAACAGAATCTTTGTTCTTTTTTGCAAAAAAGAACCAAAAAACTTTTATCCGTTTTTCTTTGTTATTCCATGCCTTCGTAGAAGTCGTTGCCTTTGTCGTCCATGACGATGAACGCAGGGAAATTTTCGACTTCTATGCGCCAGACGGCTTCCATGCCTAGTTCTGGGTATTCCAGAACTTCAACCTTGCGGATGCAGTCCTGCGCTAGTCTTGCGGCGGGGCCGCCGACCGAGCCCAGATAGAAACCGCCGTATTTTCTACAGGCGTTTTTGACGGCTGCGGAACGATTGCCTTTTGCCAGCATCACCAACGAACCGCCGGCAGCTTGGAATTCATCGACGTAGCTGTCCATCCTGCCGGCGGTGGTGGGGCCGAAACTGCCGGTGGCCATGCCGACGGGGGTTTTGGCGGGGCCGGCGTAGTAGACCGGATGGTCCTTCAGGTATTGCGGCAGGCCCTGACCGGCATCCAGGCGTTCTTTCAGCTTGGCATGCGCGATATCGCGGGCGACGACCATGGTGCCGTTCAGCATCACTCTTGTTTTCACCGGCAGGCTGGACAACAGCTTGCGGATGTCGGCCATCGGCTGGTTCAGGTTCACGACGACGGAGTCATCGGGCAATTCCGTCGTCGTCGTCTCCGGCAGATAATGCGCCGGATCGGTTTCCAGTTGTTCCAGGAACACGCCCTCCGGCGTGATTTTCGCCTTGATCTGACGGTCGGCGCTGCACGACACACCGATACCGACCGGCAACGAAGCGCCGTGCCTCGGCAGCCGTACCACGCGCACATCGTGGCAGAAATATTTACCGCCGAACTGGGCGCCGATGCCGATCTGGCGGGAGATTTCCAGCACCTTCTGCTCCATCTCCAGATCGCGGAAGGCGTGGCCGGCTTTGGAACCTTCGGTCGGCAGCGTATCGAGCCATTTGGTCGATGCCAGCTTCACCGTTTTCAACGTGGTCTCGGCCGAGGTGCCGCCGATCACGATCGCCAGATGGTACGGCGGGCAAGCCGAGGTCCCCAGCGTCTTCATCTTCGTTTCCAGGAACTTCGCAATCCGCTCGGGGGACAAAATCGCCCTGGTTTCCTGGAACAGAAAGGTCTTGTTGGCCGATCCGCCGCCTTTGGCGACGAACATCAAATGGAATTCTTCGGCGTGATGCTCGCCGGGTTGGGCCATGATGTCGAACTGCACCGGCAAATTGTTGCCGGTATTGACCTCGTTATACATCGTCAACGGTGCCATCTGCGAATAACGTAGGTTCGTTTCGGTGTATGTGCGGTGCACGCCCCAGGACAAGGCTTCTTCCTCGTCCCCATCGACCCAGACGCGCTGGCCTTTTTTGCCGAACACGATGGCGGTGCCGGTATCCTGGCACATCGGCAGGACGCCGCCGGCCGCGATATTGGCATTCTTCAGCAGATCCAGCGCGACGAAGCGATCGTTGGAGCTGGCCTCGGGATCGTCCAGAATCGCCCGCAGCGACGCCAAATGCGCCGGGCGCAGCAGATGCGATACGTCGTGGAAGGCGGCGACGGCCAGGGCGCTCAGGGCGTCCGGCGCGATGCGCAGCACGGTCTGGCCATCGCACACGACCGTACGCACACCGGAAATATCCAGTTTTTTCCAGGGGGTTTTGTCTTCCCCGAGCGGAAACATGGGGGAATAGAGGAACGAGGACGGCCGCTGGGGCGCGGCGGAAACGGGCGCGTTCATGTTCGGTTTCCTTTACGTCGGTTTTTTCGGCGGGGTGCGCCGGCGGAAGGCATCGAGGCTGACGACTTGCGGCGCTTCCTCCGGCTTGTCGTCGGGTGCTTCGGCCACGGCCTCGGCGGTTGCCGGTTCCTGGGCCGCAGCGGGGGCGGCATCTTCGGGCATGCGGGGATGGAAGCGCAGGACGTGGCCGACATGGGGGTCGGCGAAGGCGATCAGCGAGTCGAGCGGCACAACCAACGTCGATCCGACGCCATTGAACGACAGGCCGACGGCGATGGACTGGGTTTCGTCGTTGAATTGCAGGTCCCAGAACCGGTGTTGCAGGACGATGGTCATCTCCTGCGGGTATTGGGCGCGCAAATGCGGCGGGATTTTCACCCCGGGATGGTCGGTGCGGAAGGTGATATAGAAATGGTGCCCGCCGGGCAGGCCTTCTTTGCCGACGTGTTGGACCGCGCGCACTACGACCTGGCGCAGCGCGATTTCGATCCATTCGGCATAGGGGAGCAAGCTTTCCGGCGGCTGCTGCTCCTGGTCGTCTTCCATTCGAACCCTCGCACTTTCCTGGCGCAGGCATAGCGCGGGGCGGCGCGGGTTGGAAGATGGGGGTTATTTTTGGGACAGGCGTTGGCCGCCGGTCTGTTACGCCGCCGCCAACTGCCTCGGCCGATAGATCGCGATATGGGCGACGCGGGCGATCGCCTTCATTTCATTCGCAACGACAAGGGCGTCGATCTCCACCCATTTATGGCCTTTGTGCTCGTAATTTTTGGTGACCCGAGCACGGACGGACAGGGTGTCGCCGACGTGGGCAAGGCCGAGGTTCTGGACCTGGCTGCCCATATGCATCCAGGCCGGCAGGACGACGTTATGGGTCAGCGCCCAGTTGCAGCAGCGCAGGATGGTGCCGGTGTGGACGATGCCTTCGTCGGTGTACAGGCCCAGCGTCTCCCGCGTGTCGGCGATGTCTTGCACCTGATATTCCGGGGTGATTTTCATCGGTGCCATGCCGAGCCAATCGCCGACCGCCATGGATTTTTCGTCGGCGGCGGCGCGGTGGGATCGGGGTGCGACGGCGACGAAATCGGCCAACGACGGGATGGCGACGGCACGGGCGGGCATGGCGGCGCGGCCGGTGGCGCATTGCACGCCCGCGCTGGTCACCGCGATTTCCATGCCCTCGGTATCTTCCACGGCGGCGATTTCGGCGATGTCGCCTTCGTAGACCGGCTTGCCGAATTTGGCTTCCCCGGTGCCGCGTTGCAGCCAGTCGCGGCCCCATTTCGCCACCGGCATGTGCGACATATAGGCGTAGACGTGGACGCCGCCGACCAGCCCGCCCTTGAAGCCAAAGCGTTTCGCCGTGGCATCGTCGTGGATTTTATTTTCCGACGCCTTGGCGGTGTTGAAGGCCGAGACTTTGTAAACTTGCATGGTCATGGGCGGATGTCCTTTTTGGATCGCGATGCGGCGTCGGCCGGATGGGCCGGCCGCGCCTGTCGCGTACGATCAGTTCAGCGCCCACAGCCCCACTTCGTAACCCGGCACGAAATTGCGGTTGTTCATGTCGGGATTGCGGTTCACGAACACCCGGTTGAACATCGGGTGACGCATCGAGCGGGTTTCGTGCTCGATGGTGAAGATCGTCTTGTTGGTATCGACGTCCACGATATCGTTGAAGCGATATTGGTGCTGGTCGCTTTCCTCGGCGATCAGGCCGCGTTCCACCAGCTTCTTATGCGGGCCGGAGAAATCGGCGAGCGTGATTTGGATGTGGTGGCCGTCGTATTCGCCGTATTTCAGCGCGCTCTCGCGATAAATCACGCGGCTTTCGGCGGATGTGCTGGCCCAGGCGTAAGCGCCGCGTTCGTCGGACGAAACCCCGGCGATGCCGCCCAGGATTTCGACATAGAACCGCGCGATGCCGTCCAGTTTGGTGCCGATCGGCACGTCGAACTCGACATAGGGCATGCCCACGCGCATCGGCCCGAACAGTGCCGGGGTGGGTGCGTGGCAGCGGATGCGGTTGCCCCAGGGGCAGGTGGTTTCCACCACGTCGCCCGCGATGCGGTAGGAGAACTGCGTGCCCTCCAGATATTTCTTCGCGCCTTCGAGCCGCTTCAGCAACGCTTCCAGGTCGGGCAGCACCAGCGCCGTGGTGCCGCGCAGCACCTGGGTGCCCCGGGTCGGCAGATGGAACTGGCCGCGGCCGACGTTCACCCACATATTATCCAGACCCGCCATCAAATACGGATCGCGCGTCAGGCCGAGGCCCATGAGGTAGAACGCCACCGCCTTCGACTGGTCCGGCACCAGCACGTTAACGTGGCCGAGTTCCACGATGTTGCCGAGGTCCTCCTCGGCGCGATTGAATGTCGGCTTTGCTGCCATGTCGTCCATCGTACTTCTCCCCTGGTCCGGTTCTGCTAACTATCGGACATGATAACCACGGGATCGTCCAACACAACAGGCAGCCTGCGCGCGCTGCTGGCGGCGCCGTCTTTCCTCCGGCTGTGGGGGATCGGCGGCTGCGCCAACACGATGCGCTGGTTCGAACTATTGTCGGCGGCGCTGTTCACCCTCGATGTCACCGGATCGGGCCTCGCCGTCGCCGTCGTCTCCGCCGCCCGCACCATGCCGATGTTTCTGCTCGGCGCCTTCTCCGGCGTCATCAGCGAGTCGATCGATCGGCGAATCGTGCTGATGACGGGGCAGATCGTGGCGTGCCTGTCGTCGGGCAGCATCGCAATGCTGGCGGGCTTCGGGATCGTGCGGCCCTGGCATCTTGGCGTCGCGGCAACGGTCACCGGGATCGTGTGGTCCACCGAAATGGCCACCCGCCGCCGCATGGTGGGGGAGTGCGTGGAGGGGCCGCTGGTATCCCGAGCACTGGCGCTGGATACGATGTCGAATTCGTTCACGCGGTTGATCGGGCCGGTGGCGGCGGGGTCGATCTACCAGGGCGTGGGCATCGCCGGGTGCTATGCCGCATCCACCTGCGTGTTCGCGCTGGCCGCGTTCCTGTCCTCCGGCCTGCAATACAAGCAGGAGACCCGCCGCCTTGTGCTCGGTCAGGTGCCCCGCGATCTGGCGGAGGGCATTCGCTACGCCCGCGGCAACATCACCATCGCCGGGGTGCTGTTGGTGACGGTGTTCATGAATTTGCTGGGTTTTCCCTATTCGGCCCTGATCGCGCCGATCGGCAAGACGGTGTTCCAGGTCTCGCCGATGCTGGTGGGCGTGCTGGCGGCGGCGGAGTCGAGCGGGGCGTTCCTGGGGGGGATTTGGTTGACCACGCGCACGCCGCGCCTGAGCGGGCGGCAGTTGATGGTCGGTGGGTCGGCGATAATGATGGTCTGCATCGTCCTGATGCCGCTGGCCTCGACCTTCCCAATGGCCTTCCCGCTGGCCTGCGCGCTGCTGGCGGTGGGCGGCTTCGGGTCGGCCGCTTTTGCCAATATGCAGACCTCGTTGATCGTGCTGCACACCCCCGCACATATCCGGTCCCGCCTGATGGGGCTGCTGACGGTGTGCATCGGGATGGGGCCGCTAGGGATTCTGCTGTTCGGCGCGGTGGCAGATTTCGTTGGGCCGATGCTGGCGATCGATCTGGTGGCCTCGGTCGGGCTGGTGTGCGTGCTGGCGTCCGGCTGGTGGTGGACGCGGCGGGACAGCGGGCGGCTGGGGGCGGACGCGCTGTAGCGGGGTTTCGGGTGCCCCAAGGGGGGGCCCATGCGACAAGGCGGTAGAAAGCGGCTTGCCCCCCGGGGCGGAGCCCGCTATATGCCCGCCTCCGACGTGCGGGCGACCGAATGTCGATGGCCGGAGTGTAGCTCAGCCTGGTAGAGCACTGTGTTCGGGACGCAGGGGCCGGAGGTTCGAATCCTCTCACTCCGACCAATCCTTTCCAGGGGATCGGTCATCCCGATGTATCCGTTTGCCCCGGACTTCGCCGCAAGCTGGGTTTAAGCGGGCGGCGCGCGCGGTCTCGTTACGGAATCGGATAAGCCCAGCAGACGTCGGGCGGGATCGCGACGGCGACGGTGCTGCCCTCGGCGTAGCGGGCGGCGCTGCCGACTTCCAGGGCTTCGATCGTCGTGCCCAGCACCGCCAAGCGGTAGACCGTTTGGGTGCCCTGGTAGTGGCGGGATTCGATGCGGCCGGCAAAACCGTCTCCGTCCGCCGCGAGGCCGACATTGTCTGGGCGCAGAGCAACCCGAGCAGCGGCGCCGATGGGAAGGTCGGTGGACATGCGGGCGATGAGACGTTCGCCCGACGCAACTTCTATGGCGCCGAAATCGCCGTCCCTCGAAACGACTTTTCCGTCTACCACATTCGTTGCACCGGTAAACCCGGCCACGAACAAATCCGCCGGCCGATTGTATATTTCGCTGGGTGTATCCAACTGCAACAATTTTCCATCGCGCATGACACCGATACGATCGCCCAGGACCACGGCCTCGGTCTGGTCGTGGGTGACGTATAGCGCCGTCAGGCCGACGCGCTTGATAATGCGGCGTAGATCGTCGCGCAGGCGTAACCGTAGCTGCGCGTCGAGGTTGGATAGCGGCTCGTCCAGCAGCAGGATTTGCGGCTGGTAGACCATGCTGCGAGCCAGCGCGACGCGCTGCATCTGGCCGCCGGACAATTGGGTGACCGGACGGTCGGCGTAGCTGGCGAGTTCCACCAGTTCCAGCGCTTCCTTCACCCCCTTATCCAGCGCCGCGCCGCCGATCCCTCGCGCTTTCAGCGGATAGGCGACGTTCTGGCGCACCGTCATGTGCGGCCAGACGGCGTAGGATTGGAACACCATCCCCAGATTGCGGTTGCGCGGCGGCACCAGAACGCCCGCCTGGGGGTCGGTATAGACCGTGCCGCCGATGGCGATTTTGCCCGATGTCGGATGCTCCAACCCCGCCACGCAGCGCAGCGTGGTGGTTTTACCGCAGCCGGAGGGACCCAACAGCACGACGATTTCGCCGGCGGCGATGGTGAAGGTGACGTCGTCTACCGCCGGTTTCGCGCCGACGGAGAAGGTTTTGCGCAGGTTCTCGACGCGTAATTCAGACGACATGTTATTGCCTGTATCCGTATGTCTTGTTCCAATCTTCCAGCCACGCATCGTGCAGCGACTGGAATTGTTGGAATTCTGGGATCCAAATTTTGTGTACGGCCGGATCGAAACCGGGCGGCAGGATGGGCGGGTTTCTCAGCGCGGTCAGATTGCCTTGATCGCGGATCGATTCGATCTGGCCCTCATCCGACAGGCACCAATCCATCCACAGACGCGCGGCGGCCGGGTGTTTGCCGGATTTCACGATGCCGCTGCCATAGGGGCAGATGGGTACGCCGTCGGTCGGGTAGACCGCGTCGATCGGGGCGCCGGCTTGTTTCTTGGGGTAGACGATGTTGAAGATCAGCGGCGCGATGCCGATTTCGCCGCGCACGACAGCGTCGGACAACGGCGCGCCGGAGGGGAATAGTTTCGGCTTCGTCGCGGACTGGCGCTTCCAGTAATCCTCCCCCATGACCTGACGTTCGAACATAACGCGGGTCCAGGTGGTGCCGCCGGACGGTCCGATGACCTGTCCGATCTGGCCGCCGGCATATTTCGCGTCGCATAAAGCGGCCCAGCTCCGCGGCGCATCCTTGACGATTTCGGGGTTCCAGGCGATCGACCAAGCCGGGGTGATGGTCGGCCACAATTTCGGCGAGACCAGCGCTTCCGGCAGATAATCGGCGGCGTTGGGCGGGGCGTAGTCGGCGAACAGAGCCTCGATCCCCTTGGTCTGGCCGCGATCGGAATGATCCAGCACGTCGGCTTCCAGCTTGCCGGCGGCGGCCTCGCTTTGCACTCGGGTGATCAACTGGCCGCCGGACGCGCGCACCATGTTCACTTTCACGAACGGAAAGCGCTTGTTGAAGGTGGCGATCTGGTCCTGCATCACCTCGGGGAAGGCAGCGGTGTAAAGCACCAGCCCGCCATCCTTCTTTGCCGCGTCCAGCAGCGCGGCCGGGGGTTCGAACGGCTTGGCCGCGCGCACCGCACCGTAGCGCGCAAAGGTCCCGAGGGCGGCCAGCGCACCCAGCGCATGCCGGCGGGTTATCGTCCGATCGTTGCCCATTGCCATGCGTTTCGTTCCATCCTTAGCGTCGGTGGCGGAGAATATCGGTCATCCCGCGCGAGCGATGCCGCCGGTCTGCGCGGCGGCCGTCGGTACGGAAGCGGTGCGGGTCAGCCAGTTGGTGAAGAAAATCAGCACACCCAGCAGCAGCATTTGCACCAGGGAGAAGGCGGCGGTGATGCCGACGTTGCCGCCCTCGTAATAGCCCAGCAATTGCACCGCCATGACCATCGTGCCGCTGGAATACAGGAACAGCGAGGACCCGAGTTCGCGGATCGACAGGATGAACAGCAGGGTCATCGCCGCCACCACGCCGGGCCGCGCAAGCGGGACGACGATCGAGACGATGGTGCCGATTGTGCCTCGGCCGCAGATCCAGGCTGCTTCTTCCAGTTCCTTGTGGATTTGCATCAACGACGTGGACAGCGCCTTAACCGTATCGGGAATGAACCGAGCAACGAAGGCCAACGCGAGGATCCATAGGGTGCCGTATAGGCCGCCGGGCAGGCCGATCCAGGCCCAGAGATAGGCGACGCCGATGACCAGACCGGGGATGGCGACGGGGATGGTGGCGATGACATCGATGATGCGCTTGCCCGGCACCCGCGCGCGGACCACGGTGTAGCCGATGGCGAAGGACAGCAACCCGCCGACGACAGCGGTGATGACGCCCACTTTCATCGAGTTGACGATCGATTGGATCGTCAAAGGATTGTCGAACATCTTGGTGAAATGCTGCCAGCCGTACTGTTTTGTTTCGAACAAGGCGGGGATATCGCGGATGAACAGGAATTTGCGGAAGGCGGCGACGATCAAAGCGAGGGTCGGCAGCACCACGACCACGAACAGATAGACGATCGCCAGCCCCAGCGTCATGAAGCGCCACGGCCCGAGGTTGAGCGCCCTGGGTCGGAAGGCTTTGCCGGCCACGGTCGTATAGCTGCGCCCGGCGACGATTTTCTGTTGCAGATACACCAGCAGCCCGGTGACGATCATCAGGATCGCGGCGACGGCGGCGGCGGTGTTGTATTTCGGCGGCGACCACGCGGTCAGGGCGAAAATATAGGTTGTCAGGACCGAGATATTCGACGGCGCGCCCAGCACGGCGGGAATGCCGTAGATGCCGAGCATAACGATAAAGGAAAGTAACATGCCGGAGAGGATGGCGGGCATGATCAGGGGAAATGTCACCGTTGCCATGGTGCGGGTGGCGCTGGCGCCGGAGATTTCGGCCGCTTCCTCCAGCGCCGGATCCATGTTGCGCAGGGCGGCGGCGGTGAACATGTAGACATAGGGTGCGTAATAAATACCGAACACGAAAATCATGCCGGGCATGGTATAAAGGTCGAAGCGCCAGGGGATGCCCATTTTACTCAGGAATAGATTGAGCAACCCGGTTTTCGGCGATCCCAGGATCGACCATGCCACGCCGGCCACAAGCGGCGGGACGAACAGCGGCAACATGCCGGCGCTGGCGATCAGGCCTTTGCAGGGCGTGTTGGTGCGCACCACGACCCAGGCGAAAGACAGGCCGATGGCGACCGCAACGGCGGTGCCGCCGCCGCAGGCGATCAGCGAATTCCCGAGTGCGGCGGCCACATTGGGGTTCATCGCCACCGTCAGAAAATTGGCGATC
>JANXMB010000045.1 GCA_025354865.1 Acetobacteraceae bacterium | reverse complement strand
TCGGTCAGGACGCGGATGGGGTGGGCTTGCATCGGATCGTGGCGCTCTCGATCGCGGACGACGGTCCGAACGATGCCCAGTCCTAATACGATCGCCCGGCTGCGCCAATCGGGGCGCTGTCGCCTTGCGACCGGGTCGGGTGCGTCGCGTTCGGCTTTACCGGCACGATCAAAATTGACCCGGATCGATCGGAACGCCCGCCGCCCGGTCGTTACTTGTTCGGTCTAAGTGTCTGTCCCAGATGTTCACGAGTTTTTCTAGCCGGTTAGCGCCAGGGCTTGCCCGGCGCGAATCAACTGTGACTCTATCCTTGGCACCACTACACGAGGTGCCTCCCCGCTATGACCGGGCGGGCTTACGCTATCCGAGCGATCTGACGGATGCGGAATGGACGTTGGTGGAACCGCTGATCCCGCCGGCAAAACAGGGCGGACGTCGACGTGAGGTCGCCGTGCGCGATGTGCTGAATGGTGCGATGTATATTCTCAGCACGGCGTGCCAATGGCGTGCATTGCCGAATGATCTTCCACCGTGCGGTACCGTGCACAGATATTTTCAGCGTTGGGACCATGACGGCACCCTGATGAAAGTCCATGACGCGCTCTACGTCATGTGCCGCGAACAGGCGGAGCGCGAGGTCGCGCCAACGGCGTGCATCGTCGACAGTCAGAGCGTGAAGAGTACGCAAAAGAGGGCTCCGCGATTGATCCGCCGGGCTACGACGCGGGTAAGAAAATCAAGGGCAGGAAGCGCCATGTCCTGGTCGACACGCTGGGCCTGATGCGGCATGCGGTCATGCATCCGGCGGATATCCAGGGCCGCGATGGCGGCGGCCTGGTCATGGCCATGCTATTCGGACGCGTCCCGCTCCTGACAAAGCTGTTCGCGGATGGTGGTTACCAGGGCCCCATCTTCGCGAAAACCGCCGGCCGGGCGATGCCGGATTTGTCGGTTGAAATCGTCAGGCGATCGGACGCCGTCAGCGGCTTCACTGTCTTACCCAAGCGATGGGTCGTCGAACGCAGCTTCGCGTGCTTCGGACGCTGTCGGCGTCTCGCCAAGGACTTTGGGAACCTCAACCGGACAGCCTTGGCATTCCTTCATCTCGCCTCCATCCGCGCGATGCTGCGAAGGCTATGCAGGGCCGTATGAACTTTTGGGACAGACTCTAAGAGTTAGAAGGATCGGCTCAAGCCGAGAGTATGGCGCGCAACTCGTCAATACGCTTGGCAGGTTGTTTAGGCTGGTCGAGCGCAATTGCTGCCCAACGATACATTTGGGCAGGATCGCCCTGCGCTTGGTGTAGCCTCATCATCGCGTAGGCAGCATGATGCGGCTCGGAGCCGGCTTCGAACTGGGCGCGGAAATAGGCGTCTGCGATCGCGCGGTGTTTCGACAATCGGAGGAACTTCGTCGACGCCGGTAAGTAAGGGAAGGGCATGATAAGGCGCAGTGCGTCGTTAAAGCGATTTTTCTTAATATAACCGGTGATCCCTGGCTCCAAAGCGGCAAACGGAAACCCGAACCCGCGTCCCTGGACCGCCCGGAAACACCAATCAAGGAGTTCGTCGCCGGTCATCATAGGATGTATCCGCTTGACGAAGGCGCCGAAGGCGCCGTGGCCGACCAGTTTCAATGACATGAGATCGGCGAGGAGGGCGTTGGCTTCATCGAGGGACCGTAACTTGGCGATCAGCGCCGTCGCCGTGCGCTCGTTCGGTTGGACGGAACGAGCGGTGCCGACGGCGGCCCGCATTTCATCGAGCACGGCGCGGCCATCGGCATAGCTGCTGGCAAGGTTCAGCAGTGTGTTCCAGGTGACGACGTTGGGCGTCGCGTCGGCGGCCCGCATTTCATCGAGCACGGCGCGGCCATCGGCATAGCTGCTGGCAAGGTTCAGCAGTGTGCTCCAGGCCAGAACTGTCGGGCGGCCGTGGCACGTCTGGGCGTCCAAGAGGATTTGTCTTCCAGTGGCGAGGTTATCGCCGGCCCCTATCTTCCGTCCAACAATCGCCCAGAGCGCCCGGTGGAAGACGTCGATATCCTTCGGCTTATCGGCAGTGGTCATGCGGAGGGCGGCCGCGTAGTCGGCTATGGCGGCGTCATAGTCGTGATCAAAGATGTGAAGCTGAGCGCGCTGGGACAACAACCTGGACTGAGCCCCAGCTCTGGCGCGATACTCTTCGGCTAGGTCGGCGTTGCGGGAAATTGCGTTCGACAGGGCGTCAAGCACGCCGGACCGGTCGCCGGCCGTCGCGGCGCGGGTGGCGTTGTCAAGGTCTGACTGCAGTTCGGGGACGAGATTGTGGAGATTGTGGAGGCTGAACCGTGCGGGCAAAGCGAGGTCGGCGGCCTCTAGGCGCTGGATGTGCGCGAGAACTGCACTCATCGGATCGGCGGCGTCGGTAGACAGCGCGGCGTAGAATGCCTGGTACAGGGACTTGCGCTCAGTAGGGCCTAGCCCCTTGGCACACTCCCAGGCGTCGTCAAGTAGATCGAGCCAGAGCTTATAAACAGCGTTGGCGATGTGCTGGGTAAGCGCTGGCCGCAAGGCACTCCAATTCGTGTGGTCGGGAAATGATGTACCGTTCTGCCAATTGCGAATGGTGCCGTCTGTCACGGACTGGATGCAACCGGTTGAGACCATAGCATCTTCGAGGGAAACGGCTCTCCAATTGGGGACAGTCGCTTTCGGCGGCAAGCCGACCCCCGATCTGATCCAGTGACGGAGGAGAGGGCCGAAGGGATAGGTCCGCAACGTCGGATTAGGGGGGCGGGTATCGATCCTGAAGCCCATGGCCGTCTCCCCGCAGATTATCGGTCGATTATCGTACAGCAAGATCGTGCGACGCTACAAGGGACCTACCGAAGCGAATGGCTTCGGCGACCGGAACAAGGAAGCACATCATGGGAAAATATCGCCCGCCGCATAGCGTTTGGGATAAAATATTCGCAGGTCCCGAGCGGACCCGCGCAATGGAGAAGTGCAACGCCCGCTATCATGATGCTTATGTCAGGGGACGCGGGCACAAGGACGGGTCTCGTTGAAGCCTGAACTTTCAGAGCGGGGATGGTTGCCACGGACATGTTCGGTTTGTGTCCGCGGGCCGTTCCCGGTCTTCCCGCCGACGAGCGGGGTGCGTTGCCGTCGGGGATGCGTTCGCGACGGGGTGCCGATGTCTTCACGGCATCACTGATCGTCTGCGGCGGCTGCGTCCGGGGTTTCCCGGGCGCAGCCAGTGGCTCACGCAAATTGGAGTGCGATATGTCTTAGAGACTGTCCGGGATTATCCCGTTGCCCTGCCGAGCCTTCGTACCATGAGCCGGATGGATGCGAGCAGCACGTAGGCACGGGCCTTCCGATTAAGGCATTCCCTGTCTTTCGCCAGCCGACGGCACCTGTTCAGCCAGGCGAAGGTTCGCTCGACCACCCAGTGCTTCGGCAGAGCCACGGAACCCTTCGCCCGGTCCGACCGTTTGACGATCTCGACATTGAGGTTGACGGGGGCGGCTTTCACCGCGTTCTGGAAAACGGGCCCCTGGTAGCCGCCGGCAGCGTAAATCTTCAAAAGGAACGGATACAAACCGAACAACGTGGCGCTGACCAGCTCGACAAAGTCACGGTCCTGGATATCGGCCGGATGAACGATTGCATGCATCGACAAACCGGTGGTATCGACGAGGAAAGGTCGCTTCTTGCCTCGGACAGATACTTATACTGCACCGTCCGTCTGGATCGATTTGCAGATCGCCGAGCAATTGGCGACCGGGGCGGCTGTGCGTGCGGTAGCGGACACGCCGCGCGCTGCGAACACCCCCCGCCCTTGCGACAAACGGCCGCACCGGGCAATCAGCGCCGATGGAGCCAGCCGAATACGCGCTGATGGATGCCGCCGAGGACCGCATGTGGTGGTACCGCGCCCTTCACGCTCGACTGCTCGCCAGCTTGCAACCGATACGCGGCACGGTGCTGGACGCGGGATGCGGCACCGGCGGGTTCCTGGCGTATCTGCGCGCCCGCCGCCCGGACCTGATGGCCACCGGCCTTGAATACAACGAAGCGGCGGCGATACGCGCCCAGGCGAAATCGGGCGCGGCGGTGGCGCGGGGGAGTGCGAATGCGGTCCCGTTTGCCGATGGCCGTTTCGATGCCATCGTGTCGGCCGACGTACTCTGCCATGGCGCGGTCGATCCCGCCGCAGCACTGCGGGAGTTTCGGCGCACGCTGAAGCCCGGCGGGAGGTTGATTGTCAACATGCCGGCCTATGCCTGGATGCTGTCGGCGCACGACCGGCAGGTGCACAATGCCCGCCGGCAAACCGCCGGGGCAACCGCCGCAATGCTGCGCGAAGCCGGTTTCGCCGCCATACGGGCGCGCTATTGGAACAGCCTGCTGCTGCCGCTGATGATCCTGCAACGCAAGGTGCTGGCGAGCGACGCGGCCTCGTCCGACGTTGCCCCGTTTCCGCCATGGCTCGATACCATATTGCATGCGACAACGGACATCGAACGACGCCTGCCGCTCGCCCTGCCCTTCGGCGGGTCCGTGCTGGCGATCGCGGAGAAATCATGACCAAAACACCGGGCCTGAGTATTGTCATCCCCGTTTACCGGGGCGCTGCCACCATCGGTCGGGTGGTTGCCGAATTGTCGGCATTGCGGCCCGAAGGCGGGCTGGAAATCGTGCTAGTCAACGACGGCAGCCCGGACGACTCCGGCAACGTCTGCCGCGCCTTGCTGCCCGGTGCGACCGTGCCCATCGTCTACATCGAACATGCTCGGAACTACGGGGAGCATAACGCGGTCATGACCGGCCTGCGCCGAGCCAGCGGCGATTACGTGATCACCATGGACGACGATCTGCAAAACCCGCCCGAGGAAGTGGTCGCCCTTTACGATCATGCCCGCAACGGCGCCTGGGATGTCGTCTACACCCGTTATGCAGTCAAACAGCATGCCGCCTGGCGCAATCTCGGCAGCCGCTTCGCGAACGCCGTCGCCGACCGGCTGCTGGACAAGCCCCGAGGCCTCTATCTGTCGTCGTTTCGCTGCATGTCCCGCCTCGTGGTCGAATCCGTCGCCTGCTACACCGGCCCCTACCCCTATGTGGACGGGCTGATCATGCAGGTAACGCAGCGCATCGACAGTATCGAAGTCCGCCACTTCCCGCGGATCGAGGGCCGATCGAACTACACCCTGACCCGGTTGGTGCGGCTTTGGCTGAACCTCGCCACCAGTTTCTCCCTGGCGCCGCTGCGATTGGCTATTTTTCTGGGCGGTTTCATGTCCGTCCTCGGCATGATCGGCGCCACCGCAACCATCGCCGAGGCGTTGATCACCCGCGCCACCCCGTCCGGCTATGCGTCTACGATGGTGGTGATTCTCCTGGTCGGCGGGGTGCAGTCGATGATCCTGGGCATATTGGGGGAATACGTGGGGCGCACCTTCCTGTCGGCCAACGGCAAGCCGCAGGGCACCGTGCGCAGCATCGAGCGGAGCGACGTTCCATGATCGTCTATTGGGCGGTGCTCGCGGTGGCAATCGCCGCCAGCATGGGTGGGCAAACCCTGCTGAAAGCCGGGGCCGGCGCGCCGGATTTCGTGGCCCAGCTTCTGGACCTGCGCACCATCGGCGGGCTGTGCATCTACGGCGGCTCGGCGATCCTGTACATCGTCGCGCTGCGCCGCATTCCGATGTCCGTCGCGCTGCCCTGCACGGCCGCATCCTACGTCGCCGCGATGGCGATCGGCCACTTCGTTTTCGCCGAACCGATCGGCCCGATGCACATTGGCGCCATGGTCTTAATCGCCGCCGGGGTGGTTCTTTTGGCCGCTGCTTGAGGATCGTTGACACCGGCCGGCCGCGTCCGATAGCAAGACATCCTCAGGGCCAGTTAAGGCTTCGTAAACAATCGATCGGGAGGAGAAGACACTGGCACTTCTCGACATCCGCGACCTGCACACCGAGTTTCGCACCGGTGCCGGCATCGTTCGGGCTGTCGACGGCATTAGCTACACCGTAAACGCCGGGGAGACGGTTGCGATCGTCGGCGAGAGCGGCTCGGGCAAATCCGTCGGCGCAATGTCAATTCTGCGCCTGATCCCCGACCCACCGGGCCGCATTACCGCAGGTCAGGTCATGTTCGACGGGCGCGACCTGCTGACCTTGTCCGAGGAGGAAATGCGCCAACTGCGCGGCAGCCAGATCGGGATGATTTTTCAGGAACCGATGACGTCCCTGAACCCCGTGCTGACGATCGGCCGACAAATTACCGAAACGCTGGAACAGCACCGCGGCGCCACCCCCGCCGCCGCCAACAAGCGCGCCGAGGAACTGCTCGGTCTGGTTGGCATTGCCGATGCCGGGCGCCGGCTGCGGCAGTATCCGCACCAATTGTCGGGCGGTATGCGGCAACGCGCGATGATCGCCATCGCTCTGGCCTGCGATCCCAAGCTGATTATCGCCGACGAGCCGACCACCGCACTGGATGTCACCATTCAAGCGCAGATCCTGGAATTGATGAAAGATCTGACGCAGCGGCTGAATATCGCGCTGGTCGTCATCACCCATAATCTGGGCGTGGTCGCGCGTTATGCGACCCGGGTCAATGTCATGTATGCCGGGCGCATCGTGGAATCCGGATCGGCCGCCGCCATCTACCACAATCCGCGCCATCCCTACACGATCGCCCTGCTGCGGTCCGTCCCTCGGCTCGATCGCCCCCGACAGGCTCGGCTGGAACCGGTCGAAGGCCAACCGCCCGACCTCACGCGGTTGGACGGGGGCTGCGCCTTCCGACCGCGCTGCCGCTTCGCCACCGAGGTCTGCGCCACCGCCCGACCGCCTTTGACCCTGACCAGTGAGCCGGGACACACCGCCGCGTGCTTCCATAGTGCCGATCTGACCAAAACGGACCAAGCCGCATGACCGCGCCACTGCTCGAAGTCCGCGGCTTGCGGATGCATTTTCCCATTTCCGAAGGCATGGTGCGCCGCCGCGCGGTCGGGGAGGTGAAAGCCGTCGATGGCATCGACTTCACCGTCGGCCGCGGCGAAACCATGGGGCTTGTCGGCGAGAGCGGCTGCGGCAAAACCACCACCGGCCGCTGCATCCTGCGCCTGGAAAAACCCACCGCCGGAGAAATTATTTACGACGGCGTCGATATCGCCAGCCTGGGTCAAAAGGAAATGACCAAGCTGCGGCAGAAAATCCAAGTGATTTTCCAGGACCCGTTTTCGTCGCTGAATCCGCGCATGAAAATCGGCGATATCATTGCTGAACCGATGTATGTGCACGGCATCGAGCCCGATGCTGCACGCCGCCGTGCGCGGGTTCTGGAATTGCTGACGATTTGCGGCCTGAACGCCCGCTTCGCCGACCGCTACCCACATGAAATGTCCGGCGGCCAGCGCCAGCGCGTCGGCATCGCTCGGGCCTTGGCGATGAACCCGGAATTCATCGTCTGCGACGAGCCGGTGTCCGCGCTGGATGTGTCGATCCAGGCCCAGGTCATCAATCTGCTGGAAGACCTGCGCGAGAAATTCGGCCTGACCTATTTGTTCATCGCCCACGATTTGTCGGTGGTGCGGCATTTGTGCCAGCGCGTGGCGGTGATGTACCTCGGCCGGATCGTCGAACTCGCCGACGCCGACGAATTGTTCGACAATCCGCAACACCCCTACACCAAAGCGTTGCTGGCCGCCGTGCCGGTGCCCGATCCGCTGGTGGAACAAGGCCGCGTCTTCCGGCCCGTCCAGGGGGAGGTTCCTAGTCCGATCAATCCACCGTCCGGCTGCGTCTTCCACCCGCGCTGCCCGATCGCCGTTGCCAGTTGCAAACAATCCCGACCGGACTCGCGTGAGGTTCGGTCGGGACATTTTGTCGCCTGTACCCAGGTATAAAGGAGTTTCCCATGCGTATCCGGTACGGCATGCTCGGCCTTGCTCTTATGGCGGCAACGCCCGCCTTCGCCGAGGAAACCCCCAAGCGGGGCGGCATGTTCACCTATATGATCCCCGCCGATGCGCCGCCGAGCCTGGATGCGCATCGGGAGACGACGTATGCGACGCTGCATGCGACCGCGCCGTTTTACAGCGTGCTGATCAGGATCGATCCTTCCAATCCGTCCTCGCCGACCGATTACGTTTGCGACCTCTGCACCGCCATGCCGACACCGACCGACGACGGCAAAACCTGGACGTTCAAGATCCGCGACGGCGTCAAATGGCACGACGGGTCAACCCTGACCGCCGCCGATGTGACGAAAAGCTGGCAGGAGCTTATTCACCCGAGCGCGGGGGTGCTAAGTGCTCGGCTGCCGTATTATGCGATGATCGATTCGGTCGAAATGACCGACGCCAGCACGGTGGTGTTCAAGCTGAAATTCGCCACCTCGGCCTTCCTGCCGGCCCTCGCGGATCCGTTCGCGTATATTTATAAAAAGGAAATCCTCGAACGCGATCCCCATTGGTACGAAAAAAACGTGATGGGATCGGGACCTTTCCGGTTCAAGGACATGCAGATCGGGCAGTCGATCTCGGGCGAGCGGAACGCGCAATACTACCATCCCGGCCTGCCCTACCTCGATAGTTTCACCGGCATCTTCACGCCCAAACAAGCGGTCGAGATCGATGCGATCCGCGCCGACCGCGCCTCGATGGAATTTCGCGGCATGCCGCCGTCCGCCCGGGATCAGCTCGTCAAGGAACTCGGCGACAAGATCGTGGTGCAGACCGGCGATTGGAACTGCGTGAACATGATCACGCCGAACCATGGCAAGAAGCCGTTCGACGATCCCCGCGTGCGGCGCGCTTTGGCTTTGGCGATCGACCAATGGCGCGGCGCACCGGCGCTGGCGAAAATCGCGAATGTGCGCACCGTCGGCGGCATTGTCTTCCCCGGCTCCCCCGTGGCGGCAACCAAGGAAGAACTGCAAAAAATCGCCGGTTATTGGCCGGATATCGAGAAATCCCGGGCCGAGGCGCGGCGCCTGCTGAAGGAAGCCGGCGCCGAAGGGCTGTCGTTCGAGTTGCTGAACCGCAACGTCGATCAGCCCTATAAATATATCGCCACCTGGGTCATCGACGAATGGTCGAAAATCGGGCTGAAGGTTACCCAGAAGGTCGTGCCGACCGGCCCGTTCTTCGACGGGTTGCGCAACACCACCTTCGACGTCACGGTCGATTTCAACTGCCAGGGCCTGATCAACCCGGCCATGGACGTCGGCAAATTGTTGCCGCACGCCGTCTACTCCGAGAACTACGGCAATTACGAGGATCAGAAAGACATCGACCTCTATCAGGCGATGTTGCACGAAACCGATCCCGCGAAACAACGCGCGGCGATGCGGGAATACGAAACCTACGTGCTGGATACGCAGGCACACGCGATCATGATGCCGTGGTGGGAACGGATCGTGCCGATGCGTGCTTACGTAAAAGGTTGGAAAATCGGCCCCAGCCATTACGTGAACCAGGATCTGGCAACGGTGTGGCTGGATAAATAGACAGCCCAGGCCGTTGCGGTCGCAGCGGTAAAGCGGTCCATGCCGGCCCACGAGGCGCGGCGGCCGTTTTCCAACAAGAACGAGGCCGTGCCCAGCTTTTACGACCGGCCGCGCCCCGCCTTTACGAAAGGACGGCGTCGGACGACACTTTGCCCTGACCGAAGAAGCTCTTGCGACGGCCGGGTGCAACAAGGCCGCGACACAGACAATGGGGATACATGTCCATGCGCCGCCTGCTGACGCTCTTGTTTCTGACCCTCGCACTGCCTGCCATCGCGGCGGAAACGCCGAAGCGCGGCGGTACGCTCACGTTCATGATCCCGGCCGACGCGCCGCCGAGTTTCGACGGACATCGCGAAGTTACGTTCGCAACCGTGCATTCCGTCGCCCCGTTCTATAGCGTGCTGATCCGGATCAATCCGAACAACCCGTCCTCGTCCGACGATTTCGTGTGCGATCTCTGCACCGAAATGCCGAAGCCCACCGACGGCGGCACGACCTGGACCTTCAAAATACGCGACGGCGTCAAGTGGCACGACGGCTCGGCATTGACTGCCGCCGACGTCGCCGCGAGTTGGAACGCCATCGTGTATCCCGCGCCCGGCGTCTTGAGCGCGCGTGCCAGCATCTACTCGATGGTGGATACGATTGCAGCGCCCGACGCATCGACCGTGGTGTTCAAGCTGAAATTCGCCACCGGCGCGTTCCTGCCGGCGCTGGCCGACGCGTATGCGTTCATTTACAAAGCGGATATTCTGGCCAACGATCCCCATTGGTTCGAGAAGAATATCCTCGGCAGCGGCCCCTTCAAATTCAAGGAATTTTCGCTCGGCCAATCCATCAGCGGCGAGCGCAATCCGGATTATTACCACAAGGGCCTGCCTTACCTCGACGGGTTCCTCGGCATCTACGCGCCGAAGGAATCGACCCGGATCGAGGCCATTCGCGGCGACCGGGCCGCGTTGGAATTTCGTGGCGTACCGCCGTCCGCTGTCGATCAGTTGCAAAAAGCGCTGGGCGACAAAATCGTCGTGCAAACCAGCGACTGGAATTGCGGCGATAACCTGACCATCAATCACAGCAAGAAACCGTTCGACGACGTCCGCGTCCGCCGCGCTTTGGCCTTGGCCATCGACCAATGGCACGGCGCCCCGGCTCTGGCCAAGGTGGCGACGCTCAAGACCGTCGGCGGCATCGTCTTCCCCGGCTCCCCCCTCGCCGCGACGAAGGAGGAATTGGAGAAAATTGCCGGTTTCTGGCCAGATATCGAAAAATCCCGCGCCGAGGCCCGCCGCCTGCTGAAGGAAGCCGGAGCGGAGGGACTGAGTTTCGAACTGCTGAGCCGAAACGTCGATCAGCCGTACAAATACCTCGCGACCTGGGCAATCGACGAGTGGTCCAAGATCGGCCTGAAGGTCACGCAGAAAGTCGTTCCCACCGGCCCTTGGTTCGAAGCGATGCGCGGCGGCACGTTCGAGGTTGTTTCGGAATCGGCCTGTCAGAGCGTGGTCAATCCCTTGCTCGACGTGCAGAAATTCCTGCCGGGCGACGTTTCCCCGCAAAATTACAATCAATACAAGGATCCCCAGCAGGTGGCCTTGTACGAGAAAATGTTGCACGAGTCCGATCCGGCGAAACAGCGTGTGCTGATGCGGGAATTCGAAACCTATACTTTGGATACCCAGGCCCACACGCTGATGATATTGTGGTGGTACCGGATCGTGCCGCACCGTTCCTATGTAAAAGGCTGGAAAATAAGCCCGAGCCATTTCCTCAATCAGGATCTGGCGACGATATGGCTGGATAAATAAAAAAGGGAGGTCGAGGAAATGCGTTCATGGATTCTGACCGCAGCGTTGCTGGCCGGTTTGCCGGCGCATGCCGAAACCCCCAAGCCGGGCGGTACGCTGACCTACATGATCGCCGCCGACGGCGGACCTAGCCTGGATGGACACAAGGAAACGACGTACGCGGTGCTGCACGCGACGGCACCGTTTTACTCCACGCTGATCCGGGTCAATCCCGACAATCCGTCCTCGACCGACGATTTTGTTTGCGATCTCTGCACCGAAATGCCCCAACCCACCGATGGCGGGCTGATTTTTCGGTTCAAAATCCGCCAGGGCGTGAAATTCCACGATGGTAGCCGCTTGACCGCGCACGACGTGGCCGCCAGTTGGCGCCGCATCGTTTTTCCGCCCGAAGGCGTTTCGAGCGCCCGGGAAGCCGTCTACCCGATGGTCGATAAGATCGAGGATCCGGACGACACCACCGTTGTTTTCAAGCTGAAATATGCAACCTTGTCGTTCCTGCCGGCCCTGGCCGACCCCTGGGCCTTTATTTATTCGAAGGCGGTGCTGGATAAGGACCAGCATTATTACGAGCGCAACATCATGGGCTCCGGCCCGTTCAAATATGCCGGGTATGAAATCGGCCAAGCCATACACGGCGTGCGCAACCCCGATTATTACCATCCGGGGCAGCCTTATCTGGATGGGTTCAACGCCATCTTTGCGCCGAAACAACAGACCCGGGTGGATGCCATCCGCGGCGACCGTGCTGCGCTGGAATTTCGCGGCATGTCCCCGACCGCGCGGGATCAGTTGACCAAGGATCTGGGCGATAAAATATCGGTGCAGGAAAGCGATTGGAACTGCGGCAACGTGTTCACGCCGAACCACAAGCGCAAACCCTTCGACGATGTGCGGGTGCGCCGGGCGCTGTTCATGGCGGTGGATCAATGGGGCGGTGCCCAGGCGCTGCAAAAGATCGCCATCGTCCGCACTGTTGGCGGGCTGGTGTTCCCCGGCTCCCCCCTGGCAGCGACCAAGGACGAGCTATCGCGCCTGCCGGGTTTCCACCCCGACATCGAGAAATCCCGCGCCGAGGCCCGCCGTTTGCTGAAAGAAGCCGGCGCCGAGGGGCTGACGGTCGAGATGCTGAACCGCAACGTCGATCAGCCCTACATTATCGTGGGAACGTGGCTGGTGGACGAATTCCGCAAGATCGGCGTCACCGTCACGCAAAATATCGTGCCGACCGGGCCGTGGCTGGATAAAATGCGCTCCGGCGATTTCCAGTTGGCGATGGAGGCAAACTGCCAGATGGTGGTAAACCCGATCGCCGATGTCGGGCGTTATTTGCCGCACGACATCTACAAGGAGAATTTCGCCTATCACGACGATGCGAAACAGGTCGAAATCTACGAGCGCATGCTGCACGAAACCGATCCGACGAAGGCGCGGGTGCTGATACGCGAATACGAAAAGCAGGTGATCGATGTGGGCGCGCATCAACTGCCGACGCTATGGTTCTACCGCATCGTGCCGATGCGCAGCTACGTGAAAGGCTGGAAAGTCAGCACCAGCCACTATCTTAACCAAAACCTCGCGAATATCTGGTTGGATCGTTAATGTACCAATACATCGCCAAACGCGTTCTGCTGACCATCCCCACGCTCCTGGGGGCGGCGGCGCTGGTGTTTCTCCTCATGCGCCTGATACCCGGCGACATCTGCCTCGTCCGGCTCGGCGGCGGCGGAGGATCCTTCGACCCCAAAGCGCTGATCGCCTGCCATGCCGAGATCGGGGTCGATAAGCCCACGATCGTGCAATTCCTCGATTTCATGTGGGGGATTGTCCGGTTCGATTTCGGCACCTCGATGTGGTCGGGCAAACCCGTTGCCACCGAAATCCTGGCGCGTCTGCCGATCTCGCTGGAAATCGCGATCCTCGGCACCGCAGTCGCCATCGCCATCGCGATCCCGCTGGGCACGATATCGGCGTTGCGGCAGAACACTTGGCTGGATGTCGCCGTGCGCATTTTCGCCATCGGCGGGATCGCAACGCCGTCGTTTTGGCTGGGCATCATGTCGGTGTTGCTGGTGTTGGATGTGTCGGCCGCGATCACCGGCACGCCCTGGATGCCGCCGATCGACTATGTGCCGATCTGGAAAGATCCGATCCGCAACCTGTCGATGGCCATTCTGCCGGCGATCACCGTGGGTTATCGCTACGCTGCCGTGTCGATGCGGATGACCCGCTCCGCCATGCTCGAAGTCATGCGGGAAGATTACGTCCGCACCGCTCGGGCCAAAGGTCTAGTCGCCAAGCTGATCGTCAACCGGCATGCGTTGAAGAACGCGCTGCTGCCGGTGGTGACGCTGCTGGGGATCGAGTTCGCCTTCCTGATCGGCGGTCTTGTGGTCACCGAGCAGGTGTTCAACCTGAACGGGGTTGGGCGGTTGTTCGTGCAGGCGGTGCAGAATCAGGATTACACCCTGACCCAGGCGCTGGTGATGCTGACCGTCGCCATTTTTGTGTTCACCAATCTGCTTGTCGATCTGCTGTATGGCTGGCTCGACCCGCGCATTCATTTCGCCTGACGGGGTTCCGCCATGTCCGCCACGCTCATCGACGACCCGCCCCTGCCCCAGCGCTCGTACTGGAAAATCTTCGCGCGGTTTTGCCAGCAGCAACCGCTGGGCACGTTTGGTCTGATGCTGGTCATCGTCATGGCTGTCGTCGGTTTCAGTGCCGAGCTGATTGCGCCCTACAACCCGACCGCCAACGATTTCGCGGCGATGACGGAGCCGCCGAGTTGGCAGCATCTGCTGGGGACGGATCAGTTCGGCCGCGATTTGATGTCGCGCATTATCTACGGCGCCCGCACCGCGCTGATCGTCGGGCTGACCTCGGCGATCGTCGGCGGGTTTTCGGGGTTGATTCTGGGGGTCGGCAGCGCTTATTTCGGCGGCAAAATCGATCTGATCGTGCAGCGCCTGTCCGACATCGTGATGGCCTTCCCGCTGATTATCATGGCGCTCGCGGTAGTCGCGATTTTCGGACCCGGCGTGCAAAATGTCATTCTGGCGATCACCATCCCGCTGATCCCCCGCTGTTCCCGCGTGGTGCGCTCGTCGGCGCTGACCGTGCGGGAGATGCCGTATGTCGATGCTGCCCGCGCCTGCGGCTTCGGCGCCACCCGGATCATCCTGCGCCACATGGTGCCGAACGTGATGGCACCGTTCCTGATCATGGTCACATCCTTCGTCGGTCAGGCCATCCTGGCCGAAGCGTCGTTATCCTACCTCGGGCTTGGGGTGCAGGAGCCGGTGCCGGCCTGGGGCCTGATGCTGCAAGGCGGGGCGGAGGAATATGCGTCCACCGCGCCGTGGATCGCGATTTTCCCCGGTCTGGCCATTATGCTGGCGGTGCTTGGGATCAACCTGTTCGGCGACGCGATGCGGGACGCGCTGGATCCGAAATTGCGGGAGCGGTAACGGGCGGCCGGGCCTACCGCTCCGCCGGGCCTACCGCTCCGCCGCTTTGGCATCGGCGCGCCCGAACAGGCCGGACAGCATTGCACCGATATGCCGCTCGCGCTTGGTGTCGATATCGACCGTCGCCGTCATGCCGGCACGCAGCGTTTTTTCGCCGTCGTGCGGCAGCAGGCGCAGTTTGACCGGCAGGCGTTGCACGACCTTCACCCAATTCCCCGACGCATTCTGCGGCGGTAGAATGGCGAATTCCGACCCGGCGGCGGGGCTGATGCTGGCGACCTCGGCCTCCCACAGTTCGTCGGGATAGATGTCCAGCACCACCTTCGCCTTCTGCCCGACCGCGACATGCGTCAGTTCGGTTTCCTTCAGATTGGCCTCGACCCAGGGGCGGGTGGCCGCGACGATCACGAACAGCGGGGTCGCGGCTTTGACCTGTTCGCCCAGTTGCAGCTTCACGTTGACCGCCACGCCGTCCAACGGCGCCGTCATCGTCGTATGCGCCAGATCGAGCGCGGCCCGGTCCCGATCCGCCATTTTGTCGCGCACCATCGGATGCAGATCGACGGCAATGTTGGGATCGCCACCGAGCGCGGCGAGGACCCGGTCCAGGCGTTTGCGAACGACGTTGAGGCGATCGCGCGCGACGGCGGCATCCTTCTGCGCGGTTTCCAGCACTGCTGCCGCGACGACGCCATGCTGCGCGAGGGAAATCTGCCGCAGCAACTGGCGTTCGAGGTATTCGGCCTGGTTTTGCACCTCGCCGAGTTCGCTCTCGGTCTCACGGTAGGTGGCGCGCGCGGTTTCGACGGTCGTGCGCGCGACATCGAGGTCGGCCGACGCCTTGGCCAGGGCCAGCCGGTATGGTTCGGGGTCGATCCGCACCAGCAGGCTGCCGGCTTTGACCATGGCGTGGTCGCGTACCGCGACTTCGATCACTCGGCCGGCGACCTCGGGCGCGATCTGCGCGATGTCGGCTTTGACGTAGGCGTTTTCGGTGCTCACGATGCGCCCGCCGCGCTGCCAGGCCAACAGACCGCCGGCCGCGACCAACACGGGGACGCCGACCAACATCAGGAAGCGCAGCACTCGGGTTCGGCTGGGGGTCATTCGGATACTCGCGTCGATCGCATGTGTTGCTTATGATAGCGCAGGCTATGTTTCGCAACCTCCACCGGGGACGCATGTCAGACAGCGAATTCGCGCTTTCGCTCCGACCGGCACAACGCTGGGCGATCATGGGGTCGGTCATTCTGGCATCGACCTTGTATTCGACGACGTTGTTGATCGCCTCCACGCTCTTGCCGCAGATGCAGGGGACGATGGCGGCGACGGCGGACGAGATCGCCTGGGCGGTAACGTTCAACATCCTGGCGACGGCGGTGGTCACCCCGATGACGGGGTGGCTGGTCGGGCGTTTCGGGCGGCGCGGGGTGATGATGGGGTCGATGCTGGGCTTCACCATCGCGACGTTCTTCTGCGGCGCGGCGGATTCCCTGGCATCGCTAGTGTTCTGGCGGATCGCCCAGGGGGGGCTGGGCGCGCCGGTTGTGCCGCTGTCGAATGCGATTCTGCTGGATAGTTTCCCGCGCCGGCAGGTCGGAATGGTGACCTCGATCTTCGGCATGGCGGTGGTGATCGGGCCGGTGATCGGCCCCACGCTCGGGGGTTTCCTGGCGCAGGAGTATAGCTGGCGCTACGCCTTTTACATGCTCGTGCCGGTGGGTTTGGCGGGCTTCGCCGCGCTGCGGGCGATTCTGCCGCCCGATCGGCAGGCGGCGCGCATTCGCCTGGACTGGACCGGGTTCCTAACCTTCGCGGTTGCCATATCCTGCGTGCAACTGGTGCTCTCGCGCGGGCAGCGGCTGGACTGGTACGACTCGACCGAAATCGTCGCCGAAACGACCATCGCCGCCGTCGCCATCGTCATGTTCGTGGCGCACAGCACGACGGCCGAAAAGCCGTTCCTGGATCTGAAGATGCTGACCGATCCCAATTACGCCCTGGGTCTGGTCCTGGTGACCTGCTACGGCATGTTGAACTTCACCCCGGTGGTGCTGCTGCCATCGTTGTTGCAGCAATATGCCGGGTTTCCCGACCAGATCATCGGGGAGATCCTGGGCGCGCGCGGCATCGGCGCCACGATCGGGTTTTTCCTGGCGATGTTCGCCGGCAGGGTGGACCCGAGGGTCGGTATGACCATCGGATTTTCGTTGCAGATCGTATCCGGCCTGTGGCTCATGAGCCTCGATCTGAATGTGGACATGACGACCCTGGCGTTGAACAGCGTCTTGCAGGGCATTGCGGTGGGCATTTTCTGGGTGCCGTTGACGATCGCCACCTTCCCGACGCTGGAATCCCGCCTGATGCCCGAGGGCATGGCGCTGTTCCATTTGATGCGCAACATTGGCTCGTCCCTGTTCATTTCGGTGTGCGTCGCGGAAATCGTGCGGGCGCAGGGGGCGAATTACAGCCGCATGACCGAGCAGATATCGGTCTATAATAGGGTGTTGTCGCTGCCCTGGGCGATGGGGGCCTGGACCGTCGATACCCCGTCCGGGTTGGCGCAACTGTCGAAAGAAATCAACCGGCAGGCGGCGATGATCGGCTACGATAATGCGTTCGGGTTCTATACGGCGACCTCCGCCGTGGCGATACTGGCGATCCTGATGGCGAAGAAGCGGCAACGGAAAGCGGCCGCGTAACGGGGGAATGAAGACATGGCCAATATCGTATTGCTGCACGGCGCCTACCAGGGCGGCTGGATCTGGCAGCGCGTCGCGTCGATCTTGCGCGCCGGCGGACATAACGTTTTTGCACCGACTCTGGACGGCTGCGGGGAGCGTCGGCACGCCCTGCGCCCGGGCATCGACACCGAAAGCCAGGCGGCGGAAGTGGCGGAAATGCTATTTTTCGAGGACCTCGCCGACGTGATTCTGGTCGGCACAAGCTGCGGCGGCATGATCGCCTGTCGTGTTGCCGAACTCGCGCGCGAACGCATCGGCCGCGTCGTCCTGGCCGACGCGCTGGCCTTGTTCGATGGCGAAGCGGTGTCCGATCATGTGCAGCGCACGACAGCGGTGACCACCGATCTGGCCACCGGCCCGTCGTACGAGGATGCATCGAATCGCATGTTCGCATCCTTGAGCGGCGCAACCAAGGAATGGGCCTTGGCGCGCTACACGCCGCATCCGGTGGCAGCCATGGCGGCGCCGGTGAAGCTGGAAAGCTTTTGGCAACAGAGCTGGACCGCCTCGGTCATTTATTGCACCCAGGCGCCCAACCCAGGCAAAGCGCACCAGCAGCGCGCTGCCGATACGCTGAAGGCGAAATGGCACGAGCTGGAGACCGGGCACTATCCGATGCTCACCGAACCCGAAGCCTTGGCCAAGCTGATCTTGACCGTCTGAGCACGGCGGGCATCGCAACCGACATCGTCGCGATCGATGCGAGGGCGGCCGGTTTCGCTGCCGCCCTGACCGCAGCCGAAACCGGTGGATCGTCGCGGATATGCTGTGGCCTGCTGGCGTTTGCTGGGACCGATTGAGGGCCTATGGGCGGCGGGAGAAGTCGCCGCCCGCTCGCCCCGGACCGCGATCGCTGCGGGGTAAGCCTGCGTTCTACCCTTCCTCCGGCGGCATCTCCGCCAGCACCCGCCGCACCAATCCCACGGTCACCCGGCCGCCGGCCGCCAGTTGGGTGCGGTCCAAACGCGCCACCACATCCCGCAAACCGGCGGGTTCGCGCGGCAGCAACGGTAGAATGCGCTGCTGCACGTCCAGATCCAGGCGCCATTGCCGGTCCGACAGCAGATGGGCCAGCAACCCGCGCAGCAGATCGTCCTCGGGCGCCGCGATCCCGACAGCGGTGAAGGCGCGCAGCCGAGACGCCAGATCGGGCAAGCGGATCGGCAAACGGGCCGGCGCCAGGCGGGATGCGATCATCACCGGCACCCCCGCATCGCGGGCGGCATTCAACCAATGGAACAGCACCGTCTCGTCGCGCACCGTATCGACGTCGTCGATCCCGATCCCGCCCGCCGGCAAAAGCGCGGGCAGGTCGCGCAGCGCGGCGCCGGCATGCAGCCGCGCCCCCACCCGTCGCGCCCAGATGTGCATCAGATGGGTCTTGCCGCAGCCATGCTCCCCCCAGAGCGCCAACCGCCCCTCCGGCCACTCGCCCGGTCGGCCAATCCAGGCTCGGGCGGCCGCATTGGACTCGGCATGGATGAAGTCGGCTTCTGCGTAATCCGGGGTGTCGGAGAACGGCAGCAGAAATTGCGGTTCCTGTGGCATACGATCAGTCGGGGATGGGAGCGGGGTCGAGGTAGAGCGGGCTCGCGAGATACCGCCGCAGCCAGAAACGGCACAACACCCCGATCGTCGCCGCGACCGGCACGGCCAGCATCACACCCACGAAACCGAACGCGGCCCCGCCCGCCAGCAAGGCGAAAATCACCCAGATCGCCGGCAGCTCCACCCGATCGCCGAGGACACGGGGATAGATTACGTATCCCTCCAGGATCTGACCGACGAACAAAACCGCGCCGACCCCGGCGAGGCCGTGCCAATCGGGGAACTGCGCGAGCGCCAGCCCAAGCGCCGTCGCGCCGCCGACGATCGAGCCGACATAGGGAATGAACGACAGCAACCCCGCCGATAACCCGACGATCAGGCCGAGGTCCAAACCCACGATGCTCAATCCCAGGACATAATAAGCAGCGAGCGCGAGGCAACACAGCGCCTGCCCGCGCACCCAGGCGGACAGAATGCGATCGATCTCCCTCGCCTGGGCACGCAGCACGGCGCGATAGCGATGCGGCAGCCAGGAATCGACCGTTGCAATCATCGTCTGCCAGTCGCGCAGCAGATAGAACCCGGCGACCGGGGTGACGACGATCACGCTCAGAAGGTTGATGATAGCGAACCCACCGCCGATCAGGCTGGTGACGGTGGACAGCACGATGCTCATGATGCTGGCGGCCTGACCGCTGACGAGGTCGCGCAGCTTGTCGTTCACCACATCCGGCCCGAACTGTTCCTGCAACAGCGTAAGCTGATCCCGCGCCCAGGCCTGCACCAGGAAGGCGTAGCGGGGGCTGCGGACGATCAGCAGCCCGATTTGCGCCCGCAGCAACGGATACAACAGCAGCGCGAACAGCAGAAGCGCCGCGACGATGGCGACGATGACCGCGATCGCACAGGCACCGCGCGGGATGCCGATGCGGGACAGCCGCGTGACCGGCGGGTCGAGCGCATAGGCCACGACACCGGCCGCAGCGAAGGGCGCCAGCACCGGGCCGAACACTTGCAGCGCATACCAGAACACCGCCAGCAGCACGCCGATCAGCGCCATCCGCTGGATTCTCGCGCCGGCGTTCATCCCCGCGCCGCCCGCCAGACATAGGCGCCGCCGGACGCCAGGGTGCTGACAACCACGCACCACACGAGCGCATGTACGATAAAGGGTACCGCTAGTCCGAATCCGACCAGGAACAGCGCGGTGGCGACCAGCACGATTTGCAGCGTGGTGTTCACCTTGGACACAAACAGCGGCCGGATCGAGACTTTGTGGCCGAGTACGCCAAGCAGAATAACGCCTCCGACGATGACGGTGTCGCGGAAGACCACGAGGATCGCGAGCCAATCCGGCAGCACGTTGACCACTGCCAGGGTCACATACATGGTCACCAGCAGTGCCTTGTCCGCCACGGGGTCCAGGATCGCGCCCAGCGCATTGCCGCCGTAGCGGCGAGCGAGCCAGCCATCGACCGCATCGGAGATACCTGCGCCCACAAACAGGAAGAACGCCCAATCCAGGCGATGTTCCAACACCATCCAAAACGACAGCGGCACGGCGCAAAGGCGCCCAAAGGTGACCACATTGGGCAATGTGATCAACCCGTACGAAGTGTCCCGGCCGATTTGCGATCCGTCAGGCATTGTCCTCAGGTAGGCGCGTATGGTTGTGTCCGCCCGTGTTCACCCAATTAGCATAATGAGGCCCCCCGTGACCAATGGACTGGATTACCGCACGGCGGGCGTCGACATCGACGCCGGAGAAGCCCTTGTCGAGGCGATCAAGCCGCTGGCGAAATCGACGACGCGGGCCGGGGTGCTCGGCGGCCTCGGCGGGTTCGGCGCGTTGTTCGATCTCAAGGCGGCGGGATTTACCGATCCGATACTGGTTTCGACCACCGACGGCGTCGGCACCAAGCTGAAGATCGCCATCGACACCGGTATCCATGACACCGTGGGCATCGATCTCGTGGCGATGTGCGTCAACGATCTGATCGTGCAGGGCGCCGAGCCGTTGTTTTTCCTGGATTATTTCGCCACCGGGAAATTGGATGTGACTCAGGCCAAGGCGGTGATTGCCGGCATTGCCGAGGGCTGTCGGCAGGCCGGCTGCGCCCTGGTCGGTGGCGAGACCGCCGAGATGCCGGGCATGTATCAGGCCGACGATTACGATCTGGCCGGGTTCTCGGTCGGTGCCGCCGAACGCAATGCGCTGCTGCCGGGCGTGGTTGCCCCAGGCGATGCGATCCTGTCCCTCGGCAGCGCGGGGGTTCACTCCAACGGGTTTTCCCTGGTGCGCAAGATCGTCGAAGCCAGCGGGCTGGGCTGGGATTCGCCGGCGCCGTTCGCGGCCGGGGCGACATTGGGGCGGGCGCTGATGGCCCCCACCCGCATCTACGTGAAATCGGTCCTGGCGCTGCATCGCGCCGGGCTGCTGAAAGCCGCCGCGCACATCACCGGCGGCGGCCTGCCCGGCAATCTGCCGCGCGTGCTCCCCGCCGGCACCGCCGCCGTGCTGGATCGCGCCTGGCCGGTGCCGCCGGTGTTCGCTTGGCTGGGGAAGGTGGGCAACGTCGCGCCGGAGGAAATGCTGCGGGTGTTCAACTGCGGTGTCGGCATGGCGCTGGTCGTCTCCGAGGCCAACGCCGAAGCCGCCACCGCGCTGCTGACCGCCCAGGGGGAAGCCGTGGCGCGCATCGGCACGATCGTCGCCAGCGACGCCCCGGCCTCGGTTCGCATCGATCTGCCGGCGAGCGCGCTGGCATGAAAATCCGGGTTGCGGTTCTGATCGGCGGGCGCGGATCCAACATGGACGCGCTACTCGCCGCCGCACGCGACCCTGCCTACCCGGCCGAGATCGTCCTGGTCCTGTCCAACAATCCCGCTGCCTCGGGGCTGGCGACCGCAACGGCGGCAGGGGTGCCGATCCTGGCGATCGACCACCGCCCGTACAAGGGCGACCGCGCCGCGCACGAGGTGGCGATCGACGCCGCATTACGCGCGGTAGGGGTCGAGGTTGTGTGCCTCGCCGGCTACATGCGTGTGCTCACACCGTTCCTGGTGGGCGCATGGGCCGGTCGTATACTGAACATCCATCCCAGCCTGCTGCCGGCCTACCCCGGTCTGCATACGCATAGGCGTGCGTTAGAGGCGGGCGAAACCCAGCACGGTTGCACTGTGCATCTGGTGACGCAGGGCGTGGACGAAGGCCCAATTCTCGCCCAGGCCGTCGTGCCCGTGCTGCCGGACGATACCGAGGCCACCCTCGCTGCCTGCGTTCTGATCCAGGAGCATCGACTGTATCCTGCGGCGCTGGCGGATTTCGCCCGCGCACTTCGTCGCCCCTTGCCGTAGCCGCGTTGCGTGCCATAAAAAGCGGCGAGAACATTCCAACCGATATCGGGGCGCCGCCATGGCCGAACACAGCACCAGATTCCACGGACCCGAAACGCAGGAGGCCTTTTTGGCCGATCGCACGAAGTTTTTCGGCAGCTTCATCAACGCCTCGGTCGGCACCAGCATCTTCCTGATCCTGTTGCTGGTCGGTATGGGCGTGTTCCTGCTCTAGTTTTCCCTCGGACTATCGGGGCGCGGTCGTCCGGGACATCGGGTCCCGGCGGCTGTGTCTGTACTGTCCTAACCCCAGCGCCCCAAACCGGTCGCGCGGGCGCGGCGCACGACATACCAGGTCCAGACCAACTGCGGCAGCAACGGTAGCAGCGCCACCGCCGGCTTTAGCGCGCGCGGTTGGGCGACGAACAGCAAGCAGCACAGGCCGCCGAAAATCGCGAAGCCCCAATGCACCATGGTCACCGCCGCCGGAGACATGCCGGACCGGTGCGCGATCTGGTACAAATGACCTCGGTGCGGCCTCGTTACGTTTTCGCCCGCCATGGCCCGCCGGACCAAGGTGAAGCCGACGTCGTAGAGCACCCCGGCCAGTATCATCGGCACCAGCATGAACGACAGGGACACGCCCTCGATCCGGCCGACCACCACTGCGAGAACGGCCAGCATGAACCCGCAGAACTGACTGCCGACATCGCCCATGAAAATGCGCGCCTTGGGGAAGTTGAACGGCAGGAAGCCGGCGATACCCGCTGCCAGCAGCCCGCAGGTCGCGTAAGCGAACCAGCCGCCATGCGTCGCTGCGATGCCGGCCACGAACAGGCAGGCGATGGCGCAAACACCGCTCGCCAGACCGTTCAGCCCGTCGATGAAGTTCATCGCATTGGTCGCGAACAGCAACCAGATCGCGGTGATCGGAATGCCAAGCCAGCCGATCGGCACGGCGCCGATATAGGGCAGCCGATAATCCTGCACATACAGACCGCTGCCGACCGCCACCGCTGCAGCCAGCACCTGCGCGCCCAGCTTCACCGTGAACGGCCAATCGTAGAGGTCGTCCAGAAACGCCACCACCGCGATCGCGACGGACGCGCCGATCACCCCTCTGAAATAGGGATCGGCCAGTCGGGCAAACTCGGCGAAACGATAGAGGATCGCGATACCCACCAGAAAAGCCAGCACGATGCCCACGCCGCCGCCTTTCGGGGTGGGGCGATCGTGCGCCTTGCGGGCCTCGGGCGTGTCCATCACCCGCACCGCGATCATGGCGCGCACGATCCCGGCGGAGAACAGGGCAAGCAGCACCGCAAGGCCCAAATGCCGCAGAATCGCAGCGGTTGTCATGGTTGTCACCGACGGCAGTTACCGCGCAATGCCAGGCGTTCCGGCCGGCACGGCATAGAAGTTCATCGTCAGCGACACGGCCGTGTAATACCCCATCAGAACGATCAGATCGGACACGCCGGGATGGCCGAGCAGCGCGACGGCGCGGGCATGGAGTCCCTCGGTCACGATGCGGTTGTTGGCGAGCGACACGGCAACCTCGTACACCACCTGTTCGCGCGCATCCGCGAACGACGTCGTTTGCCCCGCCGCCATCGCCTCAACCTGCGCGGCGTCGAGTCCGACTTCCTTGGCGCGCTTCTCGTGCGCTGCGGCGGGGTAATCGGAGCCCCATTTGTTGACGATAACCACGACCGCGATTTCCCGCTCCCGCTCTGTCAGGGCGTAATGGCCATCGGCGAAATGCCGGCCGAGCGGATCGGCGGCGTGGACCAGCGCAGGATTGTGGATCCAGACTTTGTACGGCCCGGGCAGCCGACCGCGCGGGCCGTTCACGAGGCTGTCGTACGCCGCCCGCTGTTCCGGTGTCATCTGCGCAAGGGTGAGTTCGTCGTAACGGCCGAAACTGGGCATCGCATGTCCTCCGGTCTTGTTATGCACCCAGCTTGGCGACGAAGCCGGCAAGGCCCGTCATCCGCTGGGTGGCCGAGCGGGCAGCGTGCAACGCGGATCGCACGGCGTCCACCGCTACAGCGAGGTCGTCGTTGATCACGACATGATCGAACTCGGCGCAATGCGCCATCTCGTCGCAGGCCAGCCGCATCCGGCGGGCGATTTCCGTCGCGGTGTCGCTGCCTCGGCCGGTCAGGCGTGCTTCCAGGGTCGGTAGATCGGGCGGCAGAACGAAGACACCCAACACATCCCCCGGCAATTTGGCGCGCAGCTGCTGGTAGCCCTGCCAGTCGATATCGAAAATCAAATCGTCGCCGGCCGCCAGCGCATCCTCCACCGGTTTGCGCGGGGTGCCGTAACAATGCGTGCCCTGCAACACCCGCGCCCATTCCAGCAACTGCCCCGCCTGCTCCGCCGCATCGAACGCCGCCTGGGTCAAAAAATGGTAATGCACCCCATCCACTTCCCCCGGCCTCGGTGCTCGGGTTGTCGCGCTCACCGACAGCCGCAGACGGGGTTCGGTTTCCAGCAGGGCACGCGAAATCGCCGTCTTGCCGGCACCGGACGGCGCCGACAGGACCAAACACACGCCGCGCCGGGTCATCTGGGTCATTCGATGTTCTGCACTTGCTCGCGGAGTTGCTCGATCGTGGCTTTGATTTTCAGGCCGGTGGCGGTCAGCGCGACCGAGGCCGACTTGCTGCACAAGGTATTGGCCTCCCGGTTGAACTCCTGCACCAGGAAATCCAGCCGACGGCCGATCGCGACGCCCTCGTCCAGCAGCGCATGCGCGGCGCCGAGATGGGCCGACAGGCGGTCCAGTTCTTCCCGCACATCGGACCGGGACGCCAGCAGCGCGACTTCCTGCGCGATCCGCTCTTCCGGCAACGACGGCGATTCCCGCAGCAAAGCGGTCAGATTTTCCATCACCCGCGCACGATGGGCCGCCGGTTGGTCGGCAGCCTGCTCGGCGGCGAGGTCGCGCAGGGCAGCGATTTCGGCCAATTGCCCGCGCAGCGTGTCGGCCAGCCGTGCGCCTTCCGCTCGGCGAGACACCCCGAGTTCGGCCAGCGCCTGGACGAAGCCCGCCTGCACCGGGGCGTTGGCGGCCGCGCGTTCCTCGGCCGGATCGGCGACGGTTTGGCGCATCACGCCGGGCATACTCAGCAGCGCCTCGGCCCGAGGCACGGGCGATCCGGGGATGCGCGCGTGCAAATCCATCGCCAGCGCCAACACCCGATCGAGCACGTCGGGATCGAACGCCAGCTTGCTTTCGACATCCCGCTTGATGTTGAGGTTGGCAGTGATATTGCCGCGCTTCAGGGCCTTTGCCGCGAGGTCCTTGAACCCGGTCTCCAACGCCTCCCACCCATTGGGCAGGCGGAAGCGCAGTTCGAGACCGCGGCCGTTGACACTGCGCAGTTCCCAGACCCAGGTCAGGGAGCCGACCAGCCCCTCGGTGCGGGCGAAACCGGTCATGGAGGCGATGGGATTGCTCATGCGCCGGGGTTTAGCAGGCGCGCGGTGCGGTGCGAAGCGTGCCATCGGCGGCGGCGGCCAGCAGCGCCTGCCGGATCGCCTGCACGGTGCCGAACCAATCCCCGCGCGTCGGCTGGCGGAACAGGCGCACGGTCGGATACCAGGGGCTGTCGGCGCGATCGAGCTGCCAACGCCAGTCCGGCACGAACGGCAGCGCAATCCAGGTCGGGCATCCCAACGCGGCGGCCAGATGGGCGATCGCGGTATCGACGGAAATCACGAGATCGAGTTGCCCGATCGCCGCAGCGATATCGTGAAAGTCGTGCGACTCATCGAGCACCGTTGCGATGCCGGCAGACGATGCCGCCGTATCTTCCGGCCGGCGTTCCCGATGCAGGCCCACGCAATCGAACGGGCCGTCGGCGAGTGCGGCGAAACAATCCAACGGCACGGACCGGTCCCGATCCCGGCGATAGAACGGATTGCCGAACCAGGCGAGGCCGATGCGCGGGCGCCGACGCGGCCCCAGGATCGCTTGCCATTGCGCCCCCCGCTCGGCGTCGCACCGCAGATACTGCGGTTCCGCCGGGATTTTGGCTGCGGCATCGATACCGCATGCGAGCGGCAAGCTCATGAGCGCGCATTGGAAATCGGTGGGCGGGATGGATTCGTCGGCGGCCAGCAGCGTGTCCACGCCCGCCAAACCGGTCAGCAGGGATTTGAGCGGCGGCTGCACCCGCAATACGACCCGAGCGCCTTGTGCCGCGACGAGGCGGGCGAACCGGCAGAATTGCAACGTGTCGCCGAAGCCTTGTTCGTACGATAGCAGAATGGATTTACCGTCTAAGCGTTCGTGGCCCAACCAGTTCGGACGGCCGAAATCGGGGCGCGTTCCCTTCAGGTCGGCGAAATCCCAGCGGGATTCGTACGCCGGCCAGCCGCCACCGAAATCGCCGTGCAACAACCTGTAGGTGGCCGAGGAAAAGCGGAACTCCGCCGAATCCGGACGCACATGCAAAATGCGATCGACGGTCGCGATGGCGTCCGGCATCCGATGCAGTTCGCGCAACATACGCGCCCGATTGCACAGGGCCTCGAAACAATCCGGATCGATCGCCAGCGCTCGATCGTAACTGGCGAGCGCGTCGGTCGGGCGCCCGAGTCCCCAAAGCGCAAGGCCGCGATTGACCAGCACCGACGGGCTGTCGGGCCGGGATCGGAGCGCGCGATCGTAGGCCGCCAAGGCGTCGGCCGGGCGATCCAACTTCATCGACGCGCTGCCCTTATTATTCAACGCATCCGGATCGTCCGGCGCAACCGCCAGCGCGGCGTCGAAGGATCGCATCGCCTCGGCCGAGCGTCCGAGGTCGATCGACACCATGCCCTGGGCATTGTGCATGGCGACATTCGTCGGATCGGCGCGCACCGCACGATCGAAATATGCCAACGCCTCGGTCGCTCGTCCGGCATCGCGCAACGCCAGCGCCATATTCCCATTCGCCACCGCCTCATCCGGTCGCACCGCCAGTGCTCGGCCGATCGGTTCGATCGCCGCCGCCGGATTGCCCATTTGCGCCAAAGCGACGCCCAGCAGATGCAGCGCGTCGAAATGTTTCGGCCATAGTGCCAACATCGCGCGGTACATCGTCGCCGCCGCGTCGGGTTTGCCCTGTCGATGCAGCGCGACCGCCCGCTGTAACCATTCGGACGGTGCCCCCGACTGGCCGATTTGTGCCAATTCCGCCGCGATCGTGGCCAGTACCGGATCCCATGCG
>JANXMB010000168.1 GCA_025354865.1 Acetobacteraceae bacterium | reverse complement strand
CCGGCACCTTCACCTTCGTGCTGCACAAGGCCTCCGGCGCGCCGCTGGCGAGCTACCCGCGTGCGGAAACCCCGACCCACTATATCAGCATGGGTATGCACGAAGACCTGGATCAGGCGATGAAGCAGGCGCTGCGGCAGATGATTGCGTTCATCGCTGGGCGCTCGAACCTGTCGCGGGAGCAGGCCTATCAGTTCTGCTCCCTCGCGGTCGATTTCCACGTGACGCAGACGGTAAACGGCGAAAAAGGGGTGCACGGGCTGCTGCGGAAGGGCCTGCTGTTCTAGCCTGCGTCCGCCGCCGGCTCCACCGCCTCCACCGACCGCACGCTAGATTCGAGCGTGCGATTCACGGTTCCGGCTCAACCGCCTCCACCGACCGCACGCTAGGGCTTGTGGTCCAAGCGAAAGTTGTCCACAACTTTTTGTAGGCGACGCTCGATTCGCCATTGATTCCCATAGCAGGGTCTATACCATATTTTGTGGTTAAACCAGCAGGGGGACCCACAAGATGGAGTGGAATGAGGACGTTATCGGCCGCCTCAGAGAGCTTTGGGCGGAAGGACATTCCACCGCCGAAATCGGCCGCCGGCTCGGTGTTTCCAAAAACGCCATCGTAGGTAAAGCCCACCGGCTGGAGCTGCCCGCTCGGCCGTCGCCAATCCGGCGCGAAAACAGCGAACCCAACGCCGAACGGCGCGCCCCGCCCAGGCGAGTCGAAGGGCCGACACTGCCGCCTTTGGCCAGCAGCGGCGAAACACCCGCATCCGTGCAGCCGGTCGCCGCAGCCGTGGTAATCGTCAGCCCGCCGATACCGGTTGCCATCGTGGCCGTGGTCGAGCCTGCGATGCCGCCGCCGGTTCAGCCGAAACTCGCCCCGCCTCGCCCCGTACAAGTCGCCCAACCGCGGCTGCAACCGGTCGCGGCGCGCCCCTACGGCCGGGTCGTCACCTGCTGCTGGCCGATCGGCGAGCCGGGAACGAAGACTTTCCGGTTTTGCGACGATCGCTCCGAGCCGGGGAAACCTTATTGCGATGATCATGCCAAGCTGGCGTATGTGAAGGTGCGCGACCGGCGGGAAGACGCGGCGTAGTCCCGACTGCCAGCGATCTGCGGTTTGCCTTATTGCTCCCCTCAAGGCGGCGGCGTATGCGTCCGCCGCCTTGTTGCAAGGCGACCGTCCGACAGGAGACCGCATGGCTGAAGCCGTTCAGGGGCGTTACCGGCGCGTATCGCCTTGACCGTTGCCCCGCGCGCCAGCCCGTCCGACAAACCCAGGTTGACCCCAGGCGCCGTCTTGGGCGTGCTCGGTGTCGTCTACGGCGATATCGGCACCAGTCCGCTCTATGCCTTCAAGGCCAGCCTGGAACTCTTCAAGGACGTTCCCATCGGCAGCCATGAGGTCATGGGTCTGCTGTCGCTGATTTTCTGGGCTCTCGTCCTGGTCGTCACCATCAAATACGTGATCCTGGTCATGCGCGCCGATAATCGCGGCGAAGGCGGCATCCTCGCGCTGATGGCACTCGCCCAGCGAGTCGCGTCGGGCGCTGGGTTGCGCAACGCCCTCGGGATCGTCGGAATCGTTGGCGCCTGCCTGTTCTTCGGCGACGGCATCATCACCCCCGCCATCTCGGTCATGTCGGCGGTCGAGGGGTTGGGCGTATCCGCGCCGCACCTCAAGGAATTCGTGCTGCCGATCTGCGTCGCGGTGATCGTCTTGCTGTTCGCCATGCAATCTCGCGGGACCGGGTCGGTGGGCCGTATTTTCGGGCCGATCATGGCGGTCTGGTTCCTCACCCTCGGTGTGCTCGGCCTCATCGAGGTCGTGCAGCACCCCCACATCCTGCTCGCGATCTCCCCGACATACGCGCTGGCGCTTTGCATGCACTACAAAAGCCTGTCCTTCGTCGTGCTGGGTGCCATCGTGCTCTGCGTGACCGGGGCCGAGGCGCTGTATATCGACATGGGACATTTCGGCGCTCGGCCCATTCGGTTGGCCTGGCTGTTCTTCGTGTTGCCCTGTCTGGTGCTGAACTATTTTGGCCAGGGGGCGCTCGTCCTGCACGACCCCGGCGCACTGGTCAATCCGTTCTTCCTCCTCGGTCCCAGCTGGACGCGGCTCCCGATGGTGGTGCTTGCCACCGTCGCGACGGTGATCGCCAGTCAGGCGGTCATATCGGGGGCCCACTCCATGACGCGCCAATGTATGCAGCTTGGCTTTCTGCCGCGCATGACCATTCGGCATACTTCGACCACCGAGGAAGGGCAGATCTACGTACCGCAGGTCAATGGCGCGTTGGCGGTGGGGGTGCTGATCCTGGTTCTGACCTTCAAGACGTCGGAAAATCTGGCGTCGGCGTATGGCATTGCGGTCACTGCGACTTTCTTATGCGACACCATGCTGGCCATGGTCGTGTTCCGGCGGCAATTCCATTGGCGGCGATCGACCGCGTTGCTCGTGTTCGGCGCCTTCTTCGCCTTGGACGGCACATTTTTTGCAGCCAACACCCTGAAAATCGCCGAGGGCGGGTTTGTCCCCCTCGCGCTCGGCAGTGCGTTGATCCTGCTGATGACGTCGTGGAAGCGCGGGCGGGACCTGCTGCTGGCACGATGGCAGCAGGATAGCATGCCGCTGACCCCGTTCCTGGCCAGATTGCCGCAGTCGCGCACGGTGCGGGTGCCCGGTCTGGCGGTGTTTTTGACCGGCAATCCGGACTATGTGCCGACTTCGTTGCTGCACAATCTCAAGCACAACAAGGTGCTGCACGAGCGGGTGTTGTTCGTGACAGTGCAGAACGAAGATGTGCCGGAAATCGCGCAGGCGCGCCGAGCAACGGTGTCGGAATTGGCGGCGGGGGTGCATCGGGTGGTGTTGCGTTATGGGTTTATGGAAAGCCCGAACATCCCTCGCGCGTTGGAGGAGCTGGGCGATGCCATCGGCTTCGATCCGATGCAGGCCAGCTATTTCCTCGGGCGGGAGGTTTTGGTGCCGGCGATGGCGCCCAAAATGTCCTGGTGGCGGTTGTGGTTATTCCTGGCGATGGCGCGCAATGCGGTGCCGGCCACGGAATTCTTCCGCATCCCCAGCGACCGGGTGGTCGAGCTGGGGGTCCGGGTCGCGATCTGATCGTTCGGTTGCGGTTGGTAGCCTCTCGATTGCGCGCCCAGCCGCCACGCCGACCCTGCGCGCATACCGTTCGGCCCACCTGTATCAGTGCACAGGCCCGGCAATCCAAACTGTAACGACCGTGATGGCCAGGAACAATACCACCGCCACGACGAACGGCAGGACATGGCCGCTCGACGGTTCGGTGACGGCGATGGACGGGTGGATGCCTTCCGGCACGATGGCGGTGGTCATGGAATCTCTCCTACGATTGAAACAACCCTATCCAGTCGGTTCCGGACCGAGACGTCTTTGATGCAAATCAAATACAACGATAGCGTTACGAGTGGGTTGATGCGGCCCTGGCACGGCGTTCCGCAATTTTAGGATGGTTTGTCTTACGGTCGGTCGTCGATGCCGCGATTTTGGGGCACTGCCTGCGGTGTGCGCCACACGTTCCGTAAACGCATGTTGTTCGGAACCTTCGATCGCTCCGCCCGATCGGCAAGCGATATTGCGGTGCCCTCGCCGCGAAACATCCAGACGGCAACGGCGGCCCTTCGGTATTGCTTGTTATCGGTCGCGCCTTTTTCCATCGACTGCGCGCGCCTATCTGGATCTCGGAACATCGGTGGGTCGGCCATTTCGCTAACCGATCGCGATCGTTGGATCGCGCGGCGTTGCCCGTTGCGGCGGTATTTCGTACAAAATTCGTGTTTATGCCGAAACGGGGAGGATCACGATATCGTTAGCCAAGATTTCTGGATGGACGCGATTTTACTTGATTGTCGCATCGTTCCGCGACAGGATTCGGACATGGGGAAGAATCGGTAACCCGGTTCGCCGGCACCGGGGTGCATGCCGGCCCATCGTGAAAGGTCCATTTAACATGAGTGGTAGCGACGACACCGATAGTCTGATCGGAACCCTCCGTGGCACAGTGGTATCGCTGGTGCGGCGCGATGGGCCCGATCTATCCGCCCGACAATTGGCGGTTTTGCTGACGTGCTACCTGGAATCCGATTCGCAGACCGTGCGCGGCCTCGCGGCGACGCTGGATGTGTCGAAGCCGGCGATTACCAGGGCGCTCGATCGGTTGGGCGAATTCGATATGATCCGGCGTAAAACCGATCCGACCGATCGGCGCAGCGTGCTGGTGCAACGCACGCCGAAAGGCACGGCGTTCATTCGCGACCTCCGTGGCATCATGAAGGAAGCCGCGAAAGCGAAACCGATCGTCGAAGCCGGCACCCGGAAAAAGGCCGCCCGCGCCGCGCGATAATCGTGCACGACGCAACCCACGCCGTGCCATGGTCGCAAGCATCATGGCCGGCGCAGAATAAGACGGCGCTTTATCGCGACCTCGCCCAGGAGCTGCAAGCCCTTCTGGATGGGGAGGACGATGCGACTGCAAACGCAGCGAACGCCGCCGCCGCAATTTACCACAGCCTGCCCGCGCTCAATTGGGCGGGCTTTTATTTTTTGCGCGGCACGGAACTGGTGTTGGGACCGTTTCAAGGGAAACCGGCTTGCGTGCGCATCCCCCTCGGGCGCGGCGTCTGCGGAACGGCCGCGCAGGAACGGCGATCGATCGTGGTGCCCGACGTCGAAGCCTTCCCAGGTCATATCGCTTGCGATTCGGCATCGCAATCCGAATTGGTCGTTCCGTTACTGGATGGCGATCGGTTACTGGGTGTGCTCGATCTCGACAGTCCGGAGCGCGGACGTTTCGATGACGACGATCGAGCGGGGTGCGAGGCACTGGCCGCCATCGTGGTTCGGCATTTGCGCTGATTCGTGCTTTCTTGCGTCCGCCGCCGTTTCGCGGCGCGTTTCCAAGGGAGAACCATCATGCTCGTCGATCATCGCACCTACACCGTCAAACCCGGCACCATGGCCAAACAGATGGCGCTGTATCAGGAATACGGCCTGAAAGCCCAAAAGCGCCATTTGGGGGAGCCGCTGGCCTACCTCATTACCGAAACCGGCGAAGTGAACACCTATATCCACATGTGGGTTTACAAGGACGCCGCCGATCGCGCCGCCCGGCGCGCAGCGATGCAGGCCGATCCGGAATGGCAGGTGTTCATGCAGAAGGGCGCCGAGGCCGGCTATCTCATCGCGCAGCGCAACAACCTGATGAACGACGCACCGTTCGCACCGATCGTTCGCTAGATCGTGCGATTCAGACCTCCGGTGATTCCACCTCCGGTCATCGCGCTCTAATTCGAAATCGCGCTTTCCCCGGGCAAGTCCCGGGGATCGACCGCTTTACCGGGAACCGAAAATCGCGCTGCCGACCCGAACCCAGGTCGCTCCGGCCGCAATCGCGATTTCGAAATCGGCCGACATGCCCATCGATAACGTTGCCAACCCGTGTTTCGCGGCGCGGTTGGCCAGCCAGTCGAAATGCGGCCTTGGGTCCTCCCCCTGCGGAGGAACGCACATCAGCCCGGTCAGCAGGCTGCCGAAACGGGATTTGCAATCGTCGATAAATCCGTCCGCGTCGTCGCGGGATATGCCCGATTTCTGCGGTTCGGACCCGGTATTCACCTCGATCGACAGTTTCGGTTGCCGCCCCTCTTTCGCAATGGCAGCAGCGATGGCATCGGCCAAACGCGGCCGATCCAGCGTTTCGATCGCATCGGCCAGCCGCACCGCGTCGCGGGCCTTGTTGGTCTGCAAGCCGCCGATCAAATGCAGGTCGAACCGATGCGTCGCGCGCAACGCCGGGAATTTGCCCTCGGCTTCCTGGACGCGGTTTTCGCCGAACACGATCTGGCCGGCTTGCATCGCTTCCAGCACGGCTGCCACCGGCTTGGTTTTGGAAACCGCAACCAGCGTCACATCGCCGGGCTGGCGGCCGGCCGCGATAGCCGCGTTGGCGATGCGGTCCTGAATGCGGCGGAGGTTCTCGACGATGCTCATATCGCCTCAATACGCCGCATACTGTTTTTCTTCCACCAGCGCCGAACGCAAGGCTCGATTGATGGCGGCCTTGATCCGCCCGCGTTCGTCGTTTTCCCGATACACCGAACGGGCGAGGGCAATAAAAATCGGGCCGAAATCCTGCGCGGCTTCCTGCGCGCGGATCGCGTCCTCGATGTCCCACAGAACCGTATTCACCGCTGTCAGAGCCTGGCGTTCGCTGGCGATGCTATCCGCCACCGGCGCAAGGACCGCTGTCAACGCGGCCAGTTCGCGCGCCGCGTTGGCCGCAGCGGCGGGCGCGCGCAGGCGGGCGCACTTGATCTCCAGGATCGCGATCTTATCGGCCAGTTCGCCCCAGGAAACGGGGATCAGCGGTGCTTCGGCGGTCATGCCGCTAGGCGTGCCATCCCTCGGCCGCCTATGCAATCCCGCGCCAGCTACGTGACTGGCGCGGCGTATGCGGTGGATGGTGGTTGGACGGCTAGATCGCGAAGCGTTCGCTCTCGCTCACGTATCGCGATCTAAACCTATTGTTTGTTCGCGCGATTCAGACCTCCGGTGATTCCACCTTCGGTCTTCGCGCTCTACGTAACGGTAATCGGGCCGGTCGCCAGGGCGCCGATCGTCCCGCCGCTGCCTTGCGCCAGCAGCCACAGGTAGTAGGTGCCGGCGGTGGCCGGGGCGTTGAACCACTGACCCCAACCATTGGTCTGCCCATCGGCGCCGCCCGCAATCGTTCCGGTCGTGGGCACCGTCGTGTTGCTGCTCGACCACGCGAAGGCGCCGCCGGTGACCGCCGTCGGCGCGGCAACCGCAACCAACTGCGCGCCGCCGTTCGGGGCGACAGCCGCATTGTGGGTTTGGGATGTGGCGGGGACCCAGTTGCCGGGGGCGACCGTTGCGCCCCAGGTGCTCGCGGTGGTCGAGGCCGACCAGGCGCCCGGGCTCGCGGCGGCGTTGGTGCCTTGCACCTGGATGTCGTAGGCGGTCGCCCCGCTCAGGCCGATGAGCACGACCGGGCTGCTCGCGCCCGACACCGTCGTCCAACTGCCCGCCCCCGATACACTGTAGCGCAGCTTGTAACCTGTCGCGGCATCGTGGCTGCCATCGGTGCTCGGCGCGGTCCATGCAACGCTCAATCGCGTCGCGGTCCCGTCCGGCGGCGCCGCCGCAGCGGAGATCGCCGGCACACCCGGTGCGTTGGGGCCGGCCGCAGCGGTGGTGGCGGTAACCGCAGCCGACCAAGCGCTGACACCGGCGGCGGCAATGGTCTGCACCTGCACATTGTAGCCGGTGGCAGCGGCCAGACCGGATAAGGTCGTCGGGCTGGAAACCAGGGCGTTGGTCGTCCAACTGCCGCCGACCGACGGGCGGACGCGGATATTGTAGCCGGTCGCGGGGCCATGCGCGGTATCGGTGGCGGGCGCCGCCCAACTGGTCGACAGGGTCGTGCCGCTGCCTGGCACCACGGTCAGCCCGGTCGGCGCGTACGGCAGCGGGGTGGACGCCTGCAACATCCCGGGGGAGCTGGTTTTCGCCCGCGCCGGCTGGCCCCACCCGGTGCGCGGTGTGGGTGCGGTCGGGTGGCCGAAACTATGGACGCGGGCCATGCGTGGGCTGGTCGGATTGGGCGGGTTCGGGTTTGCCATGGTGGTTTCCTATCGGTGCGGAACGCAGCTGGGATGCCGGTTCAGCTGCTTCGATAGTTAATATAAATAACTAACTTTATCAAGGTAAAACTGCGGTAGACGTTGCAAAAAAACCACATGCCCGGTAACAGGATGGCCCAATCAACCAAAGGATTGTCCGGCATGAGCGACGATATCCGGCCGCACGAGGTGGCAGTCGCGCTGCCCGACAGCCCCGATGCCGGGGTCTATTTCATCGGTCGCATCCGCACGCCCTGGAAAACGCGGGAGGAATGTCCGCGGCGCGGCGACGCCGACGGACCGATCTGCCGCCTCGAAATCGATCCCCGATGGGCGGAGGGACTGCGCGGCGTCCAACCGCAGACGCAAGCGCAGGTGCTGTATTGGATGCACCAGGCACGCCGCGATCTGGTGGTGCAGGCCCCGCGCCGCCGCCCGGTCGTTGCCGGCACCTTCGCATTACGCTCCCCCGTGCGGCCCAATCCGATCGCATCCTCGATGGTCGAACTGATCGGGGTGGAGGGCACGACGGTCCTGGTGCGCGGATTGGACTGCGTCGATGGGACACCGCTGATCGACCTGAAGCCGGCGCCGTCGCATTAACCGGGCCTGACGAACCGCAGCGTTCAGTCCCATTTGACCTCGGGCGGTAGGCTCATGAGGATGGCATCCACATTGCCCCCGGTCTTGAGGCCGAACAGCGTGCCGCGATCGTGGATCAGATTGAATTCCACATACCGCCCGCGCCGGATCAACTGGTGTTCGCGCTCGGCGGCCGTCCATGCTTCGTCCATCCGGCGGCGGACGATGGCGGGGTAGGCTTGCAGGAAGGCCTCGCCGACATCGCGGACGAATGCGAAATCCCGTGCGGGCGACCCGGTATCCAGCCGATCGAAGAAAATGCCGCCGGCGCCGCGCGGTTCGTTGCGGTGCGGCAGGAAGAAGTAGCGATCGCACCACGCCTTGTATTCCGGATAGTAGGCGGGATCGTGCCGATCGCAGGCGGTCTTGAAGGCAGCGTGGAAATCGGCGGCGTCGGCGATGGCCTCGGGCGCATCGAGGCGCATCGGCGTCAGATCGCCGCCACCGCCGAACCAGCCCTTGGTTGTGGTTAGCATGCGGGTATTGAAATGCGCCGCCGGCACGCGCGGGCTGCGCATATGGGCGACCAGACTGATACCGCTGGCCCAGAATCGCGGATCTTCCTCGGCGCCCGGGATCTGGTTGCGGAAATCGCGGCTGAATTCGCCCGACACGGTCGAGACGTTGACCCCGACTTTTTCGAACACCCGGCCTTTCATGACGCTCATGACCCCGCCGCCACCCGCCGAACCGTCTTCGGTCGGGCGTTGCCATGCCGAGCGCTCGAATCGGCCGCCGCCGTCGATGGCCTCGAACGCCGCGCAAATGCGGTCGCGCAGGTCTTCGAACCAGGCGCGCGCGGGGATTTTCAGGGCTTCGTGGGCAGGGGGGGAGGAGGAATCGGACGATTTCAGGGGCATGGAGACTTGTTCCAAAGGCCCAGGAAGAGTAGCCCATGATCCTGAGACGCGGGAGGGGTGAGTTGCGGGGCGCGCGTGCGCTCGGTATTACACGCCGGTATCGCAGATTTTACGGGCCGGCCAGCCGGCCTGACCGGGGTTAGCCGCGCGTTGCGGTCGACCCAAACCGATTCAGACCGTTCGGGCAGCCGATCGGAGCAAGAGGGGAAGATGGCTGATTCGACCGCCGCCAGCACCGCCGACTCTCATGGGCACGACTCCCACGGGGGCCATCCCGCCGATCCCAGCAAGCGCGACATGCTCGAGCTTATGGCTAGCGCGGGCGCCGCGATTTTCGGCGCCTCGATCGTATGGCCGTTGGTCGCTTCGATGAACCCGGCGGCGGACGTGCTCGCGCTGTCGTCCGTCGAAGTCGATCTGACACCGATCCAACCGGGCCAGGGCATCGTGGTTTCCTGGCAAGGGAAGCCGATTTTCGTCCGGCATCGCACGCCGGAAGAAATCAAGTCAGCCAAGGACGTGAAGCTGAACGAACTGAACGACCCGCAGGCCGACGCGGCGCGCGTGAAGGCGGGGCACGATGAGTGGTTGGTCCTGATCGGCATCTGCACCCATCTGGGCTGCATCCCGTTGGGCAACAAGCCGGCGGACGTGCGTGGCGAGTTCGGCGGTTACTTCTGCCCGTGCCACGGCAGCGTGTACGATACCTCCGGTCGTATCCGTCGGGGTCCCGCGCCGAAAAACCTCGACGTGCCGCAGTATGCGTTCGTCACCGACAGCAAGATCAAGATCGGCTGATCCAGCCGCCCCGCGCCCCCTAAAGCGCCCCAAGGGAACAAACTATGGCCGGCCTGCATAAAAGCGAATTCGCTAACCCGGTGATCAACTGGGTCGATACGCGTCTGCCCATCTTTACGATGATGCAGAAGGAGTACGGGGTTTTTCCGACCCCGAAGAACTTCAACTATTTCTGGAATTTCGGCGCTCTCGCCATGGTGTGCCTGATGGTCATGATCTTGACCGGCATTTTCCTGGCGATGAACTATCAGCCGAACACCGAACTGGCGTTCGCGTCGGTGCAGCACATCATGCGCGACGTGAACTACGGGTGGTTGATCCGCTACGTTCACCAGAACGGCGCGTCGATGTTCTTCATCGTCACCTACATCCACATTTTTCGCGGCTTGTATTACGGGTCCTACAAGTCCCCGAGGGAGCTGTTGTGGATGCTGGGCGTCGTCATCCTGCTGCTGATGATGGCCACCGCGTTCATGGGCTACGTGCTCCCCTGGGGGCAGATGTCCTATTGGGGCGCCACCGTCATCACCAACCTGTTCTCCGCCTTCCCGGTGGTGGGCAAGCACATCGTGACCTTGCTGTGGGGCGGGTTCTCGGTCGATCAACCGACCCTGAACCGCTTCTTCGCGCTGCACTACCTGCTGCCGTTCGTGCTGATCGGCGTGATCTTCCTGCACGTTGCCGCGCTGCACATCGTGGGTTCCAACAATCCGTTGGGCATCGACGTGAAGTCGCCGCAGGACACGGTGCCGTTCCACCCGTACTACACCATCAAGGATAGCGTCGGCATCTGCGTGTTCCTGATGATCTGGGCCGGTTTCGTCTGCTTTGCGCCGAACTTCCTGGGCGATCCGAACAACTTCATCCCGGCCAACCCGCTGCAAACCCCGGCGGATATCGTGCCGGAGTGGTACTTCCTCCCGTATTACGCCATCCTGCGCTCGGTTCCGAACAAGCTGCTGGGCGTGTGCCTGATGTTCGGCTCCTTGCTGCTGTTGCTGGTATTGCCCTGGCTGGATACGTCCCGGGTGCGCAGTGCGCGGTTCCGTCCGATCTACCGCAAGGTGATCTGGGTGTGGATCCTGTCGTTCGTCGTGCTGGGCGTCTGCGGCGCGCACAAGCCGGAAGGCATCTGGGTGATCCTCAGCCGGGTAGCGACGCTGTATTACTTCGCCCATCTGCTGGTCGTGCTGCCGATCCTCGGCAAGATCGAACGCCCGTTGCCGCTGCCGGAAAGCATCAGCAACCCGGTCGTCGTGCGGTCCGGTCTGATCGCGGCCCTGGTCGCCGCGTTCTTCGGATTGCAGGCCATGCAACCGGCCCGCGCCGAGTCGGCCGAGATCAGACTGCCGGAACAGAAATGGAGCTTCGACGGAGCGTTCGGGACGCCCGATATGGCGGCTGCGCAACGTGGCTTCAAAGTCTACTCGGAAGTCTGCGCCGCCTGCCACGCGATGCAGTACCTGCACTACCGCGACCTCGCCGGCATCGGCTTGTCAGCCGAGCAGATCAAGGCTTTCGCGGCGTCGGTGACGGTGCCGCAGGGGCTGAACGACGAGGGTATGCCGAAGGAAGGTCCGGGCACGCCCGCAAGCCAGTTCCGCTCCCCGTTCCCGAACGATGTGGCCGCTCGTGCGGCGAATAATGGTGCGCTACCGCCGGACCTGTCGTTGATCGCCAATGCGCGCGAAGGCGGGGCCGACTACATCTACGGCCTGATGATCGGCTTCGCGGACCCGCCGAAGGATATGAAGATGCAGTCGGGGATGAACTACAACATCTATTTCCCCGGCCATCAGATCGCCATGCCGCAGCCGCTCCGCGACGGGCAAGTCACATACACCGACGGTTCGCCGACCAACCTCGCGCAGATGGCGAAGGATGTGTCCACCTTCCTCTACTGGGCAGCGAACCCCGAAGAAACCGAACGGAAACAAATCGGATTTCGGGCCATCCTTTACCTCGGCTTCATGGCTTGCGTGACATACGCGCTGAAGCGGAAAGTCTGGGCTGCGGTCCACTGATCGGCGCGGTTCAGTCTCGATGACTAATCGAATGGCGGGCTGTGGCCCGCCATTCTTTTTTGCGGAGTGCGAACATGGCAGAAACCGTCCTGGGCATCATCGGCGGCTCCGGCCTCTACGATATCGACGGGCTGGAGGATAAAACCTGGCGTCGCGTGCCCACCCCCTGGGGTAGCCCGTCCGACGCCCTGCTGTTCGGACGTCTGGCCGGCGTGCGCTGCGTCTTCCTGCCCCGGCATGGGCGCGGGCATCCGACCTCCCCCACCCACCTCAACTATCGCGCCAACATCGATGCCCTCAAGCGCTCGGGAGTCACCGACATCCTGTCGCTGTCCGCCGTCGGCAGCCTGAAGGCGGAACTTCCGCCCGGCCATTTCGTGGTCGTGGACCAGTTCATCGACCGGTCCTTCGCGCGCGAGAAAAGCTTCTTCGGCGACGGGCTGGTGGCGCATGTGTCGATGGCACACCCGGTCTGCACAAGGTTGGGCGACGCGTTGGAAGCGGCGGCGCGGGCGATCGATCTGCCGGTCGCGCGCGGCGGCACCTATCTGGTGATGGAAGGCCCGCAGTTCTCCACCAAGGCCGAGAGCGGGCTTTATCGGTCCTGGGATTGCAGCGTCATCGGCATGACCAACATGCCGGAGGCAAAACTCGCCCGCGAGGCCGAGATTTGTTACGCGACGGTGGCGATGGTGACGGATTTCGATTGCTGGCACCCGGACCACGACCACGTCACCGTCGATGCGGTGGTGAAGGTGCTGTTCGAAAATGCCGATAAGGCGAAGGCGCTGGTGAAACAGGCCGTGCCGGCTTTCGGTGGAGAGAGAGGGCTTTGCCCCTGCGGTTGCGATCGGGCGCTGGACAATGCACTGATCACCGCTCCCGCGATGCGCGCGCCCGAGTTGATGGCCAAACTCGACGCCGTGGCCGGACGGGTTCTGGCAGGGTAATACCGGTCGGCCGAACAGTATGCGCGCAGGGTTGGCGTGGCGTCTGCGCGCGAAATCAATGCGATACCAGCCGACCCACCGCTTGCATGACGGCCAGAGGTTCGGTCGGCAGGTATAAGCAGCGATCGCGCGCCGGTTCCTGGCCGGCATAGACCCGGCCAGGATTAAGCCGCTCGGTGCAATCAGTAGCCGACCGAGGACGTGCTGACGGCTGCCCACTTGCCGCCCTTGACCACGCACAGGAACGATTGGTTCGAGCCCTGGTGCTTCTTGTCGCTGAACGTCATCGCCGGGGAGCCGAAGATGTCGTGCCAATCCTTGATCGACTCCATGCCCGCGACGAAGGTGTCGGCGTTCAGGTTTTTGCCGGCGTTTTTCATCGCCTGGATCATCAACTGCGCCCCGGTATAGCCAAGCTGGGCGGCGAAGTTGGGTTCTTTGCCAAAGAGCTTCTTGTATTTCTCGGCGAAGGCTTTCACCGCCGGGCGGGTATCGTGTGCGGCGACGAAGATGACGGGGGTCATGGAATAGAACCCCTCGGTGGCGCCGCCGGGCACTTCCGCCACGGCTTCGTCGTAGCTGGCTGCCTGACCGATCAGGTCGATGTTCCAGCCGATCTTGCGGATGGCCGACACGATCTGGATGGTGTCGCGGGTGATGGTGCCAAGCACGATCATGTCGCAGCCGGCGTCGCGCAAACGGGCGACGGGGGCGCTGAAATCGGTGTCGGTCGGTTTGTGCAGCGTCTCCGCCACGATCGCCAAATTCATCGCCTTCAGCTGATCGCGGGCGCCATCCATGACGTCGCGACCGAAATCCGTGTCCTGCGACATGGCGCAGACGGCCTTCTTGCCGCGCGTTTCGACGAACAATTTCACCCCAGCGCGCATCTGATCGTAGTACGACGCCGCCAGCCCGAATTTCAGATGGTGAAACGGCTCGTACATCGAGCGAGCGGAGGTCAGCGGGAATATGTTCGCCACACCCTTGGCAAGCTGTTCCGGCATTGTGGCGTTGTTCATCGGGGTGCCACCGTTGGCGACCATGACGAACACACCGTCCTTATTGATCAGCTTGTTCGCGGCCTGCACCGAGCGCGGGATTTGGTACTGGTTGTCCTCGACGATGTATTTGATTTTGCGGCCATTGATGCCGCCGGCGGCGTTCACCTCGTCGAAGGCCATGCGATAGGTGTTGGAGTTGTTCACCCCCCACATCGCCGTCACGCCGGACAGATCGGTATAGGTGCCGATCAGGATTTCGCTATCCGTGACGCCGCGCACGGCATCGGCGGCCATGGCGGTTGTCGCGAACGATGCGGCCAGCGCGGCCGCTATCAGACCTTTGCGCATCGAAGTCTCCCTTGTTTTTTAGGTTTCTACCAACTGGATCGAAACGCCCAGTGCCGCGGCCCAGTTGGATACCTCCGCGGACGGCTTGGTGCCGGAGACATAGGCCACCCGCAGGCGGTCCATGCCCAATTCTCGACGGACGGCCCGCAAGACCAGGCCGTTGGCCAAAGCGTTGCCGCTGCCTGCCCCGATCGCCCATTTGTACAGGCCGCGCTGCAAGGCGGTTGCGGCGGCTGCAGCGGCGGCGATACGGGCGTGCAGCCGAGTCCAGGCTTCGGCATCGGCGCCAAGCAGCGTCGGTTTCAGCTCTTGCAGGTTTTCGCGCGCCGTTTCCGGGCTTTCCAGATAGTTGCTGACAATGCCCGCCGACAGCGCGAGGTAAAGCCCGTGGATCCGCTCCAATGGATCGGACATTGGCAGCACCGCCAGCCGTTCGTCGCCGCTGCGCACGCCCAGCGTCTTGCTGGCCTCGGCGATTTTGGCGAGCACTTCGGCATGCGTCAGCGTGCGCCCGGCGCCACCGCCACGCGGCACCAGCAGAACGGCGGGATGATCCGGCCGGATGGTGGGGGCGGCCTCGGCACCGCCGCGGGCGACGAAGGTGTCGAAACTTTCGCAGCCGGAGTCGCTGAACTCGCGCAACCCCTTCATGTCCATAATGACGATCCGCATCAACGCCGGGCAGCTCTCGCGCACGGTCAGCGCCTTATCGAGCTGTTGCTCGTTTTCGACAAACAGAACCCGGCAACCGGAGTCGCGCAGGATCGCCCGCATTTCCTCGGCTTCTTCCTCGGGGTGAATCGCGAGTCCGACGCCGCCGGCGGTCAGAATGCCCAGGTCCACGTAGACCGCGTCCGGCGCAGTTTCGGACAGGATGCCAGCGACATCGCCCTGGCGGAATCCGGCGGCCTGCAATGCGGCGGCGACGGCGCGGCGGCGCGAGTCCAATTCGGTCCAGGCGACGGCCTTCCACAGGCCGCGATCCTTCTTGCGCAGGACGACGGCGGCCCCGGCGCTGGCACGTTCGGTCAGCAGCCCGGGGATGGTGGTGTTTGCGGTATTCATGCCTTGTGCCTCGGGTCATGCCGGCGTGTGCCGGTAGCCATGTTGCGCAGGGGCAAGCGCGCGGTCCGGTTCAGTTCCATTCGCGCTTCCTCTTCCAGCGTCGTTGGCCGCGGACCCCTGCTTCCTTTTGGCCGAGGTAGAATTCCTTGATGTCGTCGCGGTCCACCAGGGATGCGCATTGGTCTTCGATGACGATCCGTCCGACTTCCAAGACGTAGCCGTAATCGGCGGTTTTCAGGGCGATATGGGCGTTCTGCTCCACCAGCAGGATGGCGACCCCTTGCTCCCGATTGATGCGGCGGATGATGCCGAAAATTTGCTGCACCAACAGCGGCGACAGGCCCAACGACGGTTCATCCAGCAACAGCAGCTTCGGTTTGCCCATCAACGCGCGGCTGATCGCAAGCATCTGCTGCTCCCCGCCGGACAGCAGGCCGGCGCGTTGGTGTTGGCGTTCCAGCAGGCGAGGGAAGTAGCCGAAGCAGAGTTCCAAGTCCGCAGCCACGCCGTCGTTGTCGCGCCGGGTGTAAGCCCCCATCATCAGATTTTCGCGCACGGTCAGGAAGGGGAAGGTCTCCCGCCCCTCCGGCACGTGGCAGATGCCCATGCGCATCACCTGATCCGGCGCCATATTGGCGATGTCCCGGCCTTCGAAGAAAATCTCCCCGCGCTCGGGGTTCAACACCCCCGAGATCGTGCGCAGAACAGTGGTTTTTCCCGCACCGTTGGCGCCGAGCACGGTGACCATCTGGCGTGGGGCGACTTCGAGGGAGACGCCGCGAATCGCCTGAATCGGCCCGTAAAACGTTTCGATCGCATTGACGCGGAGAAGGGGTTCGCTCACGCTGCGTCCTCCAACTCGCCGCCGAGATAGGCTTTCACCACCTCGGGGTGGGTTTGGACTTCGCGCGGCGTGCCCATGGCTAGGACTTTGCCGTAGTTCAGTGCCATCACCCGATCGGACACTTGGTTCACCAGCGCCATGTCGTGTTCGACCATGATGACGGTGATGCCGAGGTCCTTTTTGATGTCCTCGATCCAGAAACCCATGCCTTCCGTCTCTTCGACGTTCAGGCCGGACGATGGCTCGTCCAGCAGCAGCAGCTTGGGTTCGATGCAAAGGGCGCGGCCGAGTTCCACGACCTTGCGCACGCCGTAGGGGAGGTTGGCGATCAGCGAGTCGCGGTACCGTTGCAACCCGAGGAAAGCGATCACGTCTTCCGCTTTCTCCCGGTGTTTGACCTCCGCCCGGCGGGTCGATCCCATGAACGCGAGTTGCGACAGTAGTCCGACCTTCGCATGGCAATGCCGCCCGATCAGCAGGTTTTGTAGCAGGCTCGCGTTGGGAAACAGCTCGATATTCTGGAAGGTGCGGGCGATGCCCATCCTGGCGACCTGATCGGGCGGGGTTTTGGTAAACTCCTGCCCGTCGACGATCAGCTTGCCCTCGGTCGCGTTATAGATACGGCTGATCAGGTTGAAGATCGTGGTTTTCCCGGCGCCGTTCGGGCCGATGATGGAAAACACTTCGCCCTTTTCGACCTTGAAACTCACGTCGTCGACGGCACGGATGCCGCCGAAACGGACGGATATGCCCTGGGCTTCGAACAAGCTCATCGCAGCCGCTCCGACTTCGCATAGGATTTTTGTCGACGGGAACTCGTCTGGCGTTTGAACGGGAAAGCGGTGAAGGCGTGCTTCGCTTTCTGCCAGATCCCATTGATGCCGCCGGGTTGGAACAGAATGACCAGCACCAGCACCAGGCCGAACAAGGACGGCTCCAGCCCCGGCAGGCGGCCGATGCCGAACGGCAGATCGTCGCGCACGATGGCAATGAACTGCGGCAGCAAGCGGACGAAGATGGCGCCGAAGATGGCCCCGTGCAGCGACCCCAGGCCACCCACGAACACGATCGTCACGAACTGAACCGACAGCAGCACGTCGAACGCATCGGGTGCCAAAAAGCGCACGTAATGGGCGAACAATGCCCCCGCGAGCCCGGTCATCCCGGCGCTGATGGCGAACGCCATGGCTTTGTAGCGCGCAAGGTTGATGCCCATGCTCTGCGCCGACACCTCGCTATCCCGGATCGCCACCATGGCTCGTCCCATCGGGCTGCGCAGCATGTTGGCCGAAATCCACAGCACGAAGATCAACACAACGAGCGAGACGTAATAAATCCCGGTGGCGCCATCCAGGCCGATGCCGAAAATGGTCGGCGTCGGCACCGCGAATCCGTCGAAACCGCCGGTCACCGAGCTCCATTTCTGGAACACGGTGCCGACGATGCTGCCGAAGGCGAGGGTGGCGATCGCGAGGTAAAGTCCGCTCATGCGCAGGGTCGGCAGGCCGATCGCGGCGCCGCAGAACGCGGTGAACAGGCCGGCGACCGGCAGGGTCACGACGAACGGCATGCCCCGTTCCAACAGGACCGAGTTCGTGTAGGCCCCGATGCCCAGGAACGCCGCGTGCCCCAGGCTGATCAGCCCGGTGTAACCCACCAGCAGCATCAGCCCGACGCCGGCGATGGCGAAGATGAACACCCCGCCTAGCTCACCGACATAGAATTCCCCCATCAGCAGCGGAATCGCCAGCATCGCAAGCGTCAGCAGCCCGTACCAGAAGACATCCCCGCCATGGCGTGCCAGCGCGGTGTCCTGCTTGTAGTCGGTGCGGAATAAATATCGCATCGTCTAGACCCGCTTTCCCTGGAGCTCGGCGAACAACCCTTGCGGGCGCAGGATCAGCATGGCCAGCAGCACGACATTGGACGTGACTTCCTGGAACCCGGCCGGAAGATAATAGCCCGCCAACTGCTCGACCACGCCAACGATAACGCCGCCGACCAAGGAGCCGGGGATGGAGCCGAACCCGCCGATCACCGCCGCCGCGAAGGCCTTGATGCCCAGGAAGCCCATGTTCACGTCGATCATCGACACCGGGGAGAGCAAAATGCCGGCCACAGCGGCGACCCCCGCACTGATCGCCCAGATCAGGGAGAACACGGTGCGCACCGGGATCCCCATGTAATACGCGGCGAGCTGGTTCTGCGACGATGCCTGCATCGCCACGCCCAGGCGGGTCTTGCTGAAGAAGACATAGAGCACCGCGCACAGCAACACCGTGCCGACGATGATCGACAGATTGTCCTGCCCCAATATAAGAGGGCCGATATTGGCGATTTTATTGGTGAAAGGTGTGTTGAAACCGACCGAATCGTACCCCCACGCGATGCCCGCCCCCGCTCGGAATATGAACCCGAGGCCGAGTGTCAGCATCACCACCGCGAATTGCGGCTGGCCGATCACCCGGCGGAGGATGATAGCATCCAGCGCGAAGCCGAATGCCGCGGTAATGGCGATCGCGAGCAACGCGCCGATCCAGTAATTCAACCCCCAATGCGCGATCAGGCTGTAGGCGACAAAACCGCCCAACATCATGACGTCGCCCTGGGCGAAGTTCACCATCTCCGTCGCTTTGTAGATCAGGACAAATCCGAGCGCGATGAGGCCATAGATGCAGCCGGCGGCGGCACCATTGACGACAAGCTGCAACAGGCGCGCAGCGTCTTCCACTGTGGGCGGTCTCCCTCATTCAGGGCACCGTCCGGGTCCCCGTTCTCATTGAGAACGACCATAGGGTGGCGCTTACGCGGGCGTCAACGGGTTGCTTTGTGGGATTCGGTGCGGGCGTTATCGTCGTTGCGCCCGATCGCCGCGAGAACGGTTCCACCACGGTTCAGCGCCGGGGTACCACCGTCGGATTCGCCAAACGCAACGGCCGGCCGGCCGCGAAGGCCGCGATTTGTTCGAATGTCTCGGAGAAATAAAGCTCGAAATTATCCCATTCCGCCCAGCCGAGATGCGGGGTGCACACGACGTTGGGCATACGCAGAAACGGGTGGTCGCCGCCGACGATCGGCTCGACCTCGTAGACATCCATCGCCGCGTAGCCCGGACGCCCGGCACGCAGGCTGGCCAGCAGCGCGCCCGGTGCAATCAACTCGGCGCGGGATGTGTTGATCAACAACGCCGTCGGCTTCATGCGGGCCAGATCGTCCGGCCCGACGATGCCGGCGGTGTCGGGGCGCAGGCGCACATGCAACGACAGGACATCCGAACGCTCGAAGAAATCCGCCTTGCTCGCCGCCACAGCATATCCACGCTCGGCGGCCCGTTTGGCGGAGTTCTCCTGACCCCAGACCAGGATTTTCATGCCCAGACCGGCGCCGGCTTCCGCCACCAGGGATCCGATATTGCCCAGGCCGAAAATGCCCAGCGTGCTGCCACGCAGGCGATGCGACAGGGTCATCGGCCATTCGCCCCGGCGCATGCGTTCGGCTTCCAGCACGATGTTGCGCCGAGCGGCCAGCATCAGCGCCACCGTCAGTTCGGCCGGTGCGACCGGCGCATTGCTTTTCCCGGTCGAAACCATCACCCCGTGCTCGGTTGCCGCCGCATAGTCGATGGTGGTGGCGTTGCGGCCGACCAACGCGATCATTTTCAGGTTCGGCAGACGCTCGATCAGTGCCCGGGAAAAGGCGACACGTTCGCGGATGGCAACGACGACATCGGCGGGATGCAACCGCGCGACCAAAGTTTCGAAATCGGCGGCAGGTTCGCGGTAAATCGTAACGTCGTGACCGGCCAGGAGGCTGTAGCACCCCATTTGCGGAACGATGTCCTGATACTCGTCGGGGATCGCGATTTTCATGATGCGTGCCTTGCTGGGGGTGGCGGGGCCGATCAGTACGGTACCGACCCTTTGACCACGGTCCGGTGCAGAACCCGGCGATGCACGCCCATAGCCTCGTGCGGCAAGGCGCGATGCACCAAGCACCGGTTGTCCCAAAGCACGAGGTCGCCGCGCTGCCAGCGGTGGGTGTAGACGAATTGCGGTTGTTGCACGTGCTGGATCAGCTTGCGCAGCAGGGCCTGCCCCTCGGCAATCGGCCGGCCGACGATGTGCGACGCATGATTGCCCAAATACAGCGCCTTTTCGCCGCTGTCGGGATGGATCCGCACCAGCGGATGATCGACCGGCGGTCGCTCGGCGATTTGCTCCGCCGTTGCCGGCCGACCGCCGCACTGAATGCGGCTGGCCTCCCAACTATGGATGGTGCGCAAGCCGTCGAGGTCGCGTTTGGTTTCCTCCGGCAGGGCGGCATAAGCCTTGGCGGTGTTGGCGAACTGCGTCTCCCCGCCTTTGGGCGGGAGTTCCACCGCGTGCAGCATAGTCAGCAGCGACGGCACCGCGTGGTACGATTTGTCGCTATGCCAGTAATAATTGCCGCGTTCCCGCAGGATTTCCGACGGATTGCCGTCCGGATCGAGGTTGGAAACCGTGTGCACCGGCGCATAATTTTTAGAATCGATCAGGCGGTTGACGTGCGCGCCCTCGATCTCCCCGAAATGCAGGGTGAAGGCGTATTGCATATCCTTGGTCAGGTTTTGCGTCCGGAACACCAGCACCGGATGCTTGCGGAACAAGCGCATGACGCGGTCGCGCGTGGGCTCGGTCATCGGCTGCGATAGATCGAGGTCGGCAATCTCGGTCCCCCCGAACGCCGCGAGATCGGCGGTTTCGTCCGCGCCGGGGCCGGAGCGTGGGATGCCGTGCGTCGGGTTCGGTGCCGCGATGGTCGCGCTCATGTTCGTACCCTCATATGTTTGGTCGCATTATACGCCAACAGGTTTGCAGCACAAACGCGCAGAATTTTCCCGGTTTCTGTCGTTCGATACGGGTGTGTCCGGCTGTAGTCGTGGAATGTCCGCCGTCGAGCGCGTTCTTCCCAACCCCGCCGGTTGGGGTAGCATGGCGGGCGATGACGGACCCGTCCCCCCAACCGCCCGAGATACGTCTGGCATCCGGTACGCAAGGCTGGCAGCGCACGTTATGGGCGATGGTGGGCATTCAGTTCGTGATGACCGGCGCCATGAGCTTCCTGTCGCCGATCATTCCGCTGATGTTACCCGAACTCGGCGTGACGAGTATCGAAGGCATCGACATTTGGGCCGGCGCGATCACCGGATCGACGTCGTTGTTCGCCGCGTTTGCCTCCCCTTTGTGGGGGCGGGTGGCGGATAAGCACGGGCGCAAGCTGGCGCTGGTTCGATCGAGCTTCTTCATCGCCGCTTTCACCGGATTGATGGGTTTGGCGACCAATGTCTGGGCGTTCTTCGGTGCCCGCGCGGCGATGGGCTTGTTCGCGGGGTTTTCCACATCGGCGATCGCCCTGGTCGCCAGCCAGGTGCCGGAGCGACGAATCGGCTATGCCCTCGGCTGGTTGAGCACCGGGCAAATGGTCGGATCGCTGATCGGTCCGGTGTTGGGCGGCGTCATGGCGGACCTGACCGGCAGCTATCGCGCGCCGTTTTTCTGGACCTCGGCGGCGACGTTCGGGACGCTGGCCATGGTGGTGTTCTTCGTTCACGAAGAATTCAAACCGCCGACAGGTGCTGCCAAAACGCGGTCGCTCCGCGCCACATTCGCCCTGGTGACGGGTTCGGGCGCGTTGATGTCGTTGTTCTTCGTGCTGCTGATGGCGCAATTCGGGGTGCGCACGGTGCAGCCGGTGGTGACGGTGTTCGTGCAGGAGCTGATCGGCTCCCCCCCGCAGATCGCCACTTTGGCCGGCATTGCGTTCTCCATCACCGGGTTGGCGAACCTGCTGTCGTCCCCGTTCCTGGGCAGCCGCAGCGACACGATCGGCTACCGGCGGGTCCTGCTGATTTGCCTGCTGGGGTCCACTCTGACCAGCCTGCCGCAAATCTTCGTCGATAGTTACTGGGCATTTGTGGCCGAGCGGTTTGCGGTCGGGCTGTTTATCGGTGGCATCTTGCCGACGGCGAACGCGCTGATCGGGCGGTCGGTGTCGCGCGAAAACCGAGGCACCGTGTATGGCCTGACCGCATCTGCGACGTTCCTGGGCAACTCGCTGGGGCCGTTGACCGGCGGCGTTCTGGCGGCCGGCCTGGGCATCCGCTGGGTGTTTGCCGTCACCACGCTGCTGATGGCGGCCAACCTGATCTGGGTTTGGTTCACGGTCCCCGAGTACAAGGAAACGGCGGGGAATGGCGATTGAACGACAGCCAGGGCTTGAGATAACGGGCGCCATCGTTTAAGCCATATCGAAATGTTTTTGGGAGCCCTGTTGTGGCTGTAAGCTGGTTCGAGAAAATTGTTGCGTTGAGCTTGGCGATCGGTGCGACCGCCGCCCCGGCCCATGCCCTTGTCATCACGCCGACGTTCGACGGTATGTCCGCCGCCGAACAGGCGGTGGTGAATACCGCGATCTCGTTCTACGACTCGGCGTTTTCCGACCCGATCACGGTTGCGATCGAATTCCACGGGATGTCCACCGGCCTGGGTTCCAGCCTTACGGCGGTCTATTCGATCAACTACTCCAGCGTGCGATCAGCGATGATCGCCGATGCAACGACGGCCACGGACACGACAGCCCTCGCCGCTTCGGTGCCGTCCGGCGCGACCGATCCGGTCAACGGGCAGACCAAAATCAGCATCAAGCCCGCGCTCGGCCGCGCGCTCGGTTTTGCAACTTCGGGCGTTGCGCTCAACTCGGCGGGCTTCTGCACCTTCACCGGCGACGGCTGCATCGGCATCAATACCGGCCTAACCACCGTCAACGGCGGTGCCTACAGTATGTTGAGCGTCGTCGAACACGAAATCGATGAGGTGTTGGGCCTCGGCTCGGGGCTATCGTCCAATGGCACGATCTTCCTGAACCAGGCCATGCCGGAAGATCTGTTTCGCTATTCCGCCTCCGGCGTGCGCAGCTTCGCGACCAATTCCTGCAGCGGCACCGTGCCGACGGCTTATTTGTCCTTGAACGGCGGCGTCACCAACCTGAGCGGCTTCAACAACTGCAACAACGGTGGCGATTACGGCGATTTCTCCACCAATTCGCCGGCATTCGTGCAGGATGCCTACGGGACGCCGGGGTCGAGCGCCTTTCTGACAACGTCGTCTGTCGAAGCTCTCACGCTGGATGCGATCGGCTACAATCTGGTGCAGTCGTCCAACGCGGCGCCAGAGCCGGCGAGCATGATGCTGATGCTGTCCGGTCTGGCCGGCCTCGGTCTGATCCGTCGGCGGCAGCGGGCGCAGTAACCGCCCCGCCGCCTACACCGCAATCAGGCCGATCACATCGTCCTGCAACACCGCACAGGTCAGTTTCGCGCCCATTCCGGCGCCGGTGTCCAGCGCGATGCGGTTTTTGCCGATCGTCGCGCTGGGGGTCGCAGAATGGCCGTGCACCACGACAAACCCGAAATCGTCTTCCGACCATAGAAACGGCTGACGCATGGTCACAAGGTCGTCGATCGACTGATCGTCCAGCGCCACCCCTGGCCGAATCCCAGCGTGGACGAAGACATAATCGCCCTCCCGATGGGTCAGCGTCAGGCCGCGCAGGAATGCGACGTGCGATGCGGGCAAAGCGGCTTCCCACGCCTCCCGCGGAAGGTCGGGGTCCAGGCCCCAACTCTCCAACGCTTGCCGCCCGCCGGCCCACAGCCAATCCGTCGCCGCCGCGCGATCCCCGTTCAGCGCATCGACCAACATGCGTTCGTGATCGCCGAGGAGGTTGACAACCCGCACCCCCGGGATGCCCGCCCCGTCGGTCAGCACTGCGATCGTTCCGGCGCTGTCGGGTCCCTGATCGATATAATCGCCGAGGTGCACCAAAGTCGCGAACGGGGTCGGCCGGGCGGTCAGATCGGCGGCGATGGCGTCGTGCAAATGGCGCAGCTTGTCGGGGTGCCCATGAATGTCGCCGATCGCATAGACTCGCCGCCCGCGCGGCAGATGGCCGGGGGCTTGCAGAAATCGCAGCGCATCGGCGTTTTCCGCCACTGTGCGCGGCCCCGACCATGTCGGAATCGCGGCCGCATCCATGGCCGCACGACGCGATGCACCGGCCCGACGAATTGGGCGCCTCATGCCCTGTTCCCCTTTACGCCGAGCCTGCTAACTTGTTCCGGCAACACGTACCGGAGGAAACCGTTGGCCAAAATCACATTCCCCGTCGAAGCGACTCATATCATGATGTTCGCGCGCGCAATCGGCGATACCAACCCCGTCTACCACGATGCTGCTGCTGCCAAAAATACCGAGGCAGGCGGAATCATCGCGCCCCCCAGCTTCGCCCAGGCGGTCGCTCAATTCGATCCCGAGTACCATCTGCGCCCCAAGCCCGGCCAGAAGTGGTTCGGGTCGGGAAAGACCGCTTCGGGTGTGGAAGGCAAGCCTGCCTCCTCCGGCGGTCTGCACGCGGAACAGCACTACGAATATATCCGCCCGCTGCGTCCGGGCGATGTGCTGACCTGCGAAACCCTGCCCGGTAAAACCTGGGAACGCGAGAGCAAGCGCGCGGGCAAGTTGACGTTCCGGGAACGGATCGTCGAATACCGCGATCAAACGGGCGAACTGGTCATGATCGCGCGCGGCGTCGGTGTGACCACCGAACGACCCGTGGACCAGGGCTGAGGAGGAGTTTCGAAATGGCACTGAAAGCATCCGCCCTGAAGGTCGGCGACACCCATAGCGAGTGCGTGGTCGAAAACCTCTCTCGCACCCAGATCGTACAATACGCGGGCGTATCGGGCGACTATAACCCGCTGCACTCCGACGAAGTGTACACCACGCAGATTGCCGGCTACCCCAGCGTCTTCGCGCATGGCATGTTGACCATGGGCCTGACGAGCAAAATGCTGACGAATTATGTCGGCGACGGCACCTTGACCAAATTCGGCGTTCGTTTCACCAACCAGGTGTGGCCGGGCGACACGCTGCAATCGACCGCGACGGTCGAGGCAGTTCGTAACGAAGGCGGCCAAAACTACGTGGATTTGAAACTATCCACCCTGAACCAGGACGGCAAAGAGGTCGTTTCGGGTTCCGCAACTGCTCGGATCGATCCGTAACGATTATGCGTCCCCCTCCCCGTCGCGACGGGGAGGGATTTGCGCCCGGGCCTCGATGCTCGGCAAATATTTCCAAAAACGATATCAACCGGCGGCGAGCCAATCCTCGATCAGGCGGCGGGCGATGCTGTCCGTGCGCGGCAGTTGGAAGCCGTGTTGGTCGCAGTTGCGCATCTGGTCGCGGGTGAACCAGCGGGCGTCCTTCAGTTCCTCGGGGTCCCAAACGATATCTTCCGTCAGGCCCTCGGCGTAGAAGCCCAGCATGACGTTGCCGGGAAAGGGCCAGGGTTGGCTGGAGTGGTAGTGGACATCGCCGCATACAACAGCGGTTTCTTCCAAAACCTCCCGCCGGACGGCTTCTTCCAGGGTTTCGCCGGGTTCGACGAAGCCTGCCAGCGTCGAATACATCGTCGCACGCGGGAAGCGGGTGGAATGGCCCAGCAATGCCTTGTCGCCACGGTGCACCAGCATGATCACGGCGGGATCGGTGCGCGGGAAATGGTCGGTGTTGCAGGATGTGCAATGCATCACGTGGCCCGAGGATTTGGATTCGCATTTGCCGCCGCAGATGCCGCAGAACTGGTGCCGGGTGCGCCAGTGAAGCAGGCCGCGCGCATGTGCCAGGACGGATGCTTCGGGCTTCGGTTCCCCCCAACCGACGGAACGCAGGTCGGCGAAGGTGCCCAGGTCGGCCGGCACGAGCGGCGCTGTGTCGTCGTGGTGGCTGATATCGATGCCGAAAACCGGCTTGTCTTCCAGCATGCCCAGGAACGCCCAATTGCCCCCGGTCGCGCGCAGGGCGGCGGCGGTATCGCCGTCGAGGTAGACGGCTTCCGGCACCGCGCCCGGTTCGGTGCCGCGCACCAAATTGCGGCTGCGCCACACCGGCACGAACAACGTCTCGGGATGGTCGAGTTTCTCGGCGATCCAGGCGTGATCGTCCCGCCGCGTATGAATGCGATCGAGCGGCGATAACGAGTAGACATTGTCTCGGCTGGCGAAAATCCGGGTCACAGCGGTATCCGTCTGTTGTGGGTTGTGTTTCGTCCGACCGTGCCACGGGGGCGAAGCGGGGGCAACCGGATCGTTGGCCCAGCGCCACCCGGACCAGTCGCGCTAACCGGCGCGCGCTTCCCGCACCCGCGCAGCGATGCAATCGATCGCATCGGCCACCGTGGCGATTGCCGCAGCTTGTTCGTCGGTGAATTGAATGTCGAAGGCGGCTTCGGCATCCATCAGCATTTCCACGGTATCCAGGCTATCCGCGCCCAGATCCTCGACGAGCAGAGCCGCCGGTTGGATCGCAGCTTCGTCGCGGCTCAGGCGCTGCGCCAAATAGGCGACGACCCAGGCTTCGACGCTATCCATGGCGGGGGCGGTCATTGCGCGATCATACCATGAAGCCGCGCATATCCTCCAGCGCGTCGGCGAATTCTTCCATGAAGGCGACGACGACGGCCCGCGCCGAGGGCACGCTCTCGATCAATCCGACGCCCTGGCCGACGAAGTAACTCACCAGCGCCCGCGCCTGTTCATTGCCCGCCTCCGCCGCTCGGTTTACCCGCTGCATTGCCGGCTCGCTGACGATCCCTTGCAGCGGCATGGCCAGCGGGCCGGGGCTTTCGGGGCTTTCCCAGGCGTCGGTCCAGGCCGATTTCAATTGCCGAGCGGGCTTGCCGGTGCGGCTGCGGGATCGGACGGTGTCGCGGGATCGGGCAGCGACCATTTTCTCGCGGAAGACCGGAGATGTCTCGGCCTCCATTGTGGCCAGCCAGACCGATCCGGTCCAGACGCCGGCCGCCCCCATCGCCATGCAGCCGGCCATTTGCCGGCCGGTCATAATCCCGCCGGCTGCCAGCACTGGGACCGGCCGCATGCCCCGGATCGCGCGCAGCACTTCGGGAATCAGCACCATGGTGGAGACTTCGCCGCAATGGCCGCCGGCTTCGGTGCCCTGCGCGACGATCAGGTCCACCCCGGCATCGACCTGCCGGATGGCATGTTCCCGCGCCCCGACCAGCGCGGCGCAGGCCACCTTGTGCGCGCGCGCCCGCTCCAGCATCGAGGCTGGCGGCACGCCCAGGGCATTGGCGATCAGTGCAATCGGGTGCCGGAAGGCGACGTCCATCAATGCCTCCCCGGTTTCGAACTGGTAGGGCGGCGGTCGGGTCGGATCGTCGCGCCGATAATCCGGCAGCGGCCGGTCGGCGTCCACGCCATGCCGCGCCAGAAGCGCCTTCACGAAGGCCCGATGGGTGTCGGGGATCGACGCCGCCAGATCGCCTCGTGTCATGCCACGCTGGGTGCGCACCGTCAGGTTTTCCGGGATCAACAGATCGACGCCGTACGGCTTGCCATCGATATGGGCGTCGATCCAGGCGAGTTCGGTTTCCAGTTCCTCCGGCGTGACACCGGCCGCGCCGAACACCCCGAAGCCGCCGGCTTTCGACACCGCAGCCACCACGTCGCGGCAGTGGGAGAAGGCGAAGAGCGGGAATTCGGCGCCGGTCATAGTCCGAATGCGACTGTCCATCGGCGCGCCCTCCCGCTTCGGGGTCAGTACATCGACATCAGCACGTTATGCAGGCGCTTGCGTTCCTCCAGCGCGCGGCCAGTGCCGAGGGCGACGCATTGCAGCGGGTTTTCGGCAATCGCGACCGAAAGGCCGGTGGCATCGCGCAGCACTTCATTGAGCCGATAGAGCAGCGCACCGCCCCCGGTCAGCACGATGCCGCGATCCACGATGTCCGCCGCCAGTTCCGGTGGGGTGTTTTCCAGCGCGACCTTCACGGCTTCGACGATCTGGGTCACCGGCTCGATCAGGCTTTCGGCAATCTGGCGTTGGCTGACCAGCACTTCCCTGGGCACGCCGTTCATCAAATCGCGGCCACGCACTTCCTGATAGGGACCGTCGTCGTTGGGATCGTCCGCCGGCCTTGCGGCACCGATGCTCATTTTTATCCGCTCGGCGGAGGATTCGCCGATCAGCAGATTATGCGTGCGGCGGATGTAGGAGATGATCGCCTCATCCATCTTGTCCCCGCCGACCCGCACGCTGCGGGCGTAGACGATCCCGCCGAGGGAGATCACTGCGACCTCCGTCGTGCCGCCGCCGATATCCACGACCATCGATCCGCTGGGTTCGGTGACCGGCAGGCCGGCGCCGATCGCGGCGGCCATCGGTTCTTCGATCAGTTGCACTTTGCGGGCGCCGGCGCTTTCCGCGCTTTCCTGGATGGCGCGGCGTTCCACGGCGGTGGAACCCGAGGGCACGCAGACAATGATCAGCGGGGACGCGAAGCTACGGCGATTGTGCACTTTGCGGATGAAATGTTTGATCATTTCCTCCGCGACCTCGAAATCGGCGATGACCCCGTCGCGCAGCGGGCGGCTGGCGACGATGTTGCCGGGGGTGCGTCCCAGCATGAGTTTGGCTTCCTCGCCGACGGCGACGACCTGTTTTTTGCCGCGGTATTCGGCGATCGCGACCACGCTAGGCTCCGCCAGGACGATCCCGCGCCCTTTGACGTAGACCAGGGTGTTGGCGGTACCGAGGTCGATGGCCATGTCGGCCGACATGAAACCCAGCATACGGGCGAACATACGGAAAACCTTTGGCAGCAGGTCGGGGGCGAGGAGGCGAGGCGAAGGGGGCAAACAACCGGCGGGGCTTAGACCCCCGGCCTTTTGTTCACAAGGGGGGAGCGCTTTCGTGCGGGCAATCGGCTGAACGCTTTATGCAACGATAAGGCTTGCGAGGTAATCGTCGTCCCATGCTGCGGCCTTTCGGCTGGCGCGGAGGGATTGTTTACCCTTGGCCCTTCGGATCGGGTTCAAGGCCATGTGCTTGACGACGGTGAAGTTGATTGGCGCGTGATCGGTTCGCACGCGGCATTCGTCATCGCGGAACACCATATCCAGTACCC
>JANXMB010000115.1 GCA_025354865.1 Acetobacteraceae bacterium | reverse complement strand
TTCCATGGCAAGCGCGGCCACCATCGGGACCGACGGCGTGCCCACTGCCCATAACCCCACCGCACGCCCCAATCCGCCGATCGCCACGATCGCCGTCAGTGCTCGGAACAGGCCTGCGTGCCGTTCGATATTGGGCACCATTCCCCAGAATAACAGACCGATGCCGAGCAACAGGCCGGACAGATATCGGACGTGACTGTCCAGATCGATGGTGCCGCCGCCGGCCAATTGCGCGCCGAGGATGATGCCGGCCGCACCGGCGGAAACCGGCACAACCCCAGCCAGCAAAACGGCGGCCTGCAACAGCCGCCGCTCCCTGCCTCGCGTCATCGCAGCGCGTCCGGCAGACCTTGGCCCAATCCCTAGAATCCCACCAGGTCGCCGCCCTTGAGGTTCAGCATCGCCCGCGCCTCGGCCGGGGTTGCGATCTCCATGCTGAGGTCTTCCAGGATGCGCCGAATCTTGGCCACCTGTTGCGCGTTCGACACGGCCAGCTCGCCCTTGCCAATGTACAGACTGTCTTCGAGCCCGACCCGCACGTTGCCGCCGTTGATCCCGGCCATGGTCGTGAAGGCCATCTGATGACGGCCCGCCGCCAGCACCGACCATACATATTGATCGCCGAACAGGCGGTCGGCGGTTTCCTTGGCAAACAGCAGATTGCGCGGTTCGGCGCCAATGCCGCCGGTGATCCCGAAGATCGACTGCACGAACAGCGGCCCTTCGACGACCTTGCGATCCAGCATGTAGGCGAGGTTGTAGAGATGGCCGATATCGTAGCACTCGAACTCGAACCGCGTGCCGTGGTCCTTGCCGAGGCGCTGCACGATCCCCTCGATATCGTCGAAGGTGTTGCGGAAGATGAAGTTCGACGTGTTATCGAGGTAGGGCTTTTCCCACGGGAATTTCCATTCCTTGATGCGATCGCCGGCACGGGAAATGTTGAAGTTCATCGAGCCCATGTTCAGGCTGCACATTTCGGGCTTGGCGACCAGCGGCGCTGCCAGACGCTCGTCCAGCGTCATGGTCAATCCGCCGCCCGTGGTGATGTTTATCACGGCGTCGGTGTTTTGCTTGATGCGCGGCAGGAACTGCATGAACACGGCAGGGTCCGGCGTCGGGGAGCCATCGACGGGATTGCGCGCGTGCAAATGGATGATGGCGGCCCCGGCTTCGGCTGCCTCGATGGAGGATTTGGCGATCTCCTCGGGCGTGATCGGCAGGTACGGCGACATACTGGGGGTGTGAATGGCACCGGTAACGGCGCAACTGATGATAACCTTGGCCATGATGGCAATTCCTTCGAGGAGCTGGAGTGCGATCGCCGAACCCGTCGATCGCACGATCGAATGCGCAGTCGGGGCCTGTTAAGCGCGTCGTGCCGCGCCCGACAGTCTCCAACGGCAAAGAAGATGCACCAACCCAGCGTTTTCGGCCAGGGTCCGCGACGCGCGACATTACGGCAGTGACATAGAGTACCGAACGTTCGAATTTCGTGGCGGTCCGCGATCGGCCCGCCGATATCCCGCCGATATTGCTCTATCCCCGCTTTGCCAGGAACACCGTTCCGCCCCAACCGCGCAGCAAATCGGCGCCGGCCACATCCTCGGCCAGCCGACCGGCGGTCGCGCTGACCAGGACATCCGGACGCAATGCCTCGATCAAAGCCACCGGGGTATC
>JANXMB010000109.1 GCA_025354865.1 Acetobacteraceae bacterium | reverse complement strand
TCCCGCTCGGCCGGCCCAGACCGCGCCATCTTGATCCGCCCGCGATGGGTTTTCTCGTCCACCCGCCGTTGTTTCGCCCCGAAACTAGGCTTGGTCGCAACCCGCCGGATCGGCGCCACCGCGGCCCGTTGGATCAATTCGATCAGGGTCTCCATCGCATCCACCCGATTGCGGTCCTGGGTGCGATGCCGCTGGCTAGCAATCAGCAGGTCGCCCTCCAGGGTCAGCCGGCGGCCGGCGAGTTTCTCCAACCGGGAGCGGACGGCCGGCGGCAGGGCGGCTTTGTCCAACGAAATCCGCAACAACACGGCGGTCGAGACCTTGTTGACGTTCTGCCCGCCCGGCCCGGATGCGCGGATAAAGCTCTCGTCGATGGCTTTCTCGTCCAGCCAGATGGATTGGGTGACGCGGATCATGATGCCAATGTTTAGCGCAGGACGACCGGAGATGGTATCGTCGGCGGTTTAACCCCTCGATGCCATTTCGTCCCGCACCTCCGCCTCGATCGCCGCCAGAAGGCGGGCTGGAAAATACCGAGGAATGCCTTGGCCGATGAACACCATGCGGGTGGTGCGGTCGTCGGACGGCCAGCGCGGCAGGAATTCCGGCGGGGCGAAAACATGTTGCACCCCGTGCACGATCGCCGGTTGCCCCGGCATTTCCGCGATCTCGACCAGCCCTTTCATTCGCAACAATTTGCCGCCGCAATGTTCCGTCAGCGCCTGCAACAACAACGTGAGCGCCAAGGCCGGCAGCGGCGTATCCCGTTGCAGCACGAACGTTTCGATTCCATCGCTATGCCGCGCCATAAAATCCGGCAGCGCCATCATCCGCAGTGCTCGTCTATCCGCATCGGCGGCGGTAAAGAACGTGTCGGGACCAGCATCGGCAGCCAGCGAAAGCGGCGCCCCGGGGTTCATCGCCGCCAGCCGAGCGCGTAAGGCGGTGGCGGGGCCGGCGATATCGGACTTGCTGAGGATCAGGCGATCCGCCAGCGCCGCCTGCCGCCGCGCCTCGATATGCCGGTCGAGGGTGGTTTCCCCGTGCACGGCATCGGCGACCGTCACCACGCTGTCGATCCGATGGGTCGCGGCGATGCCGGGATCGGTCATCAACGCATGCAGAATGGGGGCGGGATCGGCGAGGCCCGAGGTCTCGATCAGCACCCGATCGTATGCAATCTCGCCAGCGTCGCGCCGGACATGCAGGTCGAGCAAGGTTTCCACCAGATCGCCGCGCACCGCGCAGCACAGGCAGCCGGTGGTCAGCGCCAGCAGCGTCTCGTCGCTTTTGGCGATCAGGTCGTGATCGAGCCCGATTTCGCCGAACTCGTTCACTATGACCGCCGTTCGGGCATATCCTGGTGTGCGCAGGATACGCCCGATCAACGTGGTCTTGCCGCTACCCAGAAACCCGGTAACGACGGAGACCGGGGTAAAACTCACTCCTTCGGCTTCATCAGGTCGCGGATTTCGCCCAGCAGCACTTCGGTTTTCGTCGGTCCCGGCGCCGGGGTGTCGTCGCGCACCTTCAGATGCGTCAGCACCCGTACCAGCCAGAACACCGCGAAGCTGACGATCGCGAACTGGATGATGGCATTAAGGAACAGGCCGACATTCATCGTCGGCACGCCGGCCTTCTGTGCCTCGGCCAGGGTGGCGAAATGCCCGCCTTTCAGGGTGATGAAGATGTTGGTGAAGTCGATCCCGCCGGTCAGCAGGCCGATCACTGGCGTAATGACATCCTTCACCAGGCTGCCGACGACGCTGGTGAACGCAGCGCCGATGATGATGCCGACCGCGAGATCGACAACATTGCCGCGCATGATGAATTTTTTGAAGTCGTTGACCCAGGTCGGGGCTTGCGGTGCGAGCATGGCGTTCGATCCTTAGAGTTGCGCAAGCGCCGCTGTCGCGAGCGCATCGGTTGTCGTCCGCCAAATACCGGACTTGCCGAGTATACGCGAGAGTGCCCGCTGCAAATACGCGATCCGGTGCGGCTGCCCGGTCATCCACGGATGCAGCGTCAGGTTGAACGTGCCACCGCCCTCGGCGTGCAGCACGTCGAAGGCTTCGACAAGATTGTCGGCCCAGTCGGGGATGCGGACGCCGCGCAGGCGCATCGCCTCGACATCGTTCCATTCCGGTTGCGGCGGCAATGCCACCAATCTGCCATCCAGCAAATAGGGCCGATCATCGTTCGCCCAATCCATCGTATAGCCGAAACCGGCATCGATCAGATGCTGCGGCGTATCGAACGACTGGTTGAAATCCTGCCCGCACCAGCCCGAAGGGGCTTCGCCGGTGGCGGCGGCGACGGCATCGCGGGCGGCAACGATGAAGCTGCATTCTGCCTCGGCGGTCATTTTGCTGGTAATGCGCCGGCTGGCATAATCGCCATGCGCCATGAAGCAGGCGTTGCGCCGGCTGAGTTCGTCCACCAGTTCCGGGCACATTTTCGCCGCAGCCGAACCCAGCGCCACCGACGGTACGATGCCGAACCGGTCGAGCACCGTTAGAATGCGGAAAATGCCGACGCGATTGCCATAGGCCCGCTGGCTCCAGGTCAGCCAGTCCGGATGGAATTTGCCAAGTGGGGACAGGATGCGCGGGTCGGGGTAGGCGTCAGCGGCCGGCGCGAGTTCCCAGACATCCACCATCAACGTTACGGTCAGCGCGATGCGCGCCTTGTCCGGCCATTGGAAGACCGGCGCGTCCGGCAGCTTGCGGAAGGGATAATGCGCGTGGTCCATGCCGGGTTCGCGCGGTTCGTTGGTTGGCGGAACAGTTGCGGGTACGAACTCAACCATTGGCTGCCTCCCGAGCGGCGAGGTGCGATTCGATCGCGGGTAGGTGGTTGGCGTTGAACCAATCGACGATATCGGCGCCGCGCGCGACCCAGACGCCGGGGTGCGACAGCACATATTCCAACGCCGCCTTCACCGCGCGAATGCGATGCGGCTGCCCCACCCAATAAGGATGCAGCGCCACACACATGACCCTTCCCTGCTCGGCGCCCTCCTCATAAACGGTATCGAAATAATCCCGGATCTGGCGCGCGAATTCCTCGGCTTCCTCGCCGCGTCGATGCGACAGAACATCGTTTAGTTCAATTGTATAAGGCAACGACAAAAGGTTGCCGGATTTGACCCGTAACGGAAACGGTTGATCGTCGTGATACAGATCGGCCGTGTAGGAAAACCCGCATTCCGCCGCGAGGTCGAAGGTGTTCGTCGTGTTCGTGATCGCCGGGCTGAACCAGCCTTTTTGCTCCCGCCCGGTCAATTTGCGGTGGATTTCCCGCGATTCCTGCATCGCCGCTCGCTCTTCCTCGGGTGAGAAATTCCAATGGTAACGGGTGTTGTAGATACCGTGCGACATCAGTTCCCAGTTGCGCTTTTCCATCGCTTCCAGAATATCGGGATAGTGCTGGATCACGGTCATCGACAGGCTGACGGTGCAAGGAATTTGCAGATCGTCGGTCATTTCGAACATGCGCCAAAGCCCGACGCGATTGCCGTAATCGCGCACGCTGTAGCCAAGCACATCGGGATGCGGGGAGCGCGGCCAGGGATCGCGGACGCGCACATATTTCGGTTGGTATTCGTAATGCTCGATATTCGGCACCACCCAGAGCGCGACCCGAGCACCGTTGGGCCAGCGCAGGGTGGGGCGGTGCGGCAGGGGGGAGTAGGGGACCAGGGTCGAGTCCATAATGCGGCTTCCGTTGGTTGCTGCGCCGAGTTTATCCCGGTGCCACGCAACCGCCAATGGAAACCGCGCCGCTACGAACCGCGCGGCGTCGCGTGCGGCGCCAGCCACCCCATCGTTGCATCCGGTTCGGAATCCGTCGTTGCCAGATACGGCTTGATGTCGAGCAGCGGCGTGCCATCGACGCAATCGAGGTTGCGCACCAGCAGCGTGTCGGCGGATTCGAACCCGTCGAATGCCACCACCGACAGGCCAATCGGGTTCGGCCGCCGAGGCCCCCGCGTGGCAAACACCCCCCTTGGCCTTCCATCGAACGGCGGCACAAAAACCATCTCCGCCGCCGTTGCTCGATTCAACCAATACAACAGAATTAAATGCGAAAACCCAGCCAGGCCTTGCAACCCTTCGACGTATTCGGGGCGCAGCCGGACCCGGCAAACCGGCGGCGGTTGCGGCTGGCGCCCGTTGCGCGGGCAATCGGCGATCTCTGCCCAGGGGGTGTGGATGGTGCCGATGGGGCGCATTGTGGGGTCGGTCATCGGCACAATATGGCACAGCGCTCCCTTGACTCGAAACCCGCCCTGCCTGTTGATCCCCGTCGAACGAAGGGGGACGGTGAAAACCCGATGGCATTGAAATCCAAAGAAGTCGGCAGCTTCCGCGACGCGATCGCGGATATTCCCGACGGCAGCACGATCGGTTTCGGCGGCTTCGCCATGCCGGGTGTGGCGTACAATCTTATCAAGGCGCTGCTGGACCAGGGCGCGAAACGGCTGACCCTGGTTGGCAACACGACCGGCGGCGCCGCCCAGCCGCGCATGCCGGATATGGGAATGCTGGTGGAAAACGGTCAGGTCGCGAAAGTCGTCTGCGCCTTCACCGCCGCGACCCGCCCGACGGATGTGTTGCCATTCACCAAATATTACGAATCCGGTGAGTGCGATGCCGAACTGGTGCCGCAAGGAACGCTGGCGGAACGACTGCGCGCAGCTGGCGCCGGCATTCCCGCGTTCTACACCCCGACCGCCGTGGGCACCGAACTCGCCGAGGGCCGCGAAACCCGCATCATCGACGGGCGCGAATATTTGCTGGAATACGCAATGCCGCTCGATTACGCCTTCATCCGAGCCCGCCGCGCCGATACGTTCGGCAATCTGCAATTCCACCGCGCCCAGCGTAATTTCAATCCCGTCATGGCAACCGCCGCCCGCGTCACCGTCGTCGAGGTCGACGAACCCATCCTGCCGCTCGGCGCCATCGACCCCGACGACGTGCATTGCTCCGGCATTTTCGTCCACCGCATCGTCCAGGTGCCCCCGGAACCCGAGGGAATATGGCCCACCCGCCGTCAGGAGCGCCGGAGATGAGCGACGCAGTCAAAGGTCTGACCCGCCAGCAAATGGCGGACCGCATGGCGCTGGAATTCCGCGACGGTTGGATCGTCAATCTCGGTGTCGGTATCCCAACGATGTGTTCCAACACCGATCTCGGCGATGTGGATTTCATTTATCATTCCGAGAACGGCGTGATCGGCTACGGCCCGGTTGCCCCGGCGGGGGAAGAAGACCTCAATCTCGTCAACGCCGGCGGGCAGAATGTGACGATGAACCCGGGCGGTTCGATCGTGCACCACGCCGATAGTTTCGCCATCATCCGGGGCGGGCACATCGATGCGACCGTGATGGGTGCTTACGAAGTGTCGGTGACCGGCGATTTCGCCAACTGGAAGCTGAAGGGCCAGAAAGGCGGCGGGATCGGCGGCGCAATGGATCTCGCGGCCTGTGCCAAGCGGGTTTTCATCATTCTGGAACACGTCACCCGCCGCAACGAATCGCGTCTGGTCGAACGCTGCGCCCTGCCGATCACGGCCAAGGGTGTCGTTACGTTGGTATCGACGAATTACGGCCTGTTCGAGCCGACCGGCACGGGATTTCTGCTGCGGGAGATTGCCCCCGGCCTGACCGTGGACGAAATTCGTGCGACGACCGGCGGCGTGTTGACCGTCGCGGACAATCTGAAAGCGGTGAAACTGGCGGGTTGAGCACCGCTACCATGGCCGGGTGCGACGGGCGTTTCGTATGAACGACGATACGATCTTCGCGATCGCCTCCGGCGCAGGGCGGGCGGCCATTGCAGTCATGCGCCTAAGCGGCCCGCTTGCCTATTTCGCTTTGGCATCGCTCTGCGGCGACCGAGTCCCCGAACCGCGGCATGCGGGATTGCGCCGTTTGCGCGATGCCGATGATTCGACTCTGGATCGTTCCATGGTCCTATGGTTACCCGGCCCCGGCACTTACACCGGGGAGGATTCGGCCGAATTATTTATTCATGGCGGCCGAGCGGTGGCGGATGGTTTGGCGATGGCGCTGGTGGGGTTGGGATTGCGCCCGGCCGAACCCGGCGAATTTACCCGCCGCGCCTTCCTGAATGGTTGCATGGATTTAACGGAAGCCGAGGCGGTCCACGACCTGATCGCCGCCGAAACAGAAGCGCAACGACGTCAGGCCTTGCGCCAGCTCGACGGTGAATTGGGTCGTGTCTACCGCGACTGGTCGGATCGATTGCGCTTCGTTTTGGCGCAGCAGGAAGCCTTGATCGATTTCCCCGACGAAGATTTACCGCCGGAGGTGGAACGCGAACTCACCGCCACTCTGGCCGCCCTGCGCCAGGAAATCGCTGCACATTTGAACGATGCGCGGCGTGGCGAGAAACTGCGGGAGGGCTTGGTTTTCGCCATCGTCGGCCCGCCGAATGTCGGTAAATCCTCGTTGATCAATGCGCTGGCGGAACGCGATGTCGCGATCGTTTCAAACATTCCCGGCACCACACGCGACGCGCTGGAAGCCAGGGTCGTTCTGGGCGGGGTTCCCGTCACATTGGTCGATACAGCGGGCCTGCGCGAAACCGCCGATCCCATCGAAGCCGAAGGTGTACGACGTGCCTTCGTTCGAAGTGAGGATGCCGATATAGTCTTGGAAATATCCGATTCCGGTCGATTTTCCGAACTGCCGAGCGATAGGCGGATCCAGGTGGCGAACAAGGCGGATTTGCTGCGCAGTGCCCCGGACGATGCGATATCGGTCAGTGCCCTGACCGGTGAGGGCATGGATTTGTTGCGCGATCGACTCGCCGATCTCGCTCGTCGCCTGACCGAAACATCCGGACCGCCCCCGCTGACCAGGGCGCGCCATCGCGCCGCCCTGTTGGAAGCGTTGGAACGACTGACTGGCGCGGCCGAAACGGATTTGCCGGAATTGCGCGGCGAGGATTTACGCTTGGCCCTGCGCGCCATCGGCCGGATCACCGGACACGTGGGGGTCGAGGATATTCTGGACACGTTGTTCGGGCAATTCTGCATCGGCAAATAGCGGGGCTTTGCCTGGTAAGCCGAGCCGTCATAGAGTTAGAAATAACAGGAGGGAACAGACCATGGGACCGAAACTCGTCGATTATCTGCTCTACGAAAAAGAGGAAAACGGTATCCTCTGGATCAAATTCAATCGCCCCGAGCGGATGAATGCTTTGGTGGGCACGGCGGAGGAAGGCAGCACGGTCGCCAAGGTCGGCGAATATATGCGGGCCGGCGACGACGATCCCGATGTGCGGGTGATCGTGCTGACCGGCGTGGGCCGAGCGTTCTGTGCCGGCGCCAATCTGGCATCGCGCGAAGGGGCCAGCGTCGTCGGCGAGAACTTTTCCGGCGCGCGCGGTTCGCATGACGGCCCCGATGCCGCTCGGCAGCATTTTTTCCACGGCTTCACCGATTTGCACCGCGACATCTCGCTGATCCGCAAACCCACCATTGCCATGATAAACGGTGCGGCCGTGGGATCGGGTATGGATATGTCGTTGCACTGCGACATCCGTATCGGTTGCGAACGGAGCCGTTTCATTGCGTACCACAATGCCGGTCAGATCATCGAAAACGGCGGCTGTTACTACTTACCGAAAATGATCGGTTTGGGACGTGCGCTGGAACTTGCGTATACGGGGGAGGTGAATGCCGAAACCGCCTATCGTTGGGGAATGCTCAATCACATGGTTCCGTCTGAGGAACTAGAATCGTTCACCCGAGCATTGTGCGAGAAAATATTGGGGATTCCACCGCTGGTGCAATGGATCAGCAAGCGCGTGATGCGGGCGGCGCAGGATGCGACGTTGGAGCAGACGATGGTCCTGACCTCCAATGCTGGTGGCATTTTGCAACAATCTGAGGACGCAAAGGAAGCGAGGAAGGCTTTCGTCGAGAAACGGAAAGGGAAGTTCCACGGTCGGTAGAGCGCGATAACCGAAGGTGGAATCACAGGAGGTCTGAATCGCGCGAACAAACAATAGGTCAGATCGATTCCCCGGCCGCGTGGCCGCTGGCGGTCGCGAACAGCATCTCCTGCGGTGCTCTCGCGTCGCCAACCGCAACAACTTCGATTCCGGCGGCGCGTAACGGTGCCGCCAGCGTATCGTTCGGCCGGCGCGGAGTGGCGTATGTCAGCAGCGCGACATTGTCGATGGTGCGGATGTCGCCCGTATAGACATTGACGATGTCCAACTGCCCGTCGGCGCAACGATCGTTCCATTGCGGTTCCGATAGGACCATAATTTCGATCCTTTGCTCCGCCATCCGCCGCAGAATCCCTTGCCTTGTGGTCATGGCGACATCGGTGGCGATGGTGTCCCGTGCGGTAACGATAATCGTGTGTTCGAAACGGGCACGTAATGCTTCCGCCGCCGCATAGGTGCCTTCGGTATGATCGGCATCGAACAGAACGGCCGTGCCGGGCTGGCGCCCATCGTGGCGCAGCACCTCGATCGCGGCCGAGCGCAAATCCGGCACGAAGCCCTCGGCAAGGATGTCGGCGGGGAGCCAATCCGGTGGAATCATCGACGATCCCGTCGCCAACACAACGATGTCGGGGCGCAGTGCAACGATTTCCGCCGCACCGACCGAACGACCCAGGACGAAGTGGGCGCCCGCCCGGCGGGCTGCGGTTGTTTGGTAGTCGTAAATGGAAGAAACCGTGTCGCCACCGGGCAATTGTTCCCGTAGATACGCTTTCCCACCAATCCAGTCCGACGCACCGAAAACCGTTACATCGTGCCCGCGTGCGGCGGCGACCCATGCTGCCTCCATCCCCGCGATGCCGGCCCCGACGACGACGATGCGCTTCGGCGTTGCTGTCCTGACCGGAACGAAATCGACCTCGTCCGGACGGGCGACGCGGGGATTGTTCACGCAGGCGATTGGAATGTGCATCATGATGATGGCCGCCCAGCAGGTGTTGCAGGACAGGCAGTAACGAATATCCCAAGTCCGTCCGGCCGCAGCTTTTTTTGGCCAGCCGGGATCGGCGACAAGGGGCCGTCCGAGTGCGATCAGGGAGGCTTCGCCGCGTGCGAGGATGCCGTCGGCCTCGGCGGGATCGACGATCCGGCCCAACGCCATCAGCGGCACCCCATTGAGGGAATGGCGCAATTCCCGAATTGCCGGCATGTAGGGCATCGGTGGGCCGTGGCGGTCCGGGGTGTGCATTTCCAACGTGCGCGCGTGGGCGCCGCCGGCAAAACAGACGTAATCGGCCTCCCCGGATCGTGTCAGCAGATCGGCAACGATCGCTGCCTCGGTCGGACCGATCCCGCCCTTCAATCCGTCGTCCACCGGCAATTTCAAGCCGACGATAAAATCCGTTCCGCATGCGTCGCGTAATCCGCTGACCACTTCCGCAACAAACCGAACGCGATTTTCCCAATTGCCGCCATACGCATCGTCTCGCCGATTCGACCAGGGCGAAAGAAACTGATGAAACATGTGCCCATGCGCACCGGAAATCTCGACCCCCGAAAACCCGCATTCCTTGAGATGAGCAGCCGAGTCTGCGATCTCGATCACCAATCGCCGAATATCCGCCGCCGTCAGTGCGCGCGGCACGGTCCACGAAAGATCGTCGGGCAGGGCGGACGCGCCAACCGCTTCGGGGTTGCGTCCGGGAAAATGCCGGCCGCGCCCGGCATCCTGAATTTGCCCCAGCAGCCTACAATCTTGCGATTCGACCGCGTCGGCGAAACGTTTCAAACCATCCGCATCGTCGCGCCGCCAAACCTGCACGCGAGGAATTCCGGCCTGATGGCGCATCGTCGCCAGCGGCTCCGTGATCGTCATCGCCGCACCGCCCGCTGCTCGGTTTGCATGATATTGTATCATCCGATCGGTGACCCGACCCGCCGGAGTGGACAGCAAACTCATGGAAGCATGCACCACGCGGTTGCGCAGGGTCTTGCCCGCAAGTTGAAACGGGGTGAACAGGCTATGAAAATCGGACATGGTCGGGTCGCTCCTCCGCTGTCGATCTTGTCTTGTTCGGGGCCGCGCGCCTAGGCTAACGCCGAAGAGAGGGAGAAACCGCCATGTTGCGCGTCGAACCGACCGGCCAAATCCTGGGTGCTACCCTGATTGGTGTCGATCTGAAACAAGATCTGCAACCGCGCGATTTCGCCGCCATCCTGCGGGCGCTGGGCGATTACGGCGTATTGCGTTTTCCCGGACAATGGCTGGATGCGCCGGAGTTGAAGGCATTTTCGGCTCGTTTCGGAGAAATTCAGGTTTTACGAGGCAATCCGAACCACGAACCCGGCATGCCCGAAGTGACGATCCTTTCCAATGTTAAAGAAGATGGAAAATTGATAGGCGCACCCGATGCAGGGCAGTCCTGGCACACCGACATGACCTATTCGCCGGCCAAAGGGTTTGTGAACGTGCTGTCGGCCTGGAAGGTGCCGCTGCGCGACGGCAAACCGGTGGGCAATACGGAATTTACCAATACGCAGGCAGCGGCTGCCGATTTGCCGGCCGATATCGTTGCGCAACTGACCGGCGTCACAGCGACCCACGACATCGAAATGTTCTGGGAATATATGCGACGGGAAAAAAATAGCCAACGCCCGCCGATGTCGCCGGAAATGCGCGCGCAACGACCGCCGGTTCACCACCCCGTGCTGATGAAACATCCGATTACCGGTCGTAATGTCCTCTACGTCAACCCGGGCTTCACCACCCAGATCGATGGGATGCCGGCCGAGGAAAGCGCCGTCCTGCTGGAATATCTGCTGAATTGGGTATTCCAGCCAAAATACCGTTACGTACACGAATGGTCCGAAGGTGATCTGTTGCTGTGGGATAACCTCGGGTCATGGCATTTTGCTCGGCCCGATTACGGACCGGACGAGTACCGCCTGATGAAACGCTGCCAAGTCATGGCCGATAAAATATTCGACCCCGCCTTCGTGGCACAGGCGTTGGCGGCTTAACCAAAACAAAGGGATATCGAAATGATCGAGGAATCGAACGCCGCCTACTACGGCACCCAATATCGTACCGACCCCTTCTTGAAAGCCTGGCTGGCAAAACGCCCGACCGAGGCCGCGCTGGAACCGGACCTCCCGATTATCGACCCGCACCACCATTTCTGGGATACACCGCACCGCGGAACGTATTTCCTGCCCGAATTGCTGTCCGATATCGGGCGCGGCCATAATATCGTCTCGACCGTGTTTCTGGAATGTCAGGCGATGTACCGCAAGGCGGGTCCAGCCGAAATGAAACCGGTTGGGGAAGTCGAATTCGTTGCCGGTATCGCCGCGATGAGCGCATCCGGAAACTACGGCCCGTGCCGCGTGGCGGAAGGCATCGTCGGTCATGCCGACCTAACCCTCGGTGCCCGCGTGCGCGACGTGCTGGAGGCAGAAATTGCCGCCGGCGGTGGACGGTTCCGTGGCATTCGTTACGGTGTGTCCTGGGATCCGCATGCCGAGGTGCAGAATTTCGCGTCCCGTTACGTTCCACCTGGAATCGTCAAAGACCCCACTTTCCGCGAAGGCTTCGCCCAACTCGCGAAGCTCGGTTTATCCTTCGAATCCTGGCAATACCATCCCCAACTACCCGATGCGATCGACCTCGCGCGATCCTTTCCCGATACGACTATCGTGCTGAATCATGTCGGCGGCGTACTGGGCGTCGGACCCTATAAAGGGCGACGGCAGGAAATCCTCGCTTCCTGGCGCAAGGATATCGAAGCCTTGGCGAAATGCCCGAATGTCGTCGTGAAATTGGGCGGGATCGGTATGGCATCGTTCGGCTTCGGGTTCCACGATCGCGACTACCCGCCGACCTCCGCCGAATTGGCAGAAGCCTGGAAAATGTATATCGAACCCTGTATCGAAGCGTTCGGCGTCGATCGCTGCATGTTCGAAAGCAATTTCCCGCCCGATAAACAATCCGGTGGGTACACCGAATTGTGGAACGCCTTCAAAATTCTGACATCCGCCGCATCCGCCACCGAAAAAACCGCGCTCTACAGCGGCACCGCTGCACGCGTATATAAATTGATCGCGCCCTGAAACAGCAGACTGCGTCTACCAAGTTGCAAGCAGAAACGACCGCCCTCGGCAAGGGCGGTCGTGGCCGAACCGCTTCCGTCAGGCAGCCAGCATCGTGTGCCGGTCGTATGCCGTGCTGTCGGCAATGCCCAGGCCCTGCGCGGGATCGACGAACAAATAACCCAATCCGGACGGGACGGTATCGACGCTCGCCGCCGCGACGCTGTTGGGCTGGGCCGGAAACGAATCTGCCGTGAAATGTGTGCCGGACATATCTATACAGCCGGCAAGCCGGCCCGGATCGCCCAACGCCGCCCCGCTCAACGCCGCCCCGCTTAACGCCGACGGATCGGCGAAGGCCATGCTCGGCGCGGACAATCCAACGCTTGCCGGAATGGTAGCGCCCGGTATCATTTTTGTAAAACCGATCGCGTCCATGACTCGAAGGTCGGAGGCCGTCAGCGTGTTCGCGCCGCTAGAGATGAAGGCATTATAGGGATCGTTGACGGTCAGGCTGTCGCTCGCCCAATCGCCGTAATCGGAGCTGTTGCTGAAATTCGCCATCCGCGTGACACCGTTGTCGATGGAGAAATATTGCGGACTCCCACCGGCATAAGCATGCACGCCGGGTGCGGAATACCGCATGAGATCTTCGATCCCATAGGGCGAATATCCCGATGTCCGGCCCATCGCATGGGTGATTTCATGCAACGCCGAGCCGACCCAGATGCTGCTGGGGAAATCGGTGGAAAATCCGATACTCCCGTCGAGCCCGGCATCGGTGCCGGAAAGCAACCCCAGCGCCTTTTCTTGCGCCAGCCAAACAGCAACGTTGCCGTTCCCGTTCGGATTGAGCGTCGCCGGCAAAGCCGCGTAAGCCGTCTTGTCGTCGGTCGAAGTCGCACTGCCGAGCAGATCGACCTTGGTATTGGCATAGCTGACCCAGACGCCGCCGTTGGGTCCGCCCTCGGCAACCCCGGACTGGGAGATCTTCGTTCCACCGATCTCGCCCCAGCCAACTGCGATGTTGACGGTTATTTTGTTGCTGAAAGCGTTCTGCAACATTGTGGCTGCGGATTGGATCGCGGTCTTGAACGCCGCCGGCGCGGCTGCGACGCTGGCATCCCATATCAGATTGATGTGCAGACCGCTGGCCGGGGCGTCGTCGTTCAGGATCGTTCCGGACGCCGAGGCTTGGCCCAGCGTCGCGCCGGCTGTGGGGTTCGCCAGCGTAACGGCAAAGCTTTCGTCCGGTTCGACAATGGTATCGCCGGCCACGTTGACCGTAACGATCTGGCTGGTCTGACCGGCGGCGAAGCTGACGGTGCCGGTTGGCAGGACCCCGCCGACGAAGTCCGCGCCGTTCGCGCTGGTGCTCGATACCGCCCAGTTCGCGGACGGCGCGATGCCGGTGTAGCCGACGCGGGTCGCGGTGAAGGTGAACGGGGTGGCCCCGCTATTGCCCTCGGCTTTCACCGCGCTGGTGGCAACGATCGAGAGCTGGGCGTCGTCGTTCAGGATCGTTCCGCTGGCGGATGCTGTGCCGATGGCCGTCGCTGCGTTGGCGGATGTCAGATTGACCGAGAAAGTCTCATCCGCTTCGACAACATTGTCGCCGGCCACGTTGACCGTAACGATCTGGCTGGTCTGCCCGGCGGCGAAACTGACGGTTCCTGTTGGCAGAACACCGCCGACGAAATCGGCACCATTGGCGCTGCTGCTCGACACCGCCCAATTGGCGGCGGCGGCAATCGCCGTATTGCCGGTGCGCGTCGCGGTGAAGGTGAAAGGTGTCGTCGTTCCGGCCGCACCCTCCAATTTGCTCGCCGCTGTCGCCACAATCGATACGGTTGCCGGTGCGTCGTCGTTCAGGATCGTTCCGGTAGCCGAGGCTTGGCCCAATGTCGCGCCGGCTGTGGGGTTCGTTAGCGTGACGGCAAAGTTTTCATCCAGTTCGACAATGGTATCGCCGGCCACGTTGACCGTAATGATCTGGCTGGTCTGGCCGGCGGCGAAGCTGACGGTGCCGGTTGGCAGGACGCCGCCGATGAAATCTGCGCCGTTTGCGCTGGTGCTCGATACCGCCCAATTTGCGGACTGCGCGACGGCGGTGTAGCCGATGCGGGTCACGGTGAAGGTGAACGGGGTGGCGCCGCTATTGCCCTCGGCTTTCACCGCACTGGTGGCAACGATCAAGAGCTGGGCGTCGTCGTTCAAGATCGTTCCGCTCGCCGATGCCGTTCCGATCGTCGTCGTCGGGTTGGCCGCAGTCAGGTTCACCGCAAAGGTTTCATCCGCTTCGACAACATTGTCGCCGGCCACGTTGACCGTAACAATCTGGCTGGTCTGGCCGGCGGCGAAGCTGACGGTGCCTGTTGGCAGCGCCCCGCCGACGAAATCGGCACCATTGGCGCTGCTGCTGGATACTGCCCAATTGGCGGCGGCAACAACAGCCGTGTTGCCCGTCCGCGTCACGGTGAATGTCAATGCGGTCGTCGCACCTGCCGCACCTTCGAGCTTCGATGCCGCCGTCGCCGCAATCGACAAACTCGCCGGAGCCACCGGCGTCGCACCGCTCGGCACATTTGCAACGGAAATATAATCGCCGGCTTTCGCCAGAGTCGAAAGGCCGACCTCGAACGTTGTGTCCCAGTATTGGCCGGATGCGGTGCCCCAGGGGTTACGCACCTCCAGCATGCCCGTGGCGGTATCGTAACCATAGATCGACATAGCATGGCTCGAAACCAGCGTCGTGCGCCCGGCGCTGTCGGTGGCGTTGGTCCACGAACACAGAACCAGATCGTAACCAAGCGACAGATCGGTCACCAACGTCGATAGTACCGACGCGGTCGATACGCCGGACAGAACGGAGGTTTGTCCCAGTCCGGCATTGAAGTTATAGTCGGCCCAGGTCGTTCCGTTGGCGCGGAATTCGGACAACGACGACGCGCCGGTAATCGCCTCCAGCGCATTCAACGGCCAGCCGCCATTGGCGATGGTAGACCAGGCATTGCCGTAATTGTACGACGAATTGCCGGTGCTCAGCGCGATCGACTGAAACTGCGCGTAAGCCTTTTCTGCCAGTCCCGCCCACATATCCGGGCCTTTGTCGAACAACGTGCCGCCGTTGGCCATCATGTTGTTGACCGTAACGTATTGGGCGGAACCGTTGATGAAGAACCGCACGCCGTAGGTGCCATTGCCGTTGTCGGTGAACATCGATTTGATTATCGATGCGTTCTGGTATGCAACCTCCGCCAAACTCGACAGGAAATAACAGTCCCCCATATACCCCTGATTGATATCGTTCATGCTGGGTCCGCTCGCCGCGAAAACCGGCACCGATTCGACGGAGTACGAAACAGTATAGGCCGAATATCCGCTCATGAGCAGTTTGGCATTGGGCAGATCGGTGCCCAAGAACCATTTCCCGACCAATTCGTTCATCTGGGTGGCGCTGCTGCCGACTGCAAGATTGCCCAACGCGACCGGCGTGGCGGTGCCGCCGGTCCAGGTTGCGTTGGCCGCACTGCCGTTTACCAGCGCGTTGGCGATCGAGGTCAGGTAATTCGATGTCGACATGCCAACGTTCAGGTTCGCGGCGATCGTTTTGAGATCGGCGAACTGCGCGGCGGTCAACTTGCCGGTGCCGAGCGATGCGGCAACATCGGCGAACAATGTTTTCAGGCCGGAATAAGAAACCGAACCGCCGACATCGGCAGCGGTCATGTCCGCCTTGATCGATGCGGTGGTCAGGGTCGAAACCCACGACGGAAAAGCGCTGGTGCCCGACGCCCCGGCGATCGGCGTCGTTTGGCCGGTCGTTCCGGTGGACGATCCGCCGCTGCCCGCAGTGGCGGCCAGAATGGCGGAAACGACGTCGCCCGATCCGAATGCGCCACCGGTTTCGGCATCGGCCACGGCGTCTGGGCTGTCGGCGTACAGCGGCGACGCGCCGCTTTGTCCGGTGCAGAACCAGCAATTGCATGAATTTTTCGCCATGGTAATCCCCTCAATGGTCCGAGGCGTGTGTGTCCGAATCCCCATCCGGTCGCGCTCGTGTCCCAAGCCGGACTATGGGATGATTGGTTCGCCTCGCCAATGGCAAAGACAGCCCGAGCGATTCAGAAAGTTTTGCTTGGGGAATATTGAGTATTTTGTAAGAGGATGTTGCCGCTTTATCTGCGGGTATTTTCGCGAAATTCCTGATTTGTTCTCTACCGCCCGTCGCGATCGCCCGGTTCCAGCGTCATCTCGTAGACCCCGATCCGCAGCGTGCCGCCAGCGCGCAGCGGTGTTGGCGCCGCGATGCGCACGCCATCGACGAAGGTGCCGTTGGTCGATTCCAGGTCGGTTGCAACGACGGTGCCGCCGGTCAGCCGTATTTCGCAATGTTTGCGCGAGACTTCCGCTGTCGGCAGCACGATATCGGCCGGCAAGGTGCGGCCGATCGTCAGCGGTGCTGCGGTCAGAACGATTCGCCGCGCCGCGCTGGCCGGGGAAACGATTGCCAGATGGAATCGCAGGCCGCCGAGCGTCGCCTCGGGGTCCACGGGCGGCGTGCGAAAGCGGGTGGTGCGTTCGGCTTCCGGCTCGGCCGGATGCAGGCTGGCGGCAAATTCTGTCAAATGCCGATCGAAGGCGCCGAGCATGGCGCCAAATGCGGAAGTTGCTGTTGGTGTCAGGGCTATCCGCATGGCGCGATCGGTGCGGCGTTCGAACAAATCCAGTGCCAGCAGCGCGGCAATATGCTCCCGCACGGTTGCATTGCCCTGTCCGTTCAACGCGAAGACGGACGCGGCGAGTTGATCCGCCAACAGGCCCTCGTTGCGTTCGGTGTATCGTTCCTCGATCGCACGGTGCATCAGGGTCCAATACGAGGTCGTCATAAGCCGACGGCGCGCTTCCAGTCGGCGTGCGGGCGGCAGGCGGGCGGCCTCCAGGAAGCGATCGGCGGCGTCGAGCCAGGCGGCGGTATAGTGTTTCAGGGTCTCGTGGACGGAAATCCGTTGCGCCTCCGTCAAATCTCCGGCCGGGATCGGATGCCCGGCGGCCGCGCATAATTTGCCGGCGAGGTCTTGGGTGTAGGCCGCGTGGGCGGTCAGCAGACTGGCCGACGGGGTTAGGATCGTGCGTCCGGTGACCCGGCTGTCGGGCGGGTCGATCAGAACGTAGTGCAATCGATACACATCGGCGACGCGTTGGCGCACGGTGGAATCGTCGATCTGGAAATGTTGCTGGATTGCGCCGTACAATTGTTGCGCCGTGGCCCCGCGCCGGCCTTCGTGGCACAGATAGCCGACGATCGCCTCATGCGTGCGGCCGCGCAATGTGGGGAAATGCGCATGCCAGACCGCCTGCTGGTCGAGCAGAAAGCGGACGACATGGGCTTCCCGTTGCATGACGTTATCGAACCATCGGCGGGGGAACCGTCCATCGGCCCCCCGCTATTGCCATTGTCGTTACGCGCGACGTCGATGTCTGTCGCAAAACGAACCCCCCACGCGATTATTTCGGTGGCGCGAGTTTGGCAGCCAGACCGGCGTCGTTCAACTGCACCGGCTCTTTTTTCAGCATGTCTTCCAGGTAGGCGGTGCTCATTTGCTGCGACCGCGCCTGACGCAGGGCGGCGATCAAATTCGGTTTCACTTGATCGAGCGGCAGCGTCGATTGCGGCTTTTTGCCGAGCAGCTTGACGACATGAAGGGAGTCGGCGCCGCGGATGGGGTCGCTGATGGCATTGTCGGCCATGTTTTGCAGCACATCGCGCACCGGTTTCAGAATTTGGTCTTCGCGCAACCAGCCGAGGTCGCCGCCTTTCCCCGCCGAGGCGGGATCTTGCGAGTTTTTCTTGGCCAGATCGGCGAAATCGGCGCCGGGTTTGGCGACGAGCGCCCGCAGGTCCTTGGCTTTCTTCATCGCCAGATCGACCGCATCCTTGGCCGCGTTCGGCGCCAGCAGGACGGCGATTTGTTGCACATGATATTGCGGCGGCACCACGAAGCGCGCCTTATTGGCCTCGTACGCCGCTTCCAGCTCGGCTTGCGTCGGGTAGGACGGATCGACCTGCGCCTTCGATGCCAGCCAAAGTTGCACGACGGCGCTATCGCGAACGTCGTTCGCTTTTGCCGCGATTTCCGGGTTTTGCTCCCATTTGGCAGCGTGCGCCTCGGTCAGCAGGATTTGCCGGATCATCCGTTCCTTCACGAACTCCGACAGCGCCTGCGGATTCGCGATCACCTGATCCCGCAAATTCGCGTCCGCTCGGCCCAGCGCCTCGCGGATATCGGCGGCCGTCAGGCGCACATCGCCGCGACGGGCGACGAAATCCGGCGCGGGCGCAGTTGGCGCCGGGGCAGGCGGGGCGTCGGCGGCGGCGAGAAACACACCGGTTGTGAGAAGCAGGGCCACTCGCGAGAAAGGACGCATTCTACACAATCTCCATGGGGCGCGGACCGACCGCGCGGCGGCAGGGTTTAACCGCTGACGCGGTGGGCGTGGTTTAGCCGTTGAAGAAGCCGATGGCCATAAGCGACAGGGCCTCGGGCGCCTGCAAATGCGGAAAGTGCCCGGCTTCGGCCAGAATTTCGCAGCGCGCGCCGGGAATCAGGGCGGCGACCTGCTGTCCCAGGGCGGGGGGCCAGATGAAATCCTGGGCGCCGGACGCCACCAGGGTCGGCACGGCGATTCGCCCCCAGTCGGCCGGCGTCGGTTCGAACCGCGCCAACGCCAGGGATAATTCGGCATAGGCGTTGGGATCGTTGGCGAGATAGATGCTGCGATATTCCGCCCGCATGGCGGCGTGGGACTCGGGGAAGGCGTTGTTCAAACTGGCCTCGGCCACGCCGCGCATGCCGACGGTCCGGACCAGCGCCGCCCGTTCCGCGAGGTAAATGCGGGTCGGTCCGGCCATCGCGGGGGCGACCGCGAACATCGCCAGTCGCCGCACCAGTCGGGGGTGGCGCACCGCCAGCACGGCCCCAACCAGGGAGCCTAAAGCCGCGCCAACGACATCGAAACGGCCGATTCCCAGCGCCCCCGCCACCGCCGCCAGATCGTCCGCCAACGCTTCCAGCGCGAAGGGTTCCACCGGTTTCTCCGACCGGCCGGCGCAGCGGAAATCGACCGCGACCACCCGCCGGCGGGCGCCCAGCAGCGGGATCGTCTTGGCCCAGCTTTCGCTGCTGCCGCCGAGTTCGTGCAGCAGCAGGATCGGCGGCGCATCGCCCGATCCCACGCCGGTGTCCTGATAGAATAAAGCAACGCGGCCGGTGTCGATGCTGGGCATAGGCCTGCGCCTCCCGTTGGTATAAACTGGAGCAACGAAATACGGAGGACACAGTGCCATGCCAACCCTCGATCCCAATCGCACGATCCTGACCGGCGAAAACCCGTTCCTTCGCCTCAGCGCCACCGACGACGGGCCGATTACGACCAATGCCAGCTATTGGCGCATTCTGATGTCGCCGGCCGGCCCGGGGCATGTGCTCTACCTCAAGAGCGAGCTGACCGATGCCAAATGGCGCATCTATTCCGACAACATTGCCATGGCGCGGTGGTTGCAGGAGACGGTGCAGGGGATGCTCAATCCGGAAACCGCCGATACGACCATTCCGGTCACCGACGCCCAGTTCAGCAAGAACGGCGATGCGCGGGATTTCTGGACCGAGCGGCTGGATACCGTGGACGAGGAAATCGCGCTGACCTGGTATCGCATCGGCGAACCTTTGCTGATCCACACCGAGCCTTTTGCCGATCCGACCCGGCGCTATGGCGTTTGCACCTTGCTGATCCCGGCTTTGGGCGCGCGCTTGACCCGCAACGGGGTGGAAGCGGCCGGGCAACCTTGGGCGCGGGTGCGGGAAGGCAAACCGTTCAGCACCTGTGCGCTGGCATTCTCCGAAAGCTGGACCGAGCGGCGCTAGAACCCGACGCGCAGCGCGATCTGCGCCTGGGTTTCGGTGGTGTGGGCGGGCTTGCCGATCGTCGTGCGCAGCGGTCGGTTGTAATCGACCGTCAGAACCTCGGCCACGATGCTCAGGCCCTTGCGAGGGGTCCAGGTCACCGCCGCCGTGCCTGCGATGCCGCGTTCGTCGGATTTCAGATCGGTGCCGGGTTGGTGACCCCTGGTGCCGAACTGGTCGAAGCGCACGGCATAGCGCCAGGCCCCCCGCTCGATCCCGGCCAGCACGTAATACGACCAGAAATCGGTGGTACTGACGAAGGTCGGGGTCGGCGCGATGGTGGTGGAACCCGCCAGCGCCTGCGCCAGCACCACGACGGGGCCGAACTGGGTGCTGTAGCCCAGGCTCCAGAATTGTGTGTGCCAGTTGAATTCGTAACTGTCGTGCGCCGCCGGATCGGTGCGATTGTCGTAGTACAGCAACGCCAGCCGCCCGGTGTCCGGGCGTTCCCAGGCCAGCCCGGCATAATACCCCACCGCATGGTCGAACTGCCGAAACTCGTGGCTATACCGCTGTTCCTGTTCGGGAAGCCGCAAATGGTCGAACAAGCCGGTGGGTCGGTCGTTGAAGGTCCAGCCATAGGCGTCGATCGTCTCGCCCGCCGGTTCGTTCAACCCGAACACCGCGCCGACCGCCTCGAAACGATCGACCGAACCGCGCCACTCCAGGGTTGTTTCGGCACCGATGGTGCGCAATTCCTGACCGACCCACGAATCGATCGCCGATGGCGTGATCGTCCATTCCGAGGTCCAGCCGATGCCGGTATTTTCCAACGAAATCGGCGCGAAAAAGGCACCCAGCTTGACCGACCAACGCCAGTTGGTGGTCGAAACCGGCCGCCACCGCACATAGGCGTCCAGCAGATCGACGGCGGTTTTCTGTCGCGGGTCGTAACGGATATCCGCCACCGCGCGTAGTTCCGGTGTCAGCAGCACCGATCCGCGCAGGATGGCACCGCCGAGGTCGGGCAACACCGGGCTGCCGCGTCCGTTGCCCCAGCGGAATTTGCCCAGCCCGCCGTCGAAATTGCTATCTTCCCCGGACGGTGCCACCAGCCTGAAATCCAGCCGCCCGCTCAAGGAAACTTCCTGCGCCCGCGCGGTTTCGGTCAGCCCGGCGAACACCGCCAGCAGGCCGAAACACAGCCTCATGCCGGGGCACCTAGCGCCGGGTCGGGACCGGATGCGACCAGGGCGCGGAAGGTCGCCGCCGGCAGCGGGCGGGCGATATAATAGCCCTGCGCATAGTCGCAGCCGAACGAGCGCAATAGATCGAGGCCGAAAGCATCCTCCACGCCCTCGGCCGTCACGCGGTAGCCCAGGCCGTGGGCCAATTCGATAACGGATCGGACGATGGTGCGGTCGTCGGAATTCTGTCGAAGCTGCATAATGAAACTTTTATCGAGTTTGATTTCGCATATCGGCAAACGCCGTAGATAGGCAAGCGAGGATTGGCCCACGCCGAAATCGTCGATCGCAATGTCGAGGCCCAGTTGCTCCAACCGCCGCAACACCGCGATCGCCCGTTCCGGTTCCCCCATGATGGCGCTTTCCGTCACCTCCAGCACCAGCGCACGCGGCGGCAAGCCGATATTTTGCAGCAATTCGGCGATACGTTCCGGCAATTTCTCGTCCGACAGATCGCGCACCGAAAGATTGATCGCCAGCCGAACCGACAGCCCGGCCGCTTGCCACGCCGATGCTTCCAGCAAGCCGTTGCGCAGCACCCAGCGGGTCACATGCTGGATATTGCCGGTCTGTTCCGCAAGGGAGATGAACTCGTCCGGCGGCAGAAACCCCTGCGTCGGGTGCTGCCAGCGGATCAATGCCTCGGCCCCGGTAATGGTATTGGTGCGCAGGTCCAGCTTCGGTTGGTACAGCAGTTGGAACTCGTTGCGGCGCAGCCCGACGCGCAGATCGTTCATCAGCGACAGCCGCATCGGCCGATGCGGATCGGCATCGGGATCGTAGCTTGCCACCCGCGTCTGCTGCTGCATCGCCGCCAGCAAAGCCACCTCTGCTCGGCGTACCAGCAAGGCGGGATCGCTGCCGTGATCCGGGCGCAGCGCAATCCCGGCCGCAACGGGGATATCGATGTTGAGGCCGGGTTCCAGATAAGGATCGGCGTTGCGATACGGCAGATCGCAGAGTTCGGCGATATGCGCGGCGATCGCCCGCGCGGCGGCGGGATCGGCACCGGGCAGATAGACGGCGAAGGCGTTTTCGCCGATTGCCCCGAGCGGAACGTTGGCGGGCAGGATCGACGCGATGCGCTGGCCGACGTCGTGCATCAGACCCTCCCCGATTTCTCGCCCGACGGTGCGGACGGTGTCGCGCCACGCGGTCAGGGCAACCACAACCATGGCGCCGGCCGGGTCCGCCGCTTGCACAGTCGCCAGGAACGCATCGCGATTGGTCAGGCCGGTGATCGGATCGTGGGTCGCCTGATGGCGGATGCGGTCCTCGCGATCGGAAATCGCCCGCGTCATGGCGTGCAACGCCACGCTGAGCTGGCCCAACTCGTCCCCCCGCGCCAGCGGCGGCGGCGGTGTGTAGTCGCCGGCCGCGATCCGTTCGGTATAGCCGGCCAGCACCTCGATCGGCCGCGACACGCCGCGCGCGATCGCCGCCAGCCCGATCAGCGCCGCACCGCCGCCAAGCGCGAGGGCGGGGACAAGGCCCAGCAGAATGCGTTGATAGCGCCGCAGCGCATCGGACAGCGGGTAGCCGATGACGGTCATGACCGCCGGGCTATTTTCCGGCACCGCCAGAATGCGGGTTAGGACGATGTCCTCGTCGCCATCGAAGGCCACCACCGTCGGCTCGTTCCCCTCCAGCGGCAAATGTTCGGGCAGCCGATCGCCCATGCTGCCGGCAACCTGCCGCCACCCCGCCGGACCGCGCGCCGCCAAGCCGAGTTGTCCAGGCAGGCCGATCGCGTCCTGCATGCGGAGCAGCCGAGCGGAGTCGAGCGGCAAGGCGGCGGCGATGTAGGCGATGGGATCGGGGGCGAGGACGGGGACCACGACGAGCCAGACCGGCTTGTTCTCCACGATCGCGACCATCGCGGCGTATTCTTCCTCCGCCGCGCGATCCAGCAGGGCGGGGAAGGGGAAAGCCGCGCCGGCGCCGGCGGCATCGTCGGATGTGTCGCCCGCGACGGTGCCGTCGGTGTCGATCAGGATGGTCCGGCTGGCACCGACCCGCCGCCCATGATTGCGCAACGCCGACAGCACTGTCGCCGCATCGCGATCCGCAATCGCTCGGCGTAACGCGAAATCCAACGTCAGCAGGCGCACGCCCTCGGCCATGGAGCGGCCGAGTTCGGTCAACTGCTTGTGGAACCGGGCCTCCGCCGCGACGACCTGGGTTTTGCCGTCGTCGATCAGGATGTCGCGCAGCAGGAAGCGGACGCCTACCCCGGTGGTCGCGCCGACCACCAGCAGCGTCGCCGTCACGAACAGCGCAAGGCGGGTGCCGAAGCGCATCGTCGGTCTAATACGCGCGCGGGGCCGGGCGCCGGGGCGGCAGCACCGACAGCGCGACGGTCAGGTTGGAATCGGCGCTTTCCAGGGCAATCTCCTTGGTCGGCGCAATGGCTTTGGGCCGCAGCCGAGGATGCCAGACAGTGGCGACGAACCGCCCGGCGCCGATCCCGTTCAGCACCGCCTTGCCGGCGGCGTCGGTGACCTTGGCCCACGGCGCGTCGGTCACCAGCACATACGCCGTCATGTGGTCGTGGATGTTGCAGCCGATCGCGGCGAAACCAGGCTTGTCGAACACGATCGGCGGGGAGGTTTCCCCCGGATTTTGCAGCAACTCGAAGGGGCGGATGGCGGCGAAGGAGTAGACATGGTGGCGAATGGCATCGCCGTTGCGGAACACCACGCTGCCCCCCGAGCGGATGGCGGCGACGGCCGGCACGAAGGTTTCGTTGGTCTGATCGATGGTCGTGGGTTCGGGGAGTGCGGACATGGCCGGCATCGGGGTGCCCGGCAGCGGGGCGATGGTCACCACCGCATCGGCCAGCGGCTTGCCGTTTTCATCGGTGACGATAGCGGCGACGCTTGCCGCCTGCGGACGCGATGGGGCGAGTAAGGCGATGCCCAGCAGAAGTGCCAATCGAAGGCGGCGTTTGCCGGATTGGTTCGTTGTGTGCCCCATCGTGTCCCCCGGGGGCGTATGCCTCCTCGGCGGCGCCCCATTTGCCGACGCAGGCGCCCCGGTAAGTAGACGTGGCGCCCCCCGTAAAATTCCCCCCGTAAAACTCCCACCCGAAGAACTTACCCAATCGCGGGTTTTCCTACCGGTGGGGATGACACGGCCAGCGACTTCCCGCATTGTCCGGTCGTTCGGACTCTAACGGAGGGAATGCCATGGGCATGATGGATGGAAAGGTCGCCGTTGTTACCGGCGCCGGCGGTGGGATTGGGCGGGCGACCGCGCTGGAACTGGCGGCGAACGGGGCGATGGTTGTTGTCAACGACATCGGCGGCACTGTGACCGGCGAAGGCCGCGATGCCGGCCCGGCCGCGCGCGTGGTTGCGGAAATTACGCAGAAGCATGGCGCCGGTCGCGCCGTTGCCAATGCCGGCAGCGTCGCCAGTTGGGACGACGCCCAGCGCATGGTGCAGGACGCGATCGACAATTTCGGCCGCATCGACATGGTCGTGAACAACGCCGGCATCCTGCGGGACCGCATGTTCCATTACATGTCCCCGGAAGAATGGGACGCGGTGATCAAGGTGCATCTCTATGGCGCCTTCTACGTCTCCCGCGCCGCCGTGCCGCATTTCCGCAAGCAGGAAAGCGGCTGCTACGTGCACATCACCTCCACCTCCGGCCTGATCGGTTCGGTTGGGCAGACCAACTACGGCGCCGCCAAGCTGGGCATTGCCGGCCTGTCGCGCTGCATCGCGATGGACATGCAGCGCTACAACATCCGCTCCAACTGCATCGGGCCGCATGCATTCAGCCGCATGATCGAAACGGTGCCGGGCCAGACCGAGGAGCAGATGAAAGCGCGCGCGGAAAAGACCCGTCCGGACCACATCGCCAAGCTGATTTCCTTCCTGGGGACCGACGCGGCGAACAAGGTGTCCGGCCAGATCTTCGGTGTCCGTGGCAACGAAATCTACCTCTACAACCAGCCCCGCCCGATCCGCATCATGGCGCGGACCGATGGCTGGACCTCGGAAAACCTGGCCGAGCATTGGCTGCCGGCGGTGCAGAAGGCGTTCACCCCGCTGGAACGCACCCGCGACGTCTATGCGTGGGATCCGGTCTGATCGTTCGGCGCGGCGGGGTTCGCCCCGCCGCTTCTCGCGCCATGTCAGAAGGACAATGGCCATGCCCAAGGGCTATATCGTCGCCGAACTCAACGCAGTCCATAGAAACGCCGCGTTCCTGGAATATAGCGACAAGGTGGTCGCGACCTTGGAAGCCTATGGTGGCCGTTTTCTGGCACGCGCCCTCAAGCCGACCGTGGTTGAAGGCAACCCGCCGGCCGATGTCGCGGTGATCCTGGAATTCGATAGCCAGGAACAGGCGATGGCGTGGTATAATTCGCCCGAGTACCAAGCTATTCTCCCACTTCGTTTGGCTAATTCGACCGGCAGGGTGCTCTGCGCAGCCGGCACGTAGACCGTAACGACCCGATCCGCTAGGACCACTCCATGAGCAAAACCATCCGCGGCGCCGATATCGTCGTGCGCACCCTGGAACGCGCCGGCCATACCGATATCTTTACCCTGTCCGGCAATCACATCATGTCGCTGTTCGACGCGGCGATCGAAAGCAAACTCGATCTGCGGCATGTCCGGCATGAGGCTGCGACGGTCCACATGGCCGATGCCTACGGGCGCCTGACCGGCCGGCCCGGCATTGCCTGGGTGACCGGCGGTCCCGGCCATGCCAACGCGGTCGGCGCGCTGTTCACCGCGCTGGGCCAAGAAACCCCGATGGTGCTGATGTCCGGCCACACCGAAACCGATCAACTCGGCAAAGGCGGCTTTCAGGAATTGCAGCAGGTCGAAATGGCCGCGCCGGTCACCAAGGCGTCGTGGATGGCGACCGATACCGCCACCGTCGGCATGGATGTCGCGCAGGCCATCCGCATCGCCACCTCCGGCCGCCCCGGCCCGGTGCATCTCAGCCTGCCGTCCGACATCCTCGACGCCATTGTGGACGAGGAAGACGTCCTGTGGCCGTCGCCGGAAGATTTTACCGTCGAACCGACGGGGCTGAACGACGCGGCGGCCGATGCGATCCTGGCAATCGTGCGCTCGGCGAAGCGCCCGTTGCTGATCGGCGCCCCGGTGCTGGCCAACCGTCCAGGCCGAGCGCTGATGGCGCGGGTGCAGGCGGCGCTGGGCATTCCGGGCTGCTTGAGCGAGGGGCCGCGCGGCTTCAACGACGCCACTTTGGGCCGCTACGGCGATGTGGCGAAGCGCGCCGATTTGATTGTGCTGCTGGGCAAGGCGCTCGATTTCACCCTGAAATTTGCCGCCGAACCCTTCATCTCCGCCGATTGCCAATTTGTCGCCATCGATCCGGAAGGCGCCATTCTGGGGCGGGAAGCCGATGTCCTGGGCAAGCGTCTGGCGTTCGGCTGCATCGCCGACACCTACCCGGCGGCGGAAGCATTGATCCGCCGCGCCGGCGCCAAGGGCGATCCCGCCTGGGTGGCCGAGGCCGAAGCCGCCTTCGCCGATCGGCCGGATTCCGTCAGGTCCGGCGTGTCCGCGACCCAGGATAAGCTGCACCCGGCCGAGGTCTTTCGCATCCTGCAAACCTTCCTGGATCGGTCGCCCGATGCGGTGCTGATCTGCGATGGCGGCGAGTATGCGCAATGGGGCCAGAGCATCTTGCAGAACGATCGCCGGATGATCAACGGCGTCGCCGGCTCCATCGGCTCCTCCATTCCCATGGCCGCTGGCGCCCGTGTCGCGGAACCCAACGCCCCCGTCTTCGCGGTGATGGGCGACGGCACGTTCGGGTTCCATATGTCGGAACTGGAAACCGCCGTCCGCCTGAACCTGCCCTATGTCGCCATCGTCGGCACCGACTGCCGGTGGAACGCCGAATACAACCTGCAAGTCCGGGATTACGGCCCCAACCGCACCCATGGCTGCGAGCTGAACCCGACCCATTACGAGTTGGTGGCAACTGCCCTCGGCGGGCATGGGGAGTTGGTGCAGCGCGCCGCCGATCTGGCCCCGGCGATCGAACGCGCGCTGGCCAGCGGCAAACCCGCCGTCGTCAACGTCATGATCGAGAGCATCCCGTCCCCTGTCGTGCGCCGATGATCCAGGCCGTCGCGGTCTTCTGCGGATCGCGCAACGGCAACGACCCCGCTTTTGCCGAAGCCGCGCGGGTTCTGGGTAAAGGACTGGCGGAGGCCGGGCTGACCGTCGTCTACGGCGGCGGTCGCGCTGGCATCATGGGCATTCTGGCCGATGCGGCGATCGCGGCCGGCGGCCGGGTCGAAGGCGTTATTCCCGAGTTCCTGCTGAAATGGGAAGTCGCCCATACCGGCCTGGGCGTGCTGGAGGTCACCGACGGCATGCACAGCCGCAAGCGCCGCATGTTCGAACTGGCGGACGCTTTCGTGGCCTTGCCCGGCGGCATCGGCACGCTGGACGAGACGATGGAAATCCTGAGCTGGCGGCAACTGAAGCTGCACGACAAGCCGATCCTGATCTGCGACATCGGCGGCTGCTGGGCACCGTTGGTCGCGGCAATCGAGGCCACGATCCAACACGGCTTCGCCAGCGCCGAGGTGCGCGACTTCATCGAGGTACTGGGCAGCCCCGAAGCGGTCCTCGCGCGGTTATCGCGGCCGATCTGACGACCGACAAGGCGGCTACTTCTTTTTCGGCAACTCCCGCTGACCCACCGCCGGCAACGCCAAGCCCGGACCCACCTTGGCCTTCAGCCGCTCGGCGTCGGTCTTCTTCGGCTTCTTGGTCTCTCGATTCGATTTCTGCTGTCCCTTGGCCATGATCTCGCCCGTTGCTGGTTGCGTCGAAACGGACGATGCCACGGCCAGGGGCGGCGTACGCTACAGATTCGTCGGATCGCCACGGCGCGCTTGGCCGCCAAGCACGCGATGACCGGAGGCGGGATCGCCGGAGGTCTGAATCGCCTGCCAGCACCAAGCACGCGATGGCCACAGGCGGAAGCGCGGCCTGCCAGAATCAGCGCGGGACGGCGGTCACCGCAACGTGCACGACGGCCGAACCCGGCAGCAGCTCCACCGTGAAGCTGTCGGCGCCGGCAAACCCGAACTCCGGCGTGTAGTCGATCCGCGTCGCATCCCCCACGCTGCGCACCAGCACCTTGCCGTGTTCGGGGCGCGCGGTCAGCAGCCCCGCCGCGAAGGGCTTGCTGTCGTTGCTTGTCGGCACGCCGCACCAGCCGCCGTCGCTGCCGACTTTCATCGCCGCTTCGATCGTCTTACCGGCGACCGGCTTCTGCTTCGCTGCCTCGCAGGTTTTGGCGGCGCCCTTGAAATCCACCTCGTAAAGCCGCGCCGCCGGGCCGGACGGCTTGCCCGCATCGCATCCTTGCAACAATGCGCCGATGGCTGCGAGGCCGAAGAACAGGGTCGTGTGCCGGGGAATCGTCATGGTCGCAAACGCCTTATGGGTTGGTGCGGCGGAGACATAGCGCTTCGTGCCAGGATGGGAACCCTACGCATATAGATTTTGCGCGCAGCCGCCACGCCAACCCTACGCGCAGAGATTTTGCGCGCAGCCGCCACGCCAACCCTACGCGCATACCGTTCGGCCGTTTGGCCAACCAATACTAAACCGAAAAATACTTCGCATGCGGGTTCAACACCACGATCGCGCTGGTCGATTGCTCAGGATGAAGTTGGAACTCGTCCGACAGATCGACCCCGATTCGTTCGGCCCCCAGCAGTTTCAGGATCGGTTCCTGATCCTCCAACCGAGGGCAGGCGGGGTAGCCGAAGGAATACCGGCTGCCACGATAGGATTGGCTCAACATCTTCTCCATATCGCGATCGTCCTCCGCCGCAAAACCCAGTTCCGCTCGGATTCGCTTATGGGTGTATTCGGCCATCGCCTCGGCCATTTCCACCGACAATCCGTGCAAATAGAGGTAATCCTGATACCGATTTTCCTCGAACCAAACGCGCGCGGTGTCGGATGCTTTCTGCCCGACGGTGACCACCTGCAAGCCGATGACATCGCGTTCGGCATCGTCCACGTCGCGGAAGAAATCGGCGATGCAGGCCCCGTCCTCCTTCGGTTGGCGCGGCAGCGCGAAGCGGGTCAGTTCGGTTTCGCCATCCGCGTCGAACACGATCAGATCGTTGCCCTGGCCGGCGACCTTCCAATAGCCGTATGCAGCTTGCGGCTTCAGGATGCCCTCCGCCTCGCAAATGCCCAGCATGCGGCGCATGACCGGCCGCAATTCCTGCTTCGCCCAGCCGAGGAATTCGTCCAGCGAACGCCCCTGTTTGCGAAAACCCCACTGGAATTGATACAGGCTGCGCTCGTTGACGAAGGGCACGATGGCTTTCGGCGCCGCTTCCAGGATGCGCGCACCCCAGAACGGCGGCACCATCGGCGGCACGTCGCGGGTCAGGCGGTGGCGGCGGCTGCGCACGGCGGCGATATCCACCGGCTGGAACGCCCGCGCATCGGCCTGCCCCAACGTGCGGGTCGTGTTGCGCGGCTTGCCCACGCGCCTTGTCTGAATCGCCGCGAGGTAGTCGTCGAAACCGTTGCCGACGATCCGATCCATCAGATGCAACCCGTCGAACGCATCGCGAGCATAGGCCACCCGCCCGCTGGCATAGGCCTCGACGCAGGCATCTTCGACATAGTTGCGGGTCAAAGCGGCGCCGCCGAGCATGACGGGGATATCGAGGTTGCGTCGCGACATTTCTTCGAGGTTTTCGCGCATGACCACGGTTGATTTCACCAGCAGCCCGGACATGCCGATCGCATGCGCGCGATGTTCCTGCGCCGCCGCCAGCATATCCGCCAACGGCACCTTGATGCCGAGATTGACCACCCGATAGCCATTGTTGGTCAGAATGATATCGACCAGATTCTTGCCGATGTCGTGCACGTCGCCCTTCACGGTCGCCAGCACGATGGTGCCCTTTTCCTGCCCGGCCGCCCGTTCCATCCGGGGTTCCAGATAGGCAACGGCGGCCTTCATGGTTTCGGCGCTTTGCAGCACGAACGGTAGCTGCATCTTGCCCGACCCGAACAACTCGCCCACCGTTTTCATGCCGTCGAGCAGCACGTTGTTGATGATGTCGAGCGGTTCCAGCGTCAGCAGCGCCTCCTCCAGATCGTCCGACAGGCCCTTGCGATCGCCATCGATGATGCGATCTTTCAGCCGCCCTTCCGGCGTTTCCGCGCGGGTTTTCTTCACGGCATCCGCGAGTTTGCGGTCGGCGAAGATCGTCAGCAAGGTTTGCAGCGGGTCGTAATCCTCGGTTCGGCGATCGAAGATCAGGTCTTCGGCGACTTTCACTTCTTCCGGCGCGATCAGATGCAGCGGCCGGATTTTCGACACATGCACGATCGCCGCCGTCATCCCGGCCCGTTGCGCATGATCGAGGAACACCGAATTCAGCACCGCGCGCGCCGCCGGGTTCAGCCCGAAGCTGATGTTCGACAGCCCGAGGACGATCTGCACATCGGGGAATTTTTCCCGGATCGCGGCAATGCCCTCCAGCGTCCAGCGGCCGAGTTTGCGATCGTCCTCGTTGCCGGTGGCGATGGTGAAGGTCAGGGGATCGATCATCAGATCGGATTGCTTCAACCCGTGCGTGTCGCAGGCGAAACCGATCAGCCGCGACGCGATGCGCAGCTTGTCCTCGGCGGTCTTGGCCATGCCGACCTCGTCGATCGTCAAAGCGATGACGGCGGCACCGAATTGTTTCGCCAGCTTCAGCCGGTCGGTGGCGGCCTGCTCCCCGTCCTCGAAGTTGATGGAATTGACGATGGCCTTGCCGCCATGCAGCTTCAAAGCCGCCGCGATCACCGGGGTTTCGGTGGAATCGATCACCAGCGGCGTGTTCACCGACGCGGTGAAGCGGCGCACGACTTCCGTCATCTCCAGATTTTCGTCCCGCCCGACGAAGGCGGTGCAGATGTCCAGCGCGTGGGAGCCCTCGCCCCCCTGTTCGCGGCCCATCGACACGCAGCCGTCCCAGTCGTGCTTTTCCTGCAATTCCCGCCATTTCTTGGAGCCGTTGGCATTGCAACGCTCCCCTATCGCGAAAATCGCGTTCTCCTGCCGCAACGGCACCGCCTGATACAGGCTGGCGACCGAGGGGATCCAGATCGGCTTGCGCGCCACCGGGGCAGGGCGGAACTTCGACCGCTTGCGCAGCATGGCGTCGAGCGCCTGGATATGCGGGATGGAGGTGCCGCAGCACCCGCCGATCAGATTGACCCCGTCCTCGGCGACGAAACGTTCCAGCCAACTCGCCAGATCGGCGGCATTCAGCGGGTAGTGCGTCTGGCCGTCCACCAGTTCCGGCAGGCCGGCATTCGGCTGCACCGAGATCAGTCCGGGCCAGTTGGCGGCGAGCCAACCGACATGTTCGGCCATTTCCTGCGGGCCGGTGGCGCAGTTCAGCCCCATCAACGGCACATCGAGGCTGTCGATCACGGCCGCAGCGGCGGCAATATCCGGCCCGACCAGCAGGGTGCCGGTGGTCTCCACGGTGACCTGGACGAAGATCGGGGTATTCGCCCCCGCCGCAAGCCGAGCGATTTTGGCGCCGTTGACGGCGGCTTTGATCTGCAAGGTGTCCTGGCAGGTTTCGATCAGGATCGCATCGACCCCGCCGGCGATCAGGCCGCGGCACTGCTCCGTCAACGCCGCTTCCAACGGATCGTACGCGATGTTCCCCAGGCTCGGCAGTTTCGTGCCCGGCCCGATGCTACCGACCACCCAGCGATGCCGCCCGTCGGCGAAACTATCGGCCGCTTCCCGCGCCAACTCCCCCGCGATCTTGTTGATCTCGAACGCTCGGTCCGCCAGATCGAACTCCGCCAGGGTGACCGGGGACGCGCCGAAGGTGTTGGTTTCCACCATGTCGGCGCCGGCTTCGAAGTAGCCGCGATGGATTTCCCGCACCAGATCGGGGCGCGACAGGCACAGCACATCGGTGCAGTTCTCCCGCCCCCAATAGTCCGTTTCGGTATCGAGCGTGAGCGCCTGCACCCGGCTGCCCATGCCGCCATCGCACAGCAGAACGGTATCGCGCAGAGCATCGAGCAGATGGGGACGGGACATGGACAGGTTCTCGGTTCAGACAGGGGGGCGTTCGGCCGGCCACAACCGCACATCGAGCGGTCCATGGACGGTCACGGGTTCGGCGGAGCGCAAGCCGGCCGCAGCCAGCAGGTCGCGCATGGCGGCGTCGGAAAAGCCGAACCAGCGATGCGCCAGCTTGCCGGCGAGGTCGGTGCGCTCGTGCGCGGCAAGGTCGATGACGATCAACCGCCCGCCGGGCCGCATCACGCGCACCGCTTCCGCCACGACGCCGGCCGGGTCTTCGGCATAATGCAGCACCATCTGTAGCACGGCGGTGTCGAACGACGCGTTGGCCAGCGGCAGGCGATACATGTCGGCTTGGCGCACCGCGCAATGGGCAAAAGCCTCCCCGGATAGACGCGACCGCGCGAGGGCCAGCATCGCCTTCGATGCATCCACGCCCAACGCCTGCCGCACCCGAGGCGCCAATAATTCCAACACCCGGCCGGTGCCGGTGCCGACATCGAGCAACTGCCCGGGATCGGGGATCAACGCCAGCAACGCCTGCTCGACATCGTGCGCCGGCAACCCCAAGGCCCGCATTTCGTCCCAATCCGCCCCCGTCCGCCGGAAACTCTCCGACGCTTCCCGCGCCCGTTCGGCGAGCACCCGAGCAGCCTGGCGCCGATCGGATTCGAGGGTGGGGTCGTCGGTGGGGAGGCGGCCGATCACGTCGCGGGCGAAGTCGCCATCCGGGCCGGTGGGCAGGGCGAACCATACATTCGTACCCTCCCGCACCCGATCCAACAGGCCGCATTCGACCAGGAGCTTGAGGTGGCGGGACAGGCGCGGCTGCGATTGGCCGAGGATTTCGGTGAATTCCATGACGCAGAACGCGCCACGCGCTGCCAGCGCCAACAAGCGCAAGCGCGTTGGTTCTGCGGCGGCTCGGAGGCTGGCCAGGAGTTGGTCCATGGCGGGTTTGTGACATAAAGATATGTTTATGTCTAGCGATTATGTTGGCGGTTTGGGGTGGCGCGACGGGTGGGGCGGTATCGTATAAATTATAAGAAATCTCTTATTTATGTCGGAAAATTTTACACTCTTGTCGTTTAATGTCGCCTCACAATCCCGTGAGTTGCATGAAATCAATATCTTGCAAGAATGGCACGCAAATTGCTTCGAAGACTCTCACTTGTCAAATGGCGCCGCCTCAATGCGCCAAGCGGAGTCCGCCGTCGATGCATATTCTCCTCGCTCTGGCAGGGATGCTCGCCCTGCTCACCATTGCCGCCCCGGCCCAGGCTCGGCCGTCCAACGCGCCGATCCTCGAAAACCTCTACGGCTATGTCATCAACACCGACGCCGGCACCTTCGACGGCGCGGCCCTTGCGGCAGCCGTCGCGGTACATGTCGAGGCCACGGCGGAATCTCTGGACGTCCAGGCCCTGGCGACGGCTGCCAAAGCCGAGTGATCCCGTAAGGGCTAAACCGCAGTCCCCAGCCGGATCGTAGTCCAAGAAGCCGGCGCCAGCGTCGCGCGGGCCTGGATCGCTTGCGCGTCACCAAAAATTCGCGCTCGTGCTGTGCGACAACCCGATTGGAAACCGGGAGCAAACCGGGCGGGATGCAATTGCTTCGTCCGACGTCAGAAGTTTTTGGATTGCTTTTTAGCGCCAAACTGTACACCTAGGTAGTACAAATCGGGTTTGGAGGCAGAGCATGGCGAAGGGACCTGAAGGCCAAATCTGGCCCACCGACGCCATCGGGTGTGCGGCTCAGCTTATGGACCTATCGATTGATAACGAACGCGCCATCATGCTCGGGCATTCCAGCCGCCTGCGACGCGGTAACATCGTTGCTCAAATGCGCGCCGCGCTGTCGCCGTGCGAACGGCGTTTTCGGACCGCGCGCGCAGGTCTGCCGCCGAGGTGGAAGTGATGCCTTATCCTGTCGAAGCGATAGCAAATGAATTTATCGATCGCGCGATGAAAGAGCCGCGCCAGATTACGAATATGCAACTCCAAAAATTGCCGTTCTTTGCGCACGGCTGGGGGTTAGTCGTCCTAAAGGATCGGTTGGTAGAAGAGTTGCCGGAGGCTCGGGATTATGGTCCAGTTTATCGGCGCCTATATAATAGTCTCCGCAAATATGGCGCCGGCCCAGTAACAGACTATATTCGCGAAAACGACTATTTGGCGTTTGCCGCACCCTCTATGAGGGGAGATATTGTTCGCGCCCAATTACGCGATGTCGAACAGCAATTGGTAAACGTGGTTTGGGATTCCTACAAGGGTTACAGTGCATACGATTTATCGGCCCTTACCCATCGCGCCGGTGCCCCTTGGGCTACGGCCCGCAGTTTGGGCATTAATTCCATCATAACCGACAGGATGATGGAGGAGTACTTCGATGGCATTGCCAGCGGAACCGAAAACGCGTCCGGAGAATCCAAGGTTGCCTCCTGATTTTTCCATTATCGAGAAATCGTCGAAAATACGCTCGGTAGGCAATGCCGATGAATCCAACTATCTTCGTGAACAAAACACATTGGAAAATGCCAAAAATGAATTGAAAATTGGCGAAATGCGTCAAGCTATCGAACTTAGAAATACGTTCGGTAAACAAATATTTTGGTATTTATGGATGTTTTCTGGGTTCTGCGGCGTGATTTTAGTATTGCAAGGATTCGGCTTGTTCGGTTTCAAACTCGACACATCCGTAGTGGTAACATTGGTTGGAGGCACTGCCGCAAGTGCGTTCGGATTGATTTCGGTCGTTTTGGCCGGACTGTTCAAGGCTGCTAAATATTAGAGCGCGATGACCGGAGGTGGAATCACCGGAGGTCTGAATCGCGCGAACAAACAACAGGTTGGATCGCGATGACCGGAGGTGGAATCACCGGAGGTCTGAATCGCGCGATCAAACAAACAGCGCGATGACCGGAGGTGGAATCACCGGAGGTCTGAATCGCGCGATCTAACTGCTGGTGCTGGGCCGCTTAGGATGTCGACAAGACCGGCACGATCCCTTGGACGCCCAGCGATCGCCGGAATATTCGCGCCCTGTTCAACATATTTTACAACGTTGCGCAGGCCGATAGATCCCCGATTTACGTCCCTCCTCCGGCGGCAGCTCACGATCGGCGACTTTGGTGTAGGGACGAGATCGTTGCCCTCCCTAAACCGCAGTCCCCAGCCGGATCGTATTCCAAGAAGCCGGCGCCAGCGTCGCGCGGGCGACATGGGCGGAAATCGTCGCCCCGCTCAGCAACCCCGGCCGCACCCGATCCGGATCCGCCGCCGTGTTGGTCGCATCCAACGACCTGTCGCAAAGCTGCCGCGCCGCCCGCACCGACCGCAGCCCCAACCCATCGAGGTCGAGTTTCAGTTGCATCGGTTCGGTTGGATGCCGGTTCAGGGCGAAGATCGTAACGCCGCCGGTTGCCTCATCGCGCACCGCCGCCAGTTTCAAATATTCCGCCGAGATGGGAAACCGCAGGTCCTGGCTGCCGCGCGGGTCGTAATAGACGGAATCGTAGCGCTCGCAATCGATCTCCGCCCGCAGCACCGTGCCGCGACCGAAATGGCTGAACTGGGCGAAGGGGTAGAAAATGGTCTGCCGCCACGCCGCGCCGCCGGTTTCGGTCATGATCGGCGCGATCGCGTTCACCAACTGCGCCAAACACGCGACCTTCACCCGATCGGCGTGGTTCAGCAACGAAATACACATGCCCCCGAACGCCAGCGCATCGGCCATGGAATAGGCTTCCTCCAGGATCGGCGGAGCAACGGGCCAGCCCGGCCGGTTGCGATCCTGCGGCGTGCGGCGGGTGCGGTACCACACGTTCCACTCGTCGAAACTCAGCATGATCCGTTTCGGCGACCGGCGCTTGGCGGCAACCGCGTCGGCGATCGCCACCACTTCCTCGATAAACCCATCCATCAGGTCCGGGGCCGCCAGAAACGCCGGCACATCGCCCGCGTAATTGTTGATGTAGGTATGGAGCGAAATGTAATCGACATGGTCGAACGTGTGTTCGAGCACCGTCTCCTCCCACTGCCCGTACGTCGGCATGTTCCGCCCGGAGGACCCGCAGGCCGCCAGTTCGATCGAGGGGTCGATCCATTTCATCATCTTCGCGGTTTCCACCGCGATCCGCCCGTATTCGTCGGCGGTGCGTGCCTGCATCTGCCACGGCCCGTCCATCTCGTTGCCCAGGCACCAGAATTTGACGTCGTGCGGCAGCGGCCAGCCGTGCTGCTTGCGCAATTCCGACAGCGCGGTGCCGCCGGGATGGTTGCAGTATTCCAAAAACCGCCGCGCCGCGTCGCCGTCGCGCGTGCCGAGGTTGACCGCCAGCATCGGCTCGATCCGCGCGGTGCGGCACCAGTCGATGAACTCATTGGTGCCGAATTGGTTCGTTTCCGTCGACATCCACGCCAGATCGAGCCGGCTGGGCCGTTCTTCTTGCGGTCCGACTCCGTCTTCCCAATTGTAACCGCTGACGAAGTTGCCGCCGGGATAGCGCACGATGCTGGGCGCGAGTTCGGCGATCAGCGCCATCGTATCGCGGCGAAACCCGCGCGCATCGGCGGTGGGGTGGCCGGGTTCGTAGAGACCACCGTAAACACAGCGGCCGAGGTGCTCGACAAACGCGCCGAACAGCCGTTTGTCGGTCGCACCGATCGTGGCGCCGGGCCGCAGCCGAACCGTCGCGGCGACCATCAGACCGTTCCCCCCGCGTGCAGCGCATTTCGCATGGCCTCGGTGTATCCCAGTTCGGCCAGGATCTCGTCCGTGTGTTGGCCCAAATCCGGGGCCGGGCGGCGCACAAGGCAGGGTGTTTCCGACAGTTTCATGGGAAACCCGAGCATGCGGACGGTGCCGTGGCCGGGGTGGGGGATGTCGAGGACCATGTCCTGCGCCAGGATTTGCGGGTCTTCGAACACTTGCTCCACGCTGTTGACCGGGCCGCAGGGCACGCCGGCGGCGTTCAAGGCGGCGACCCAGTGGGCGGTGGTATTGGCAGCCAGCTTGCCGCCCACCAGCGCATCGATCCGCGCCCGATTGGCCACTCGCACGGGTTGCGTCGCATAGAGCGGATCGGTTTTCAGCTCCGGCATGCCCAGCGCATCGACCAACCGGCCGAAGAATATATCGTCCGGCGGCGCCAGCGCGATTTCCCCGTCGCGGGTCGGGAACAGCCCGTAGGGGGCGGCGATCGGGTGGTTGTTGCCGCTGCGCGGCGGGACGGTGCCGCCGGCGAAATAATTGGTGGCGATATACGACAGCATGCTGACCAGCCCGTTGGTCAACGACACCTCGGCCCGTTGGCCCAGCCCGGTGGTGCGCGCCCGCAGCACCGATGCGGTGACCGACAGCGCCGCATACAGCCCGGCGATCAGGTCGCCGATCGGCAGTCCCGAGCGCAGCGGGGGATCGTCGGCGCGTCCATTGACGGCCATGAAGCCGCTGAGGGCTTGGGCGATGAAGTCGAAGGCCGGGCGATCGCGATAGGGGCCGGTGCTGCCGAAGCCGTTGATGGCGCAGACGACCAGGCTGGGGCGCAGTTCTTGCAGCCGTTCTGCCCCGAATCCCAGGCGATCCAGCACGCCGGGGCGGAAATTCTCCACCAGCACGTCGGAGCATCCGACCAGTTTCGCCAGGATTTCCCGCCCGGCCTCGGTGCGCAGATCGATGCGGATGGAGCGTTTGTTGCGGTTGAACTGGGCGAAATAGCCGGACAACCCGTCCTTGATGGCGCCTTGGCCGCGGATCGAGTCGCCCTCGGGCGCTTCGACCTTGATCACCTCGGCGCCGAGGTCGCCCAGCAGCGCGGTGCAGAACGGTCCCGACAGGACACGCGTGAGGTCGAGGACCCGAACTCCGGACAATGGCATCGACGTGTCTCCCTCGGTGGTGCGGCGGCTGCGGCGCTTGTTCGGTATAAGCGAACGGCCGATCGAGGGAAGGGTGCCCCTCGCCCCCGGCGCAGGTGACAGAATGTTAATGCGTATCTGCACCGATTGCCACGATCCGGACGCAACTCCGGCAAGCCGGGGCCACAATGCGGGGGCTTAATGCTTCTCAGCCGGGAGCAACCATCCTCCCCCCGGCGGAAAGGAAACCCACGATGAAACGCCTTCTGACGCTCGCTTCGACCGGCCTGTTCGCAACCGGTCTCGCGATCCTCCCCGTGAGCGTCTATGCGCAGCCCAACGCCGTGACGACGCCCGCCCCCGTGGTGTCCCCGGTCGTGTCGCACGAAACCAAACCGACGCACCCCCCCGTGGTTTCCCCTGCCGTGTCGCACGACACCAAAGCGATGCCCGCCGGCAAACAGGCCCTGAGCAAGGATGCGGCCAAGCCGGCGACCGACACCAAGGACGCGACCAAGGCGGCGACGGCGAAGGCTGGCAGTGCCAAAGTGGCAACGACACCGGCCGGCGCGACGACCGGCACCCCGGCGAAGGTGGGTGGCTAATCCCAGCCAGAGCGACGTTCGATCGGGGTGTATCGGCCGGGCGCGGCCGATCCTAAATCGCTCCGATCGGCCGACGGCGCATCGGCAGGGACCGCTTCCTCCCCCTCAGGCTGGTTCGGCCGATGTGTAAGATGGGGTCCGTTCGCTGCAAAGCGGGCGGACCCCATCGCCGTATCAAACCGAAATCTCGTCCAACTCCTTCCCCGCGTGCTCGGGGCTGTAGAACCACACAACCACCGCCTGCAGGATCATCATCGCCGGGATCAGCAGGAACGCCGCCTGGAACGACCCGGTCCGCTCCCGTAGGTAAACCGAAACGAACGGCCACAGCACGTAGCCGCAGAACATCCCCACGGTCCATGAAAACCCGTTGCCCACGCCACGGATGCGGGTCGGAAACATCTCCGCCGTATAGGTGGTGATCGGGCCCCAAACCCCCAAAAAGCCCCAGCCCCACACGATCCCCACCCAGAACAGGGTGGTTTTGTCGGTGGCGAAAATCCACCACGTCATGAAGATCGTCGCCTGCGCCAGCATGAGTGCGAACCCAAGGCGCCGTCCCAACCGATCGATGAACCAGCCGGCGAAGCAGATGCCGGTCACGCCGACCAACCCCCACCAGATATAGAATGTGCCGTATTCGGCGGGGCTGAAGCCGTGCGCCTCTTTCAGGAACAGCGGCATCCACAGTCCGACCGTGCTGAACGCGATCACCGACGTGCTGGCGACGAAGGTGGACAGCAGGGTGGAGGCCAATAAGTCGGGCAAAAACAACTGCTTGATCCCGACTTTGCCGGCCTTGCCCATCCAGTCGCGATCCTCGGCCGAGACGATCTGCCCAGCCGCGACGCGCGCGTTTATCCGGTCGCGCCGATCCTTGGTGCGCACCCAATAAGGCGATTCCGGGCACATGAAGCGCACATAGATCGCGATCAGCGCGATGAAGGCCGGCGGCAGGAAGGCGGCGCGCCAGCCGAACTCCGATACGATATAGGCGGCGATCCCCCCGGCGAGCGCCGCGCCCACCCCCCAGGCCGATCGATCCGCGCTGATTACCAGGCCTCGGAGCCTAGCGGGCCAGGTTTCGGCGACCAGCATGGACCCGATCGCCCATTCTCCATTCAGGGAGAATCTAACAAGCGCGTAAGTTCCCACGTAGAACCAGAAACTGTTCGACAGCGCGACCAACGGCATGCAGATGGAGAACATCGCGATATTGATCGCCAGCAGGGTGCGGCGACCGAATTTGTCGGCCAGCCAGGGCCAGAAATACAGCCCGCCGATGCCGATCAGCATCGCAATCTGGACCCCCGAGCGGTAGGTGGTGAGATCGACGGCGAATTCTTTGATGACCTGGGGGGCGACGACGGCGAAAATCACCCCGTCCATCCCGTCGAATCCCCATCCCAGCCCGTTCGCCAGCGCGATATGCCAGTGCGTTGCCGAGACTTTCGTATTATCGGCCGCCGCTCGGAATGCGGCGGATTGCATATGGGCCTGTTCGAGCGGCCCCATTTCGGTGACTGACATCGACGTTTCCCTTGTTATGCGCCGGTTTGCTTGCCGGCTTGCCTTCACGTGCGCAGTGCATGCGCCGTCGGTTGTTTTGTTCGACTTCCCTTGCGCGATCCGGTCTTCGGCCATCGCGCCCCAAACCGTAAGACCGAAAACCCCACCTTGGCAAACACCTGCTGGCAAACCCCGCCCGCCGTGTTACAGACACCGGAGACGCGAATGGGGAGGATTTGGGTGAGCGCGACGGCCGCAGCATCGGAGAAAATCGGCGCAACCCGAGCCTGGATACCCTGGGCATGGTCGGGATTCTTGATTGCTGTTCTGGCATTTTTGGTGATTTACCCGACATCGATGCTGTTGATCGGGGCGTTGACCACAACCAATCCCGTGGTCGAGGGCTATCGGCTCGAAGATTTATCGATCGCCAATTTTCTGACGGTGGCGATGAACCCCAATGTGGCCGCCGCACTCGGGAATTCGCTGATCGCCTGCGGCGGCGGCACCGCCGTTGCGGTCGCCATCGGCCTGTCTTTCGCCTGGGTCGTGGTGCGCACCAACAC
>JANXMB010000074.1 GCA_025354865.1 Acetobacteraceae bacterium | reverse complement strand
CCTAACGCTTGGGACTCAAGCGTTAGGATCGGACCACTAGCGGATCGTGCGCGACTGGGCCTGCTAGGCCACCCGATAGCGCCGAGGCCAATAAATCCCACCGTCATGATTCGTCTCCGCCCGTTGACCGCTCCTACGCCGATCCCTAGCATCCCGGCAACAACTCCGGGGAGGCCTGCCATGAAATTGAGCCGCCGAACAACGCTGGCCGCACCCTTGTCGCTGCTGGCGGGAACCGCGCGCGCCGCACCCTTGGAACATCCACATGTCGTTTTGGGTGCGGGCGGCCTGTTCAGTCAGGTTGCCAAGCTGCCGCTGGTGATGGCGCGTGCCCTTGGATATTTCAAAGACGAAGGCCTCGACATCGAATTTATCGATTTCGGATCGGGGGCCAAAGGCGCCCAAGCGTTGATCGCAGGCAACACCGATTTCGTGTCGGGAGCGTACGAACACACCATCGATCTGCAAGCCAAAGGCATGCCCATGGTCGGTGTCGTCGGTATGTCGCGCTATCCGGGTTACGTGCTCGTGGTGCCAAAATCCAAGGCCGGCACGATCAAAAGCGTGAGCGATCTGAAGGGAAAAGTGATCGGCGTCTCCGCACCGGGCAGCGCCACGCAGGTGTTTGCCGTGCGCGCCCTTTTGAAAGTCGGGCTGACCAAAGCCGACGCATCCTATGTCGGAGTCGGACTCGGCCCCACCGCTGTCGCCGCCGCTCGCGCCGGCCAGGTCGATGCAATCGTGACACAAGATCCCGCGACCACGGAAATGTGGGACGATGTCGTTCCGCTGCTGGATTCGCGCGACGAAGCCGGCACGGTCGCAGCCTACGGCGGCGATTATGTTTTAGACGGGCTCTACACCAGTTGGGCTTTCGTCAAAGCCAACCCAAACACCGTGCAGGCCGTGGTCAACGCGACCGTCCGCGCGATGCTGTGGCTGAGCAAAACCCCGCTCGACGAAATCGTTGCCAAGGTGCCGGCAGAATATGTGAAGGACAAAGCCCAGTACCGGCGGATGCTCGCGGCAAATCTGTCCTCGATGCAATTCGACGGACGGATCAGTCCGGCTGCGGCCCAACACGCCATGGAATCGGTACTGATGTTTCAGCCCGAATTGAAGAATGCGAAAATCGATCTGACGAAAACCTACGACAATCGCTTCATCGACGAGGCATTGAAGAAATTCAAATGACCGCGCCTGCGATTTCGTTACGGGACATCGTCTGCACCTTTCCGCCATCGAGCAAGGGCCGCACACCATACACAGCGGTGCAGAATGTATCGCTAACGGTCGCGGACGGGGAGTTTGTGTCAGTCGTCGGCCCAACCGGATGCGGAAAATCCACCCTGCTGAACGTCGCCGCAGGCCTGCTCAACCCGTCCGGCGGCTCGGTGGATATTTTCGGCGAGCCGTTGCGCGGGCTGAACCGCCTCGCCGGTTATATGTTCCAGGCCGAGGCTTTGATGCCGTGGCGCACCGCAATGCAAAATGTCATGGCCGGGCTGGAAGTGCGCAAGGTCGATGCCGCCGAAAGCCGACGCCGAGCAACCGAATGGTTGGAGCGGGTGGGTCTAGGCGGACGGGGCGATGCGTATTTGCACCAATTGTCCGGAGGCATGCGCAAACGGGTCGCATTGGCGCAAATCCTGATTCTGGAACCGCGCATCCTGCTTATGGACGAACCTTTCGGCGCGCTGGACGTGCAAACAAGGCAATTGATGGAAAACGAATTGCTGGCCTTATGGTCAGCGAACCGCAAATCCGTGATCTTCATCACCCACGATCTAGAAGAAGCCATTTCGATGTCCGACCGCGTGGTGGTCATGTCGGCCGGACCCGCATCCCACCCGATCGGTGAGTTCCCGATCGACCTGCCCCGCCCCCGCGATGTCGCGGAAATCCGCCTGACACCGGAATTCCTGCGCATCCACGCGGCAATCTGGGAAACCATGCGCGACGAGGTGCTGAAAGGTTACCAACAGCATGAACGCGCCTAATGCCTCGATGAATTTCTATCGGGCCGCGATGTTCGCAGGCTCGCTGCTGACATGGTATGTACTGACGGAAACCGCGATCCTACCGCCATTTTTCTTCGGGGAGCCGCTGAAGATCGCGGCCCAGATGTGGACCTGGTTTTCGTCCGGCACAATCTACCCCCATCTCGCGATCACCCTCTTGGAAACCCTACTGGCCTTCGTCGGCGGCACTCTGCTCGGCCTGATCGCGGGTCTATGGCTGGGATTGCAGCCCACCGCATCCGACCTGCTATCGCCCTACCTGAAAGCCTTCAATTCGATGCCGCGCCTGATCCTGGCACCGATCTTCGCGGTCTGGTTCGGTCTGGGCATCTGGTCGAAAGTTGCCCTGGGCATCAGCATCGTTTTCTTCCTGGTGTTCTTCAACGTGTTCCACGGCGTGCGGGAAGTGAATCCCGTTGTCCTCGCCAACGCTCGCATGATCGGCGCGAACAAGCCGCAATTGCTGCGGATGGTCTACATCCCCTCGGCCATGACCTGGGTGTTTGCCAGCCTGCACAACGCCGTCGGTCAGGCATTTGTTGGGGCGGTGATCGGGGAATATCTGGGTTCGGTCAAAGGCATCGGCTACCTTATTCTGGAGGCCGAGGGGATCTTCGACATCAATGCCGTTTTCGCGGGCATTCTGACCCTGACGGCGTTCGCATACGGGCTCGACACGATTGTATCGGTCGCAGAACGGCGACTGCTGCGGTGGCAACCGCATTGAAGGCGTGCAAAGCACCATGAGCCCGATTGGACGCACCGCCCGCGTCGCCGGCACCTGACATGGACGATTTTCCGGAAGCCGAGGAGTTGGAACGCGCCGCCGCCTGGCGGTTGCGCAAGGCCGACGAGGGCGATCGCGACAGCGCGGCCGCAGCGGAACGGCTACAGGCGATTGCCGACGATCTGCGAGCGCGCGGCACCACCGCCGATGTCGCGGAATTCCGCTGCATCTGCAACTGGCTGGCCGAGTCCGAAGGGATCGAGGATTTCAACGAATTCGCGCATCGATACCGCGTCGGAATCGGCTTCGCGCACATGCCGGGCAACGCCGAAGATTATATCCGAGCACTGATCGCGCTATCGAAAAAGGTCTTCGGCGAGCCGTGAGAGCGGGGCGGTTCTATTTCGGCAGCGTGTCCCGCAAACCCCGCAACGTCAGATAGTAACCCAGCACGCCGAAACCGGCGACCACGCCCTTGCTGACGGCCACCGTGTCCGAAGCCGGCCCGCGCCGCATCGGGTTCGAGATGTGCATCTCGATCGTCGGAAACCGGACCTGACCGATTGCCGCCGTCAGCGCCGGATAGCCGCGCGAGAAGCCCGCCGGATTGAAAATCGCGGCATCGAAACCGGCGTCGTTCGCGGCATAGAATTTATTGACGACCTCGCCTTCGATGTTCGAGTGGAAAATCTCGATCTCCACCCCCAATTCCTTCGCGTAAGCCTGAATATGCGCGTCGTATTCCGGCAGCGTCATGGTCCCGAAAATTTCGGTTTGCACCTTGCCGCGCATATTCATGCCGGCGCCGTGAACAATAAGAATTTTAGCCATCTCGGACGTCCCCCGTGGAAGTTGCCGAATCGTAGGATCCTACCCCAGCAAGCGCAAGTTGCGCGACACCGATTTGGTGGTGCTGTGTTCCTCCCCCAGGTGCTCGACATAGATTCGCAGCGACCATTGCAGCGCGGTTCGCGCGGAGAAATTGTCGCCCATATCGCGCAACACCCCGGCGAGGTTATTCACGTCGCGCGCGACCGCGATATGGTTGTTGCCGTAATGGGCCTCGTCGATCGACAGCGCCCGTTCGAACGCATTATGCGCCGCGTCCAGATCGCCGATATCGTGCAGCACCAACCCCAAATGGTTGATATCCGTCGCGGTATCCGGGTGCTCGGCGCCCAGCGTGACGGTGTGGATGGCAATGGCGCGGCGCAGCAAGGCTTGCGCGTCCTCCATCTCCCCCAATTCGTGGGTGATACGCCCCAGGTCGCGCAAAGCCGTCGCGACATCGGCATCGTCGCCGCCGCGTTCGCGCTGGAGATGTTCCAGGGCCAGCTCCATGGTGGCGCGCTGGTCCCGAAGTTCGGCAGTGGAAGCCATCTCGTGCAATCCATATAAAAATGCCGGGCGGAGGTAATGCTCCGCCCGGCAGATTCGCAGAAACAGCTTACAGCTGCGCTTCGGCGTATTCGTAGTTCGCCAGATTATCCACCCAGTTTTGGATGTAGTTCGGGCGCACATTGCGGAAGTCCAGGTAGTAGGCGTGTTCCCACACGTCGCAGCCCAGCAGGACCTTACCTTGCTTCTCGGCCAGCGGGTTGGACCCGTTGGCGGTCTTGGTGACCTTCAGCTTGCCATCGCTGCCCAGTACCAGCCACGCCCATCCCGAACCGAACTGGCTCACGCCGGCGGCTTTGAAGGCGTCTTTGAAGGCGGCGACCGAACCGAGGTCTTCGATAATCTTTTGTTCCAGCTTGCCAGGGATGCCGCCGCCATTCGGGCTCATGCAGTCCCAGAACACGATGTGGTTCCAATGCTGGCCGGCATTGTTGAACACCGGACCGCCAGCGGCGGCGGTGGCCATCACGATTTCTTCCAGCGATTTGCCGGCAAGCGAAGCGTCGGCCGCCACGAAGCCATTCAGCGCCGTGACATAAGCCTGGTGGTGTTTGCCATGGTGCAGGTCGAGGGTTTCCTCGCACATGCCCTTCGCGCCGAGGGCGGTCTTGGCATAATTCAGGGTCGGCAGTTCGAAAGCCATTGGAATCCTCCGATGTTACGGGTACCGGCCGGGTTGTAATGCGCCAACCGGGGAGGAGCAATCTCGCACGCCCCGACGATCCGCGCCACCATGGGTGTGATGAATACTGCGATATCCGCACTGGTCCGTCGGCACGACCCCGACCGCTTCCTGACCGCCCTATTTGCCCCCCCGGATCGGCGGGATGCGCTGCTGACCCTGTACGCGTTCAACCACGAACTCGCCCGCGCGCGGGAGGTCGCCAGCGAGCCGTATATGGCGCTGATCCGCCTACAATGGTGGCGGGAAATCGTCGAGGGCACCCGCCGACGGCACGAAGTCGCGACACCGCTGTCCGACGCGATCGCCCAGGGCTTGCTGCTACCGTCCGACCTACTCCCCATTCTCGATGCAAGGGAGTTGGAGGCCGATCCGTGCATCGAGACACTCACCGATTGGCGCACCTACCTATCGACCGGCGCCGGAGGCCTATCGGTCGCCGCCGCTCGGCTCCTGGGAGCGCCCGATCCGGAGCAATTCCGCCCCTTCGGTGCCGCCTACGGTGCGATCGGCGTTCTGCGTAGCACGCCGATGCTGGCAGCACGCGGCCGCTGCCTGCTACCGGCCGATGTACTGGCAGAACACGGGCTGGTCCCCGAGGCGATAAGCGGCGGCGCCGATCCAACACCAGCTGTGCGCCAGCTCGCCTCCGAGGTCGCCGGATTTCTGGCCGCAGCGCGTCGGGTCGCCGTGCCGAAATCCGCCATCGCCGCCGCCTTGCCAGCCGTCCTCGCGCGTCGGGATCTGCGGCGCCCAACCGTCCCACCCGGCCCCCGCGGGTTTGGCGACAAATGCGCCATAGTGCTGGCGGGCCTGACAGGCATGCTGTAGCGTTTGGCCATGGCGGCAACGATCGTGCACGCGGCGATGTTTTACGGGGCGGTCGGCATGGGGGTCGCCGTCCTGTTCCTGTTGTGGGGCATCGACCGGATCGACCCGACAGCCCCGGGCGCATACGCATTCCGGCCGCTGCTCATCCCCGGCCTCGTCCTGCTCTGGCCGTTCGTCCTGCTGCGCTGGGCCGTGCTGGAGTTCCGACATTGAGGCGGGGACATCGCCGCGCGCATCGTTGGATCTGGCGCCTGCTGCTGATCGCGCTGCCGGCCATTCCGATCCTCGCGCTGGCGATCCGCCCGTCCGGACCGCTGGAAGCCCCGTCGATCCGGCTGGCGCCTCCTTGAGTCCCCTGGCATGAGCGCGCGCTACGTCCCTGTGAGTTGGAACACCAGCAAGCTGGTCTACGACGCCCTACTGCTCGCGGCGATCGGCCTGTACATCGGCGTCTACCTTTGGGTCGCGCCGAGCTTCCAGCACGCAACCCTGCCGCTGGACGAATATTCCGCTCGGATGGCCGCATTCGGGACCTGCGCGTTCTTCCTGCTGACCCTTATTCTATGCATCGGGCCGGCGGCGCGGCTCGATCGCCGGTTTCTGCCGCTACTCTATAACCGACGGCATTTCGGGGTGCTGACCTGCGCAGTTGCCCTGACCCACGCGAATGCCGCGTTCGAATGGTATTTCTCATACTCGCCTCTGGATCCCTACGTGGCGCTGCTGGCCGGCAATACCAGCTTCCGCCAGCTTAGCGGCTTCCCGTTTGAGGCGTTCGGCATTTTCGGCCTTGGCATTCTGCTGCTGCTGGCCGCCACCAGCCACGATTTCTGGCTCGCTTTCCTGACACCGAGGCTCTGGAAGGCGCTGCATATGGGATTGTACGCCGGATATACGGCGGTGGTGCTGCACGTGGCGCTCGGCGCCTTGCAGACCGCCCACAACCCGCTGCTCGCTGTGGTCATGACATTGTCGGTTGTGCTGGTGGCGTCGTTGCATGTCGCTGCCAGCCGGAAATCCGCGCTGCCGGCCGAGCCCGAGGATGGTTGGATTCCAGCCGGCCCCTGGGATTCCATCCCGGACGGGCGGGCCATCGTGGTGCCGATAGCAGATGCCGAGCCGGTGGCGATTTTTCGGTACGAGGGCCGATTGTCCGCAGTGACGCATGTCTGCGCGCACCAAAACGGCCCGCTGGGCGAAGGATCTGTCGTGCTGGGCTGCATTACCTGCCCGTGGCATGGGTTCCAGTACCGGCTCGAAGACGGCTGCGCCCCGCCCCCTTACACCGAAAAGCTGGCGACCTACCGCCTGAAACTGGCCGATGGGATGGTGTTGCTGGATCCGCGACCCAATCCGCCGGGAACCTATGTCGAACCGCTGAGGGTCGCATGACGCCGTTCTTCGTCGGCTGGAATCCTCGGTCTATCTTACCGATGTCGGGCTTCCTCGGTGCAATCTGCGGTCTGATTTTGGTCCTGTTCGGCGGCCTCGCGCTGGCGCTGGGCACCACCGTCAACGATCCCGGCGGCGGGAATTACGCCGGCGATCGGGACATCGTGGGGACTGTCGTTGCAGAACCATATCCGTTCCTGGTGCTCGACCCCGATGCTGCCCATCCCAACGGCCATGCCATCCTGTTATCGGGCGGGGGCAAGCGCGGTGTGCAGGAACAAGCCGCTGCGTTGAATGGACGGCGGGCCCGAGCGACCGGGGCGGCTTTCAAACGGGGCAATATCGACACGATGGTCGGCGTTGGGTTGGAAGCGGTCGAAGGCCCGGCCCCGGCCCCCGCTGCGACGCCGCTGGGCACCTGGCGACTGACCGGCGAAATCTGCGACGGCAAATGTGTGTCCGGCGTGATGCGGCCCGGCGCTGGTTTGGCCCACAAAGCCTGCGCCAACATCTGCATCGCCGGCGGCGTTCCCCCGGTCTTCGTTGCCACCGCGCCAGTCGAGGGCTCGGCATTCCTTTTGATGGCGGATAGAAATGGGCACGCCCTACCCGATACGTTCCGCGACCATACCGGAGGCCTCCGGCGCATGGACGGCGTGGTCGATCGGGTCGCGGACATGCTGATCTTTCGTACCGATGTCGCGATGGCTGTTGCACCGTGAAGATCGCCATCTCCCTCGCGGCAACGGCGCTGGCCTATGGGGTTTGGCGATTGACACCGCTAGTGCTGGACCCCTTGGGGCTTGGGGAGTTCCTTTTCGTCGGCCGCCTGTGTCTGATTCTCGCCGCCTTATCGGCGGCGGAAACGGGCTGCCGCAAGCTGTTGCCGTCGTAATCCCCCGGCACGAGACATCGAGACGATACAAACGATTGTTATGGTCCCTCCATCGAACGCCCCCCTGAGGAACCTGCCATGGACGCACAATTTCGGTTAGAATCATGAAACGAAGGCGGCACGATGTCCATCCTTTCGCGCAACAATTCCTGCCGCGTCCATGCCGGACATGTCACCGGAATCGACCTCACGGCAAGCGCACCGGGACGGTTCGAGGCGGAAAGGATAACATTGCTATCGCGTGATATGTTTGCATCGCGACGCGACGGAATAGCGCCGATCGATATGGTGCGCCAATATTTCGGCTCCGGCTTTCATATCCATCGCACGAACGACACAGCCCAGCCGCATCGCCGCATGGTCGAGAAAGTCGGGCTGCCCGATTTCCACGCGCATGGCTTCGAGATGGCCCGCCGCTGGACCGCACCGGCGGCCGGAACGCGCCGAATGGCTGCTCGGGTCTATGCCTGATCGGCGACTGGGTCTGGCCCTTCCTTTGGCTTGCGCGTACACTGTTGCACGGGTTAACCGCCGGAACCGGCGGACCGCGTTGCTTCGTCGCGACGAACCGGAGGAAACCGTCCAATGTCAGCCCAGACCTATACCTTCACCACCGAGGACATCGAATATATCCGTCATGGCGACAATGCCGTCATGCTGCGGGTTTACCGCCCGACCGGCGACGGCCCCTTTCCCATGGTCGCCGATCTGCACGGCGGCGCCTGGAGCCGTAGCGACCTGAACGATTGCGATGCCCGCGACCGCGTCCTTGCAGCCAGCGGTCTTGTCGTCGCATCGATGAACTTCCGACATGGCAACGACGGCTATTTGGCCTGCCTGTCCGACATCAACTACGGCATCCGTTGGTTCAAAGCCAACGCCGCTCGGTTTGGTGGCGATCCGACCAAATTTGGCCTTTCCGGCACGTCCTCGGGTGGCCATCTGGCGATGCTGTCGTCGATGCGCCCGCACGATCCCCGCTATGAATCGATCCCCCTGCCAGCCGGCTTGAAAGCGACCGACGCGACCGCGCAGGCGATCGCGATGCAATGGCCGGTGATCAACCCGATCTCGCGCTACAACCACGCCCGCCGCCTGCGCGAGAGCGCGAACCCGCCGGCATGGATAGCCGATATTCCAGAACGGCAGGAGGGATTCTGGGGCGGGGCGGCCGGGATGATCGAAGGCAACCCGATGCTGATTCTGGAAAAGGGGGAGAAGGTGCTGATGCCGCCAACCCTGTGGATCCAGGGCCAACCCGACCAAACCCACGATTACCGGGATCCGGAATCGCCCATCGAACTGAACGAGCCGCTGCGGTTCGCCCATAATTATCGTGCGGCCGGGGGATATATCGAAACGTTGTATATCGACAACGCTACCAAGGTCTCGGAACTCTCGCACAACCCGACTGCGGCGTTCTTTCACCGGTTCCTGAAATAACCGGCTGCCGATCCCACCGCAGGCAACTGCGGCACTGCACCTGAAACCCAAGGCGGCGCCATGACACTCGACCCGGATGTCCTCAATCTTCTGGACCTCATCAAGCGTGCCGGTCGGCCGGCACTCGATAGCCTGCCGCCACCGGAAGCGCGCGTCGCCTTCGCCGCCGGCCGACCGATCCTGCAACCCGATCCGGCCGATGTCGCATCGGTGCGGGATTTTTCGGTCCCCGGCGACGTCCCGGTTCGTTTCTACCGCGGCATCGGCACCGATCCCGCCGCCAAGCTGCCATGCGTCGTGTATTACCATGGCGGCGGCTGGGTGTTGGGCGATCTGGATTCGCACGACGTCCTATGTCGGCGAATCGCCAACGATGCGGGCTGCGCCGTGCTGTCCGTGCATTACCGTCTGGCACCGGAACATAAATTCCCCGCCGCGTACGACGATGCCATCGCAGCGCTGCGCTTCGCCGCAGACCGGCCGGACCAACTCGGCATCGATCCGGCCAAAATCGCGGTGGCCGGCGATAGTGCCGGCGGCAACCTTGCCGCGGCGGCCGCGCTTTACGCACGCGACAACGGCATCGTTCTGGCCAGCCAGATCCTGATCTATCCTGCAACGGATATGGCGATGTCGCACGGGTCGTATCGGCGGGTCGTCGATGGCTTTCCCTTGGTCGCCCGGACCATGGAATGGTTCATCGCCCATTATTTGCGGACCGAAGCCGACAAATACGACTGGCGCGCATCCCCGTTGCGGGCCGCAAGCCTCGGCGGCACCGCCCGCGCCCTGGTGATCGTCGCCGCGCACGACCCGCTGTGCGACGAAGGCCTGGCCTATGCAAAGCGCCTGGAACAGGACGGCGTACTGGTCGACACTCTGTATTTCAGCGGTCAACTGCATGGGTTCGTTTCGATGGGCAAGATGCTCCGAGCATCCGATACCGCGATCCGGACGATCGCCCACTCGTTGCGCACGCATTGGAGTTGAATGGATGCCGCTCGATTATGCCAAACGCGACGGCGTTGCTTACATCACGCTGAATAACCCGTCGAAGGCGAATATCTTGGACAAGAAAATGTCCGACGATATCTCCGCCGCCTGGATCGATCTGTGGGAAGACCGCCACATTCGGTGCGCTATTTTAACCGGCACGGGCGACAAGCATTTCTGCGGCGGGCACAACCTCGCCCCCCGCCACGACGTGACCGAGGAGGAGCGAGAATTCCTCCGCACCCAGAAGATTTTCTGGCCGCTCGCCGGCACGGTTCACGGTCAAAAGACCGGGGTCGATGGGCGTATGGGCGATCATTACCCGCGCGTCTTCAAACCGATCATCGCTGCGGTGAACGGCTGGGCCGCCGGGGCGGGGATGTATATCCTTCTGGCATCGACCGATATCCGCATCGCCAGCGCGGAAAACGCCAAATTCAAATTCGGCCTGACGACCCAGGGCTGGGTTGGCAACGGTCCCGGCGCCGCTTTGCTGACCAAACAATTGCGCTACGCCGATGCCATGAAAATTCTGCTGACCGATTTGCCGTTCGATGCCGCCGAGGCACTGCGTGTCGGTCTTGTCAACGAAGTCGTTCCGCATGCCGATCTCATGGCCCGCGCCGAGACTCTGGCGCGCCATATTGTCGATCTGCCGCCGCTGGCGACCCGCATGATGAAGGAGTTTGTGGTCCGTTTCGGCGATCTACCGACCGATCAGGCATGGCATGTGCAAAACCTGATGAACCATCTGCTGATCCAAACAACCACCGATGGCGAGGAAGGGCGGCGCGCCTTCAACGCAAAGGAAAAGCCCAAATTCACCGGCACCCTGCGCCGGCGCGGCAAGGGCTGGGAAGAACAATCCGAGGAGCAAACAAAGCGGCTCGACGAAATATACCGGAGTGGCGAATTCTAGCGGGTTGCTGAAAAACCCACCAGATTGGCTGTAGACCATCAGCGGTTCTCAACGCGAATGAGTCTCAGTTTCAGTGTATCTGGGGTGAAGCTGCCCCACTTTGGCGGAGTGTTTGGTCCTCAAAACGATTACGATTCTGCGATGGCGGCCTCCATGATTGCTTCGTAATCCATCGGTGACCGGTAACCCAACGCGGAATGCAGGCGGGCGGGGTTGTACCAGCCGTCGATGAAGCTGAAGCAGGCCATCTTCGCCGCAGCCTGGGACGCGAACCGGCGGCCGTCCAGCAACTCGCATTCCAGGGTGGCGAGGAAGCTTTCGCACATGACGCGATCGTAAGCGTCGCCAACCGAACCCATCGAGTGTTGCGACGATCACTTGAATCCGCCGCTTCTACATCTAACTTCCCGGCTCGTCCCACACCAGCGGGAGATACATCTCTTTCCAGTCGTTGGGTGCAGTCGCGATCATGCCGGTGCGGTGCAGGAATTTCGCCATTGCCACAATCCCGTGCGGCGCAATGTCGTAGACGGTGCCTGGAATTGCGATCAGCGCCTGGATTTCCTCCGGCGTCGTCCGCTCCCCGGATACCGCCAGATAATCGACCGCCGCCCGCTTGGGATCGCGGCCGATCAGATCGAGGGCATCCTTCAATCCGGCGTAAAGGACGGCAACCACTTTGGGATTGGCCTCGGCGAAGCGGACCGTCAGGAAAATCGTACCGTTCGATACCGTTCCGCCGACAATTTCCTCCGACGTCGCAACGACATGCACACCGGGGGCGCGCAATTCCTGCTGCAAATAGGGCGGGATTGCGAAATGGCTGTCGATTTCGGTATTGCCCAGCATGGCCGCCATCGCGTCGGGATGGCCCCGGCCCACAGTGATCGAATCGAAATGATCTACCTGCGCCAGACCGTACATTTTCTCCGCCGCCATGCGCAGGAAAATCGACTGGGTGGAGGTTTTGACCCCCGGCGTGGCGATCCGGTTCTTATCGGTAAAATCGGCCAGGGTTTTGACATTGGGGCTGCGCGTGACCAGCGCGATCGGCAGCGTGCCGTAGGACGACAACCCCTTCACCGCGAGCTTGCCCCTCCCCTTAGCCCAAAGCGCCAGAAACGAGGGGATGCCGGTGGCCGCGACATCGATGGTGTCCGACAACAAACCGTCGGTCATCGCCGGCCCGCCGGAGAACACGTTGAACGTCACCTTCAGCCCAGGCATGCCGGCCGCAGCGGCGCGTTGTTCGACGAAATGTTCGTGCTGCATGACAATGAACGGCAAATACGTCATGCCGCGCTGAACCCCGAGGTTCAATTGTTCGGTTTCGGCCCGAGCAGTTGCAATCGAAACGATGGCGACGCAGGCGGCGATAAATAAACGTAACATCATGCGAACCTGTACAAGCGGGCTGCGGTGCGGCCGATACGATCGCGGATCGTCGGGTCGGGTATTGCTGTTTCGAACCAATCGACGGTGTCCCGATAAGAGACCGTCGTTTCGTGCCCCACAAACGGCCAATCGCTGCCGAACAGCAACCGTTCCGGACCCGCCTCCTGCAACAACCGCGCGGCCAGGGCGGGATGGTCGCAACCCGGCGAACGATACGGCCCGGACACCTTGACCCAGCCGCGCCCAGTCGCCAAAGCCCGCAAAGCCGCCTGAAAACCGGGGGAATTTTCGCCCAGCGCCGGATCGGGATTGCCGTAATGATCGATCACCAGCTTGACGCCGGAGTCCAGCAGCAGCGGCGCCAGGGCGGCGATGCGCTCGCCCTCGGCATATAGATGCACATGCCAATCGAGGTCGGCGACACGGCGCAGCAGCCGTTGGTATTCCGGCCCGGTCAGGTCCGGCGTGCCGGCGTAATTGCGCAACGAAAACCGAATGCCGACGATGCCGGCTTCGTCCATCGCCTTCAATTCGGGCAACGTCACGTCCGGCTCGACGATCGCGGTCGCCCGCAGGCGACGATGTTGGCGCAGGGCCTGCAATGAATAATCGTTGTAACTACCCATGAAACTGGCAGCAGCGATAACCCCGAACAACACCCCATTCTCGTCCAGAGTCCGAACGAAATCCGCGTCGGTAAACGACCGCTCGGGACGATGCGTCGCGCCGGGAACAACCGGACAATTCGCCAGATAAATATGGGCGTGCGTATCGACGAGGGGGCCGAGCATGCTGCGTTTCCTCAAGCGCGATGACCGAAGGTGAAATCACCGTAGGTCTGAATCGCGCGACCGAACAATAATCTTGGATCGCGATACGGAAGCGAGAGCGAACGCATCGCGATCCAGACCTTATTTCCAGCCAGCCTAACCCAGGCGTCAGGAAACCGCCACGTCCTCCCAAAAGCCGAAGCGTCCGCCGATCGTGGCCATTTTCGGCTGCGGTGCCTCATAGCTCCAGGCGCCCCGAACGGCGCGCGTGCCATCGACGACAACGTCGTAGAACTGGACGCCGTGCGGGCATTCCTTGTCCCGATCGGTCTTTGGCGCTTTTTCGAGCCAGTCCAGCCGCACGGCATCCGGCGGGAAATAATGGTAGCCGCCGATTTCGACGATATCGTCGCTTTCCGCAACAACGCCGTTGTTCAAGGTCGCTTGCACGATGGGATCCTCCACAAACACGCGATACGATAACTATCCGACGGCGACGAGCACCGCGTCGCAGATACGCTCCACCGCAACATCGTCCAGATCGGGATGGATCGGCAACGCAAGAATACGGCCGGCCAAATCTTCCGACACCGGCAACGCAACGCCGTCGTGCGCGGTGCGATAGGCCGGTTGCAGATGCAACGGCCGCGGATAGTAAATGGCGGTCGGCACCCCGTCGGCGCGCAATTTCGCCTGCACCGCGTCGCGGTCCGCGCCATCCTTCAGCAGGATCGCATAAATCGCCCAGGCGCTGGTGCTGTTCGGCACTCGGGCCGGGATGGTCACCGCATTGCCCAGCCGGGAGTCATAATAACGAGCAATCTTTTCGCGGGCGGCGAGTTCCTCGGGGAAGACGGTGAGCTTCGACAGGAGAATGGCGGCCTGCATCGAATCCAACCGCCCGTTCATGCCGGTCCGCAGCACTTCGTAGCGCGTCGGTCCCTCCCCATGGGTGCGCAGGCTGCGGAACAAGGCGGCGCGTTCGTCGCTTTCGGTGAACAACGCGCCGCCATCGCCGTAGGCGCCCAAGGGTTTGGACGGGAAGAAGCTGGTCGCGGTCGCATCGGCCTGACTGCCCAGCATTTGCCCATGCAAGGATCCGCCGAAACTCTGCGCGAGATCGTCGATGGTGAACAAATTCTCCCGCCGAGCAATCGCCGACAAGGCTGGCCAGTCGGCGGGTTGGCCGAACAAATCGACGCCGATCAAGGCGCGCGGCGTCAGCGTTCCACCCGCCCGCACCGCCGCGATGCGCTGTTCCAGATGCGCCGGATCGATTTGGAAGGTGCGCGGATCGACATCGACGAACACCGGCGTGGCACCCAGCACCAACGGCACCTCGGCCGTCGCGGTGTAGGTGAAAGCCGGCAGGAACACCGCGTCGCCCCGGCCGATGCCTTCGGCCATCAGCGCAATTTGCAGCGCGTCGGTGCCGGAACTCACGCCGACGCAGTGCCGGGCGCCGCAGAATTTCGCCAAAGCGGCTTCCAATTCGGCGACTTCCGGTCCCATGACGAACTGGCAGTGCGCCAGGACGGCATCGATCCGCCGGCGCAGGTCCACCGCGATGCGCGCCTGCTGGGCTTTCAGGTCGAGGAAAGGGATCGGCGCGCGCTGTGTCTCGGTCATGGCGGAACTCTTTGAAACCGTGCGATTCCCAGGCTGGTCCTAGGAAACTATCGCGGCAATGTGCCGATCGCGGGCGCTATGGCAAGCGCGGCGGCGACACGATTTATTGCCGTTTGCATCACGCCCGCGCCTCGCCGGAGGCACCGTCGGCGTTATGTTCGAATTCCGGAATCGACCGGCCCAGCAGCAGCAGGGCCAACCGGGGTTGCCCGCCCCGGCACGCAGCCGCGATTTCATCCAGCGTCCGCCCGACGATCGCCGGATCGGCGGTGCGCGGGGATGCCATCAGCAGGCCCGGATGCCCGGTCGGGACCGGCGGTTCCTTGCCGTGGAACAGTTCCTCGAACAGTTTTTCCCCGGGGCGAAGGCCGGTGAAACGGATTTCGACGTCTTCCTCCGGCCGCAGCCCGGCCAGCCGGATCATCTGCCGCGCAAGATCGACGATTTTCACCGGCTCGCCCATGTCGAGGACGAAGATACCGCCATCCCTCGACAGCGGCAGGTCGGCGTCGCCCACCCGCAGCACACTGGCTTGCAGAACCAGACCCACGGCCTCCCGCACCGTCATGAAATACCGCTGCATGTCGGGATGGGTCACGGTGAGCGGCCCGCCGCGCGCCAACTGGCGCTGGAACAGCGGCACAACGGACCCGGTGGAACCCAGCACGTTGCCGAACCGCACCGTGATGCAGCGCATCCCCGTGCCCGAGAGCCGCGCCTGAATGTCCAGCGCCTGACAATACATTTCCGCGAGGCGCTTGGACGCCCCCATGACGCTGGTCGGGTTCACCGCCTTGTCGGTAGAAATCAGCACCATTGCCAGAGTGCCCACCGCTCGCGCGGCATCGGCGACATGGCGGGTGCCGGCGGCGTTGGTCAGCAGCCCTTCTAGCGGGTTGGCTTCGACCATTGGCACGTGTTTCAGCGCGGCGGCATGGAACAGCAGTTCCGGGCGCACATCTTCGAACACGGCACGAATACGAGCTTCGTCGCGCACGTCGGCGATCACGGCCCGGCGTGGCACACCGGGGTGGGTTTCCGCCAGCTCCAGATCGATCTGCCACAGCGCGAATTCGCCGTTATCGATCAGGATCAAATTGGACGGACCGAATGCCGCGACCTGCCGCGCCAATTCGCTACCAATTGTGCCGCCGGCGCCGGTCACCACCACCCGCCGCCCCTGTATCAACCGCGCCATCCCATCGCGATCCAGCGGCACCTGTGCTCGGTTTAACAAATCCTCGATCGCGACGGGCTTCAATTCGAGCGATCCCGAGCGGTCGGGGCCGGTATGCGCGTCAAGGGACGTCGGCCTCGGGGCGCGGCGCACCTGCAACCCGAACCGATCCGCCTGCGCCAGGACGGTGGTCAGAAACGCCCCCGACGGATCGGGCGAGGCAATCACCAGCATGTCCGGCAACCGAGCATCTTCCCGCAAGGCTTCGAGCACCGAACCGGCATCGGCGACCGAGCCCAGGATCGGGTAGCCTTGGATGCGCCGGCCGGTGAGGCGCGCGGTCGGGGCCAGAATGCCCTCCACCTGGAAAGACCGGCGGCGATCCTGCGCCATGGCGCGCAAAAACAGATCGGCGTCCTCCCCTTCTCCCACCAGGAGAATCGAGGCCAGATCCCCCTGTGGGACCGGCGCGGTCGCGCGCAAGCGCACACGGCGGTAGGCCACGCGCGGGGCGCCAAGCAGCACCAGAAGGGTGAAGGCGTGCACGACGGGGAAGGCGGGGTTGGAGGAGGTCGCACCGCCCATCAGCGCCATCGCGGCGAACAAGGCGGCGCCGGTCGCGCTGCTGGCGGCGACGGTCAGCAGGTCCTCGATCCCGGCGAAGCGCCAGTATTGGCGGGACAAACGGAAGGGGATACCGGCGAGCGACAACGCCAACGCGCCGGCAGGGATCAGCCAGAACGGAGTCATGATGCTGCCGGCCGGATCGGCGATCCAACGCGCCACCGGGACCGCAACTGCCGCCAGGAGCGCATCCAGAGCGACATTGACGGCAATACGAATCAGCGAGCGCGCCGCGTGCATGCCGGCCTTATAGCTTATGGGCGCCCGATGTCATACCCGCCATCTTCGTCCGGTCCGCTGCGCCGGATCACCCCGGCGTTTGCATCGGGCCGGATGTGTGGTTCCCTCTCGCGCATAAGGTGCCGGACGGGAGCGCGATGGTCGAAGGCGGTACAGCCGGACGCCCCAAAACCGCACCGCAGGGAGAAACGCATGACTTCCAGGTCACGTCTCGCATCCTGGCTGCTCGGCCCGATGCTGCTCGCCGCGCCGGTTCACGCCGATTCAACGGTCAGAGCGGTCATGAACGGCGATCTCCGCAGTCTGGATCCCTTGTGGACGATCGCCCCGCAGACCCGCATCCACGCCTATATGGTGTACGACACCCTGTTCGGCACCGACGCGCAAGGCGTGCCGCAACCGCAAATGGTCGAGGCTTGGTCGGTCTCCGACGACAAATTGACATACCGCTTCAAGCTTCGCAGCGGCTTGGCCTTTTCCGACGGGGTGCCGGTAACCTCGACCGATGTCGTCGCATCGCTGAAACGCTGGATGCTGGTGGATTCCGCCGGGCAATTCATCGCCCATGTCCTGGCCGCGCTGGAAACCGACGGCGACAAGGACTTTCGCATCGTGCTGAAAGAGCCATTTCCGCAGCTTATTTTCAGCCTCGGCAAGCCCTCGGCCGTCCCCAGCTTCATCTTTCCCGCGCGGATCGTGGATGGGCTGGCGGTGAATAAGCAGATCGTCGATCCCATCGGGTCCGGTCCCTTCGTGTTCAAGCGGGACGAATGGGTGGCCGGCAGCAAAGTGGTCTATCGTAAGAACCTGAATTACATCCCAAGAGCCGAACCACCTTCCAGCATCTCGGGCGGGAAGACCGTCTATGTCGATCGGGTCGAGTGGCTCAATATCGTCGATCCCACCACCCAAACCGCCGCCCTGAAAACCGGCGAGGTCGATTTCGTCCAGTTCGCCCCTCCCGATCTGATCGCCGATTTGCGAGCGACCAAGGGGCTGATCGTCCATTCGCTCTGGCCGATCGGCATTCAGGGGCAGATGCGGTTGAATTGGACCAATCCACCCATGGATAAACAGGGCGTTCGCGTCGCCATTCAGAACTTCGTCCACCAACCCGACATGATCATGGCCGTCATGGGCAACCTGACCGATGGGCAGGTCTGCGGCGCACTGATGATGTGCGGATCGGCCATGGGATCGGAAGCCGGCACCGAATGGCTGCTCTCCACAGACCCCGAGGACGTCCGGCTCAAGCGCGGGATGAAGGCGTTGCGCGATGCCGGCTACAAGGACGAACCGATCGTCGTTTTGGACGCCACCGATCAGGTCATGCAGCACAACGCCACGCTGGTCATGGTCGCGGCGATGCGCAAAGCCGGGGTGAATGTCGATCTGCAAACCGTCGATTGGGGCACCATCACCGCCCGCCGCACGATCCGAGGACCCGCCCCGAACGGATGGCATATCTTCCTGACCACCGGCGGTCAGGTCGCCAGCGCCAATCCCGCTTTCTCCATCCAAGCCCCGGCCAATTGCGAGAAAGCGTTTCCGGGTTGGCCCTGCGACGCGCCGCACGAAAAACTGCGCGCCGCCTGGCTGAAGGAATCGGATCCAGTGAAGGCGAAGGCCCTGGCGGTGGAAATCCAGCGTCACGCGATGGAGATCGGGCTGGCCATCCCCTACGGCCAATATCTGATGCCGGCGGTCTGGCGCGATTCATTGCAGGGTGTACTGGATGTCCCCGAGCACGTCGTGTTCTGGAACATGCGGAAGAAGTAATTTCCCTCAGCCGCCCGCCGCGCGTGCCTCCGCAATAAAGGCTCGGATCGCCGCAGGGTCCTTGACGCCCTTGGCGCGCTCGACGCCCGACGACACATCGACCGCCGTGGCGCCGGTCGCCCGAATAGCCTCCGCGACGTTCGCAGGCGTCAGTCCGCCGGCCAAAACCCAGGGGCAAGGTGCGGTCCAACCATGCATGACGGACCAATCGAAGCGGGCCGCATTCCCGCCGGGACGGGTCGCGGCCGGCGGGGGCTTGGCCTCCAGCAACAGACAATCGGCCTCGCGGTTGTCGATCGGCAAATCGGTCTGGGTCTCGATCCCGATAGCCCGCCAGATCGGCAGTCCAAAGCGCGCCCGCAACGCTGTGAGGTCGGGGAGACGCCCATACAGTTGCAGGATATCCAACGGCATCTCCCGCAGGACGGCGGCGATCGCATCCTCGGTCGGATCGACGAACAGGCCGACGCGCGGCGGTCCGCCCGGCTGCCGCGCCGATAATCCGGCGGCCTGCTCGGCGGTCACAAAGCGAGGGGACGGCGGGAAGAACACGAAACCGAGCCAATCGGCGCCGGCTTGGACGGCCGCGTCGAACCCGGCGGGGTCGTTGAGGCCGCAGATTTTGACCCGGATCACGGAAACGACCCGGCGATCGCCACAGCGGCGGCCCCGGGATCGCGAGCGCCGGTAATCGGACGCCCAACCACGATCCAATTGGCGCCGGCGTCGATCGCCTCGGCCGGGGTCATGGTGCGAGCCTGATCGTTGGCGGCGGCGCCCAGGCCGCAGCCTGCGCAAGGTCGGTGGTATCGAGGGCGACGATCAGTTTATCGGCGGACATGGCAGCCTAGACCATGATCGTTTGAGGTCGCACGCGATCTCGGCGTTGGATCATGGTCTAAGCCTTTGTTTGAGAGGGTGATTCACGCCCGAGGTTGAAGTCAACCTCAAGCGATCACGCTCTAAGGAGCGGAGGGAGGGGCAGGCATCCGATTTTGCGCGCGCAGCCCGCGAATTTGCTCTTCCAACAGACGCACCGCCTCTTCCGACCGGCGCAATTGCCGGCGCAGCCGAAAGGCACCGATCCAAACGACAAAGCCGCCACCCAGGAAGGCGATCGCCGCCGCCGCCAAAATCGCCAACGCCAGCGGCATTTCCAAACTGAAGTCGCTCGGCCACAATTTCAGCAAGACCGGTTCGCGGTTCGACCCGGCGAACAGGGCCAGCAGAAGCAAAGGGGGCGCGGCCGCCAACAGGTGTAGAACGCGCTTCATGGCGCGGCGCTAGCTCCGCGCGCGGCTGCGGGTGGGCTTGCCGGTGTTGACGCGCTCGCGGAGTTCTTTGCCGGCTTTGAAGAACGGGACCGATTTTTCCTCGACCGGCACCGCTTCGCCGGTTCGGGGGTTGCGGCCGGTGCGGGCGTCGCGGTGCTTGATGGTGAAGGCGCCGAATCCGCGCAGTTCCACCCGTTCCCCGCGCGCCAGAGCCTCGGTGATCTGGTCGAAAATCGTGGCGACAATGACCTCCACATCCTGACCACGCAGATGCGGGTTGTCAGCCGCGAGACCGGCGATCAATTCGGATTTCGTCACAGAGGGCCCCTGTCAAAGGTCATTCGTACGCTGCCAGACAGCCCAGGCCCCGTCAAGTCTAACACTTTGGGAAACAACCGTTTTCCACACACCATCGAACAACGGTCCCAGCGTGCTGGACAGCGTTCGGCTCAGCAGGCCGGTGGTGGTCACGTCTTCGATCGGCAGGGCGATCGGCACGTCCTTTTTGGCGGCCAACCATGCGCGGGCATCCCGCTCTTCGCCGATCTGGTCCACCAGTTTCAGGGCCAGCGCCTGCCGTCCGGTGTAGGGGCGACCGTCGCCGAGTTTACGGACCTCCTCCTGCGTCAGGGGTCGGCCGGCGACGACCATGCCGACGAATTGGTCGTACATGTCCTGCACCAAACCGTGCAGCACCGCCCGCCCTGGCTCCGACAATTTATGCGTCAGGCTTGGCTGATCCTTCAGCGGACCGGACACGATCGTCTCCGCCGAGATGCCCACCTTGTCCAGCAGCCCGGACAGTTCGCCGGTTTCCAGCAACACACCGATCGAGCCGGTCAGGGTGGATTCGCGGGCGAAAATGCGCTCGGTGGAAACTGCGATCATATACCCGGCCGACGCCGCGACCCCGCCCATGACGGCGACGGTCGGCTTTTTTGCGGCAACCCGAGCGATGGCGTTGTGGAGGCTTTCGCCGCCGGAGACGGTGCCGCCGGGGCTGTCGATCGCGACGATCAGGGCTTTGACCGAACTATCGGTGGCGAGTTTGTCGATTGCCTCGGTCAATTTGCGGTCTTCGGCGATCAGGCCGACGACGGACAGGCGGGCGACATGGTCCGCGCCGCTCGGCAGGTTGCTGCCGCCGCCGCGCACCGCAACCAGCAGTGCGACGGCGACCGACAGGACCGCAAAGCTGCGCCAAAAGACAAGGCGGCGCTTGAGACGCCGCCTGTCCAGTAGCAAGTCGGTTTCGAGAGTCATGCGACCCTACGAACCTTAGCCTTCCTGAGCCATGTTGCGACGACGGATCGCCGCACCCAGGATGTCGCCCAGCGACGCGCCGGAGTCGGACGAACCGAATTCCTGCATCGCCTGCTTCTCTTCTTCGACTTCCTTGCCTTTGATGGTCAGCGTCAGCTTGCGGGCTGCGCGGTCCACGGCGGTGATCTTCGCATCGACCTTTTCGCCGACGGCGAAGCGATCGGGGCGTTGATCGGCCTTGTCGCGGGCCAGTTCGGCACGACGGATGAAGCCGGTCAGCACGTCGTTGACCTTCACTTCGATGCCGTTCGCTTGGATGGCGGACACGACGCAGGTCACGACATCGCCCTTGTGCACGGACCCGAGGACCGAAGCGGCCGGATCGTCGCGCAGTTGCTTGATGCCCAGGCTGATGCGCTCTTTTTCCACATCGACGTCGAGCACCTTCGCACGGACGATCTGGCTTTTTTCGTAGGCTGCCATCGCCGCTTCGCCGGCTTCGTCCCACGACAGGTCGGACATGTGGACCATGCCGTCGATGTCGGCGGACAGCCCGACGAACAGGCCGAATTCCGTGATGTTGCGGATTTCGCCTTCGACTTCGCTACCGATCGGATGCAGTTCGACGAATTCCTCCCACGGGTTGCGCTGCACCTGCTTGAGGCCCAGCGAAATCCGGCGCTTGGAGCTATCGACATCCAGAACCATGACGTCGACTTCCTGCGAAGTGGCGACGATCTTGCCCGGATGGACGTTCTTTTTGGTCCAGGACATTTCGGAGACGTGCACCAAGCCTTCGACACCGGGTTCCAGCTCCACAAAGGCGCCGTAGTCGGTGATGTTGGTGACGCGGCCGGAATAGCGGGCGCCCGGCGGGTATTTGGCGGCAACGCCTTCCCACGGATCGGACTCCAACTGCTTCATGCCCAGGCTGATGCGCTGGGTCTCGGCGTTGAAGCGGATGACCTGCACCTTGACCGGCTGGCCGATGACCAGGGCCTCGGACGGGTGGTTGATGCGGCGCCACGCGATATCGGTGACATGCAGCAGCCCATCGACGCCGCCCAGGTCCACGAATGCGCCGTAGTCGGTGATGTTCTTCACCACGCCGTCGAGAATTTGACCCTCCTTCAGCCCCTGGATCAACTCGCTGCGCTGTTCGGCGCGCGTCTCTTCGAGCACCGCTCGGCGGGAGACAACGATGTTGCCGCGGGCGCGGTCCATTTTCAGGATTTGGAACGGCTGCGGATTGCCCATCAGCGGGGCGACGTCGCGGACCGGACGGATATCGACCTGGGAGCCCGGCAGGAACGCCACGGCGCCGCCGAGATCGACGGTGAACCCGCCCTTGACCCGGCCATAGATGGTGCCATCGACGCGCTTCTGCGCTTCGAACGCCTTTTCCAGGTTGGTCCAGGCTTCCTCGCGCCGCGCCTTCTCGCGCGACAGGACGATCGAGCCGTCGCGGTCTTCGTACCGCTCGACATACAATTCGACGGTATCGCCGGGCTTGATGTCGGGGACGGAGCCGGGGGGGCCGAATTCCTTGAGGGCGACGCGCCCTTCGGATTTCAGACCGACATCGACAACGGCGTATTCGTCGGTCAGGCGGACAATGCGCCCGGTGACGACGGAACCGTCGAAGCCGGTGTCTTTGCCCAGGGTTTCGTCCAGCAGGGACGCGAAATCTTCACCCATGAAATGGTCTTGCGCGGGCGCTTGGGCCCGGGCGGCGGCGGATAGTGCCATGTGTTCGTGTGTTCCGTTACGGAGGTCCGGGTCTGGCCCCGGAGGTGCCGTGGTGTGCGCATTTTCCAATGGATAAACACGGCTTGCCCGCGCCAGGGGCGCAGGCCGGTTGAGGGTGCGGCGACACATACGCCGAAACCGCTGGGAGTCAAGGCAACCGCCGCGATCGCCCTGCGTATTGGGTCGGTTTCGTACTAACCCGCAGCCAAGCGCACCCGCACCGCCGTCAGCGCCGCCTGGAACGCTGCCTCGGCGTCCATGGCCGAGGTGTCGATCGTCACCGCGTCGTCCGCCGGCTTCAAGGGCGCGGTTGCCCGAGCGGAATCGCGAGCGTCGCGGTCGCGCATGTCGCGCTCGACGGTGGCCAGATCGGCGTCCAACCCCTTGCCCCGC